>NZ_RXHX01000023.1:0-104514 GCF_005930655.1 Pseudomonas sp. FSL W5-0299
GGTCGGGGTAAGGGGATTCGAACTCCTGACATCCTGCTCCCAAAGCAGGCGCGCTACCGGACTGCGCTATACCCCGGTTTGAAATTGGCTCCGTGACCAGGACTCGAACCTGGGACCCAATGATTAACAGTCATTTGCTCTACCGACTGAGCTATCACGGAACTACATATTTCAATTACAACGTTTGACGCAATGTTGCACTCTCTTCGACCCGTTCGCATCGCTGCGTTCGTGTGTCTGAGGCGCGCTATTCTACAATCTTAAGCACCTCTGTCAACCCCTTAAATTGCATTCAAGTTAATGATTTGCAACTTATTTCAGATTTCTGCTTGGGGAGCAGAAACCCTTACGGGCGACTTACTGCGGGGCGCACTTTACAAGCCTTTTCCTTTCAGTTCAACAACCTGACGAAAAAAAGGCCTCGCAATGCGAGGCCTTGTTTATTTCACCGCCGTGACGGGTCAGGCAAATACGATCTCGTCGTTCTCCACCTTGCCGACAGCCGTGTCGCCAGGCATGAATCGACCGGACAGAATCAGCTGTGCCAGCGGGTTCTCGATCCAGCGCTGAATCGCTCGTTTGAGCGGTCGTGCGCCGTACACCGGGTCGTAACCCACCGCGATCAGCTTGTCCATGGCCTCTGGACTCAGCTCCAGTTTCAACTCGCGCTCAGTCAGGCGACTGCGCAGACGACCCAACTGGATCTCGGTAATGCCCGCGATCTGATCCCGCGCCAACGGCTCGAAGATCACCACTTCGTCGACCCGGTTGATGAACTCCGGCCGGAAGTGCGTGGAAATCGCATCCATCACCGCCGCGCGTTGCGCCTCCCGATCACCGACCAGTTCCTGGATCTGCACCGAGCCCAGGTTGGAGGTCATGACGATCACGGTGTTCTTGAAATCTACCGTGCGGCCATGGCTATCGGTCAAGCGGCCATCTTCCAGCACTTGCAGCAAGATGTTGAACACATCCGGGTGGGCCTTCTCGACCTCGTCCAGGAGGATCACCGAGTAAGGCTTGCGACGCACCGCCTCAGTCAGGTAACCGCCCTCTTCATAGCCCACGTAGCCCGGTGGCGCACCGATCAGCCGGGCCACGGAATGTTTCTCCATGAACTCGGACATGTCGATCCGCACCATCGCCTCTTCCGTATCAAAGAGGAACTCGGCCAGCGCCTTGCACAGCTCGGTTTTACCGACACCGGTCGGGCCGAGGAACATGAACGAACCGCTCGGACGATTCGGGTCGGACAACCCGGCCCGGGAACGCCGCACCGCGTTGGAAACGGCGATCACCGCTTCGTCCTGACCAATCACACGCTGGTGCAACAGGCTTTCCATCTTCATCAGCTTGTCGCGCTCGCCTTCGAGCATTTTCGACACCGGAATGCCGGTCCACTTCGAGACGACTTCAGCGATTTCTTCTTCAGTCACCTTGCTGCGAAGCAACTGGTTTTCGCTTTTGCCATGCTGGTCGACCATTTGCAGGCTGCGCTCCAGGTCCGGGATCACCCCGTATTGCAGCTCGGCCATGCGGTTCAGATCACCTTTACGGCGCGCGGCTTCCAGTTCCTGACGGGACTGTTCGATTTTCTGCTGGATCTGCGCAGAACCCTGTACTTCGGCTTTTTCCGAGTTCCAGATTTCTTCGAGGTCCGAATACTCACGTTCGAGTCGAACGATTTCTTCCTGCAACTTCTCCAGACGTTTCTTCGCCGCGTCGTCGCTTTCTTTCTTCAGCGCCTGGGATTCCACCTTCAGCTGAATCAGACGGCGCTCCAGACGGTCGAGGACCTCCGGCTTGGAGTCGATCTCCATGCGGATACGGCTGGCCGCTTCGTCGATCAGGTCGATGGCCTTGTCCGGCAATTGACGGTCGGTAATGTAGCGATGGCTGAGCTTGGCCGCGGCAATGATGGCACCGTCGGTGATCGCGACTTTGTGGTGAACCTCATAACGCTCTTTGAGGCCCCGCAGAATCGCGATGGTGTCCTCTTCGCTCGGCTCGTCCACCAGGACTTTCTGGAAGCGCCGTTCGAGTGCCGCATCCTTCTCTATATATTGGCGGTACTCGTTCAGCGTGGTCGCACCAACGCAATGCAATTCGCCGCGTGCCAATGCAGGCTTGAGCATGTTGCCCGCGTCCATCGAGCCTTCGCCCTTACCGGCGCCGACCATGGTGTGCAGTTCGTCGATGAACAGAATGATCTGCCCTTCCTGCTTCGACAGCTCGTTGAGCAGCGATTTCAGGCGTTCTTCGAACTCGCCGCGGTACTTGGCACCGGCAATCAGCGACCCCATGTCCAGGGACAGCAGGCGCTTGCCCTTCAGACCATCCGGCACTTCACCGTTGATGATGCGCTGGGCCAGGCCTTCGGCAATGGCGGTTTTACCCACGCCAGGCTCACCGATCAGCACCGGGTTGTTCTTGGTGCGACGTTGCAGGACCTGGATCGTCCGGCGAATTTCGTCGTCACGGCCGATCACCGGGTCGAGCTTGCCTTCTTCGGCACGCTTGGTCAGGTCGACGGTGTATTTATCCAGCGCCTGGCGCGACTCTTCGTGATTGGCGTCATTGACCGCTTCGCCACCACGCAGGTTAGTGATCGCGTTTTCGAGGGCTTTTTTGCTGACGCCCTGACCGAGCAACAATTTGCCGAGCTTGCTGTTCTCGTCCATCGCGGCGAGCAATACCAACTCACTGGAGATGAACTGATCGCCCTTCTGCTGGGCCAGGCGATCGGCCTGGTTAAGCAGGCGCGCCAAATCCTGCGACATGTTCACGTCGCCGGTCGGGTTCTGGATTTTCGGGAGCTGGTCGAGCTCTTTGGTCAGCTCTTTACGCAAGCTGTTGACGTCAAAACCGACCTGCATCAGCAGGGGCTTGATCGAACCACCCTGCTGTTCAAGCATGGCCTGCATCAAGTGCGCCGGCTCGATGCCGGGATGGTCAAGGCCGACGGCCAGCGATTGGGCGTCGGATAGAGCTAACTGCAATTTGCTGGTTAAACGATCTATGCGCATGGGTCACCTTCCTTTTGAGCAGGCCGGACCTATAAAACATCCTGAATGAAGAAACCTGCCAGATACCTCATTAGATGTGGTCGATTCTGGGAGATTCAAGCGTCTTGGAATTGATGTAGATCAGAGAAGTCTAGCGTTCGTACCCCAGATAGGGCACTACAGCCAGATAAGAGAGGCAAACCGACCCGTGCGTGGATTGCGGCGGTAAGAAAAGAAGCGAGGATCGGTCACGGTGCAGAAACCGCCACCATAAACAGCGGTGACACCGCGCACAGCAAGGCGCAAACGCGCCAGTTCGTAGATGTCGGCCATGAACTTGCCAGCGTTTTGGCTGGGCACAAAGGCTTTGGCCGCTTCGGGCAGTTGCTGGACGAAGGTCTCGCGCACTTCCGGGCCGACTTCAAAGGCTTGCGGGCCAATGGCCGGGCCCAGCCAGACCAGCACGTCTTCTGGAGGCACCGCCAGGCTGTCGAGCGTCGCTTCGAGCACACCTGCCGCCAATCCACGCCAACCGGCATGGGCCGCCGCGACGCGAGTACCGGCACGGTCACAAAATAGCGCTGGCAGGCAATCGGCGGTCATTGCCGCGCAGGCAATGCCGGGGGTTGTCGTCCAACTGGCATCAGCGGTTGCCGTGATATTGGGGTCGGCATGGGCCACGGCAATGCCGTGAACCTGCTTTAACCAGGCCGGCTGAATAGAGAAATGATCGGTGAGGCGTCGGCGATTTTCGGCAACCGCTTCCGGGTTGTCGCCGACGTGATCGCCAAGGTTGAGGCTGTCGAACGGCGCCAGACTGACGCCGCCCGCACGGGTGGTAACGCAGGCTTTCACCCCGGCAGGCGCAGGCCAGTCGGGAATCAGCCAGTCACTCATCCGATGAACGCCTCGCGGTCTTGCTTGAGCAGCGTGAGCAACCAGACGAAATCATCCGGCAATGGCGATTCCCAGCTCATGCGTTTACCGGTGGTCGGGTGATCCAGCTCCAGGAACCGCGCATGCAGTGCCTGACGCGGGAACGCCTTCAACGATTCGACCATGGTCACACTGGCGGCCGGTGGAATGCGGAAGCGACCGCCGTAGGCAGGATCTCCGACCAACGGGTAGTTGATGTGGGCCATGTGCACGCGAATCTGGTGTGTACGACCGGTTTCCAGCTTCACCCGCACGTGCGTGTGAGAGCGGAAACGCTCAAGTACGCGGTAATGGCTGACGGCTTGCTTGCCCCCTTCCATCACGGCCATGCGCTGGCGTTGCTGGCCGTGACGACCGATCGGCGCATTGATCTTGCCGCCGGCCGTCACCACACCGATCACGATGCATTCGTAGATCCGGCTTACGCTACGGCTCTGCAATTGCGTGACAAGCTGTGTCTGCGCCTGAATGGTCTTGGCCACCACCATCAGACCGGTGGTGTCCTTGTCCAGGCGATGCACGATACCGGCGCGGGGCACATTGATAATGTCCGGCACGTGGTGCAGCAAGGCGTTGAGCAAGGTGCCATCCGCGTGACCGGCGGCAGGATGCACCACCAGGCCCGCAGGTTTGTTGATCACCAGGATGTCATCGTCTTCATAGACGATGTCCAGCTCGATGTCTTGAGCGATCCATTCGCCCTGAGCTTCCTGCTCGGCAGTCAGTTCAAGAATGGCGCCACCATGAACGATGTCTCGCGGGCGGATAACCGCCCCATCCACAGTCAGGCGGCCGTCTTTGATCCAGGCGGAAAGGCGCGAGCGCGAGTGCTCAGCGAATAATTGTGCGGCGACTTGATCGAGGCGTTGGCCGCCCAATTCGGACGGCACCTCTGCGCGAAGTTCAATTTTATCGGACATGCTCAGACTAGGCGTCGGCACAGCCTTTGGTTTCGGCTGCGCGCTTGTGGTTAAATACGGCGTCTTTTGCCCCGAGGCTATTCAACGGGGCGCTCATCATAACAGGACGGCCCCGCCCAAGACAGCGGCCGTCATAGGGACGCAAGCCGCCATGCAAGTGAAACACCTGCTGCTGATCGCCATCCTCGCATTGACCGCTGCTTGCTCATCGAAGGAAGTCGTAGACGAAAACCTTAGCGAAGTCGAGCTGTACCAGCAGGCTCAGACCGACCTGGACAACAATAGCTACACTGCCGCCACAGCCAAGCTGAAGGCACTGGAGTCGCGTTATCCGTTCGGGCGCTACGCCGATCAGGCTCAACTCGAGCTGATCTACGCCAACTACAAGAACGCCGAGCCTGAGGCTGCGAAGTCTGCTGCCGAGCGTTTCATTCGTTTGCACCCACAGCATCCGAACGTGGATTACGCGTATTACCTCAAGGGCCTGACCTCCTTCGACCAGGACGTCGGCCTGTTGTCGCGCTTCCTGCCGCTGGACATGACCAAGCGTGACCCGGGTGCGGCCCGCGACTCGTACAACGAGTTCGCCCAGCTGACCAGCCGTTTCCCGAACAGCCGCTACTCGCCGGACGCCAAGCAGCGCATGATCTACCTGCGCAACCTGCTGGCGGCCTACGAGATTCACGTTGCCGACTACTACCTGACCCGTCAGGCCTATGTCGCCGCTGCAAACCGTGGCCGTTACGTAGTGGAAAACTTCCAGGAAACCCCTTCGGTCGGTGACGGCCTGGCGGTGATGACTGAAGCCTACCAACGTCTGCACCTGGACGACCTGGCAGCCACCAGCCTTGAAACCCTGAAGCTCAACTACCCGAACCACCCAAGCCTGGTAGACGGTCAGTTCAAGCCTTCGGTCGACGAAGCCGACAACCGTTCGTGGCTGAGCAAGGCCACCTTGGGCCTGATCGAATCCCGTCCTCCTCTGCCGCCGGGCGAAACCCGCGCCAACCAGGACGTGCAGAAGCAGTTCCAGGATGCCAAGGACGCGATTCCGAACGATCTGAAGCCTAAAGATGCAGATGGCGACGTGATCGAAGAAGAGGAACACGAGTCCGAAGCCAACAGCGAAGACCGCTCGTGGTTCAGCTACATGACCTTCGGCGTGTTCGACTGACACATCGGGTTATGCAAAAAGGGAGACTCTTGAGTCTCCCTTTTTTATTGCGCTGTGCGCAGGTCAGGTCCTTGGCTAAACTGCCTGCTCATTAGCCAATAAAGCAGCTCACCATGCTTCGTTTACTGTTCTGGATCGCCCTGATTGCCGCTGCGGTATGGTTCTGGCGCAAGTTCAAGGCTTCGAATTCCACGCCCAGGTCCTCCGCCGAGCTGGATGCCGCACCGATGGTCCGCTGCGCGCATTGCGGCGTACACCTGCCCCGCGATCGCGCGCTGAGCCTTCAACAACAGTGGTATTGCAGCCAGGCTCACCTAGAGCAAGGCCCGGGCCCAAGTGGTCGCTGAGACGTCCACTCCCGGCGGCAAACAGGCACAGCGACTGCTGCGTCTTTACCATCTCTACCGTTTAAGCGTCGGCATCACCCTCGTACTGTTGATTTCCAGCAACATGGACAACCAGCTGCTGGCCTTCGCCCAGGATGACCTGCTGCGCAGTGGCAGTTGGTTGTACCTGGTGCTGAACATCCTGCTGGTGGTCTTTTGGCAGAACACCCGACGGCCGGCACAGCTTTTCAGCCTTGCATTGGTCGATGTCCTGCTGCTGTGCGGCCTGTTCTATGCCGCGGGCGGTGTGGCCAGCGCCATCGGCAACCTGCTCATTGTCTCGGTGGCCATCAGCAACACCCTGTTGCGCGGACGTATCGGCTTGTTGATCGCGGCGGTCGCCGCCCTTGGCATCGTCGGCCTTGGCTTCCTCCTGAGTTTCAGTCACCCGATCAGTCCCGGCGAGTACCTGCAAGTCGGCACTCTCGGCGCGCTGTGTTTTGCCGCGGCGTTGCTCGTGCAAGGTCTGATCAGGCGACTGGAAGTCAGCGAAAACCTCGCCGAACAGCGAGCCAGTGAAGTGCTTGGCCTGGAAGCGCTCAATGCGCTGATCCTGCACCGCATGCGCACGGGCATTCTGGTGCTGGACGACCAGCGGCGGGTGCGACTGGCCAATCAAAGCGCCTTGACCTTACTGGGGCAGAACGACCTCGATGGTCAGCTGATCGACGACTATTCGCCGGCCTTGGTCGAACGCCTTCAGCTGTGGTTCAACAATCCATCGCTGCGACCGCAAAGCCTGAAAATCGCCAGCAGTGGCATAGAACTGCAACCCAGCTTCATTGCGTTGGACCAAAGCCCGAACCACCACACCCTGGTATTTCTGGAGGACCTTGCCCAGATCGCTCAACAAGCGCAGCAACTGAAGCTCGCCGCACTCGGGCGCCTGACGGCGGGTATCGCCCATGAAATCCGCAATCCACTGGGCGCCGTTAGTCATGCCGCGCAGCTATTGCAGGAATCCGAGGAACTGAACGGCGCGGATCGGCGTCTGACGCAGATTATTCAAGACCACTCTCAGCGAATGAATCGGGTTATCGAAAACGTCCTGCAACTGTCCCGCCGCCAGCAAACCGTACCGCAACGGCTCGATCTGAAGCCGTGGCTGGAGCATTTCGTCGCCGAAACCCGTGAAGGCGCGACCGATCGCCAGTTGATTCACCTGCACATCGGCCCGGGCGACTTCAAAACCCTGATGGACCCTAATCAGCTGACTCAGATTCTCGACAATCTGTTGCGCAATGCCTGGCGCCATAGCGCCCTGAATCACGACCTGGCGCAGGCCTGGCTCGAGTTGTTTGTCGAGCCCGACAGCCAGTTGCCGACGCTCGAAGTCCGGGACAACGGCCCCGGCGTGGCGCCGGACCAACAAACGCATTTGTTCGAACCGTTCTTCACCACCAGTAGCCAGGGCACAGGCCTGGGGCTTTATCTGTCCCGTGAGCTGTGCGAAAGCAACCAGGCCCGCCTAGACTTCAAACCACGCCAAGGCGGCGGCTGCTTTCGCATCACTTTTGCTCACGGACGGAAACAAAGTTGAACATGAGCCCACGGCCAAAAGTCCTGATCGTCGACGACGAACCGGATATCCGCGAACTACTGGAAATCACCCTGGGACGGATGAAACTCGATACCTACAGTGCCCGCAACCTTGGCGAAGCCCAAGCCTTGTTGATGCGCGAGACATTCGACCTGTGCCTGACCGACATGCGCCTGCCCGACGGCACCGGCCTTGAGTTGGTGCAGTACATCCAGCAGCGTTACCCACACGTGCCGGTGGCGATGATCACCGCTTACGGCAGCCTCGAAACAGCAATCAACGCCCTCAAGGCAGGGGCTTTCGACTTCCTGACCAAGCCGGTTGACCTGACGCGCCTGCGCGAACTGGTCACCAGCGCCCTGCGCTTGCCGGCACCGGGTGGCGCCAGTACCGCCATCGATCGCCGGTTGCTGGGCGATTCACTGCCCATGCGCAACCTGCGCAAACAAATCGACAAACTCGCACGCAGTCAGGCCCCGGTGTACATCAGCGGCGAATCCGGCAGTGGCAAGGAATTGGTCGCCCGACTGATCCACGAGCAGGGCCCGCGGGCTAATCAACCGTTCGTCCCGGTCAATTGCGGGGCAATTCCGTCAGAGTTGATGGAGAGTGAATTCTTCGGCCATCGCAAAGGCAGTTTCAGCGGCGCCATCGAAGACAAACCAGGGCTGTTCCAGGCCGCCCACGGCGGCACACTGTTTCTCGACGAAGTGGCCGATCTGCCCTTGGCGATGCAGGTCAAACTGCTCCGAGCCATTCAGGAGAAAGCCATTCGCAGTGTCGGCGGTCAGCAAGAAATGGTGGTTGATGTCCGCATCCTTTGTGCCACCCACAAAGACCTCGATGCCGAAGTCACCGCCGAACGCTTTCGCCAGGATTTGTACTACCGGTTGAACGTGATCGAACTGCGCGTTCCCCCTTTGCGCGAGCGCCGCGACGACATCGAACCGCTGGCCAGCCATGTGCTCAAGCGCCTGGCGGCCGGCAGCGGTCAACCCGCCGCAAAACTCCATCCACTCGCCCTGGATGCGCTGAAAAGTTACCGTTTTCCGGGCAACGTACGGGAGCTGGAGAACGTGCTGGAGCGGGCTTACACCCTGTGCGAGAACAAACAGATTGAAGCCAGCGACCTGCGACTGGCCGAAGGTAACTGCACGGCAGAGAGCGGCGTGCCGGACCTGACGCAAATCGATAACCTGGAAGATTATCTGGAAAACGTCGAACGCAAACTCATCCTCCAGGCACTGGAGGAAACCCGCTGGAACCGCACGGCGGCGGCTCAGCGGTTGAATCTTTCATTCAGATCGATGCGATATCGGCTCAAGAAATTGGGTCTGGATTGAGGGCTCCTTCGCGGGCAAGCCTCGCTCCTACAGGGGGTGTGTCGTTCACAAGTGTATTGAACGACTCAAACCTGTAGGAGCGAGGCTTGCCCGCGAAAGCGATCTGGCAGGCAATAAAGAATCTTGCTGTCAGATCCGCCCGGTCGGCGCATACGGCGCAGGATCAATAATCGGCGCCCTGCCCAACATCACATCCGCAAACAACTGACACGACGCCGGCGCCAGCACCAGCCCGTTACGGTAATGCCCGCAGTTGAGCCAAAGTCCATCGAACCCCGGCACTCGGCCAATGTAGGGAATGCCTTCCGGCGAACCCGGGCGCAATCCGGCCCAATGCCCCACCACTTCGGCCTCTGCCAGCGCAGGAATCAACTCTACCGCTGATGCCTTCAGACTCTCCAGCGCCGAGTCGGTCGGCGTCTTGTCGTAGCCTTCATGCTCCAGCGTACTGCCTATCAGAATGTGTCCGTCGCGCCGGGGAATCGCATAACGCCCCTTGGCCAGCACCATGCTCGGCAGGAAGTCCGCCGCGCACTTGTAAAGAATCATCTGCCCTTTGACCGGCTCGACCGGCAACTCAAGGTCCAGACTCTTGAGCAAGTCACCACTCCAGGCGCCAGCCGTCAGGACCACCTGATCACCGTGGACGGGGCCCACCGAAGTCTGCACGCCGACAACCCTGTCGCCTTCGCGAATAAACCCGCTGACTTCGCACTGCTCACGAATCGTCACGTTCGGCAGCGCCAACAATGCAGCCTTCAGGGACTTTACCAGCCGTGGATTACGCACGTTGGCCACATCAGCCATATAGATCGCCCGGGAAAACCCGGGGCCCAGCACTGGTACGGCATCGTGTGCCGCCGAGATATCCACAGCCCGCAACGGACGGTTTTCCCGCTCGGCCCAGGCCAACGCCTCGGCCTCGTCATCCAGATCCAGCCAGTACAGGCCGGTGGTATGCACTTCGGGATCAACCCCGGTTGCGGCGAACAGTCGCTCACCGAGCTGCGGATAAAAATCCTGGGACCAATGCGCCAACGCGGTGACTGCCGGACTGTAGCGCCATGGATAGAGCGGGGAAACAATCCCGCCACCGGCCCATGACGATTCCTGCCCCACGCTCGAACGATCCAGCAACACAACACTTTGCACTTCGGATGCGAGATTGAACGCCGTCAGCAGCCCAATCACGCCGCCGCCGACAATCACCACTTGCTGTTGCCTGCTCATGTTCTGATCCAACCGGTAAATAGACAGAGGGCGCAAAAAAGTCGCCCGAAAAAGGAACTCAGCGACCCCAGCAATCTTTGGTCGCCAACCCGGACGTCGCATTGACCATGCTTCTGACGCCGGTGTTGGTGAGGGTGAAATCCCCGCACTTGTCAGTCGCCATTGCAGCGCCGGTCTTGCGCGTTGCCGTCAGCAAAAAGGTTTGATCGGTCAGGGTCGGGGTGATGGTGTAAAAATCGTTGCCGGCGCTCAGTCCGGTGGCAGCGGTATAGACATTGTTCTTCGAGTAGAACCGCTCAAGGATCTGTGCCTGCTCGGAGAGCAGCCCGGCCACTTCGGTGCGGCGGCCCTTTTTCACGTACTCGGTGAGGCTCGGAGCACCAATGGTGATGACGATCCCGATGATCGCAATCACGATCATGATTTCGATCAGGGTGAAACCTCGGTTGGATCTACGCATTCCTTCACTCTCACTTACTGTATTTGTCGCCACATGATGCGACGGCTGCCGCCGCCGGATTTTTCCACCAGGGTGCTGATGCCGCCACTGGAATCGTTCACGACCTTGCGGGTCGCGCCGTTGACGATGGCGTTCAGGGTCGGGATGCCACCGGTAAAAATCACTCCGCTGGACACCGTGTCCGTGCTGTCGACCGTCCCGTCGTTATTAGTGTCGAGCACCGCATAATTGAGCATCTTACCGCTGAACGCATCCAGTTCGACCAGTTTGCCGGTACCAAAGCTGGCACACGGGTCAGTGGTGTCCACACTCGCCGTGGTAAAGACGATCCGTCCCAGCACCAGGCTGGCCTGATTGATCACCCGCTCCCCCGTCAACACGCTGTTGTACACCAGCGGCAAGTACCAGCCCTTCTCCCCCGGATAGGTCACGTCGTTTTGGCTGGTGGTGATGAACTGTCCGGTGCTGCCCGAGAACACACCGGTCACCGCTTGTGCCTGCAAACTGGACACGGTGATCTGACCCGCGCCGCCCTCCGCATCCCACACGGCGTAGAACGCCTGCAAATCCTTGTTGGTCTTGTCGGCAGTCTCGTTGAATTTGCCGGTGCCGAAAAACACTTCCTTGCCGCCCAATGAATTGTCCGCCAGTAACGGCTGCACAGTAATGGGCTGAGTGGCACCGCCCGCCGTGGTAAACAGCGGCTTGCCGGAGAATGCCACGCCCCAGGAGTCGGGGGCGGTAGCGCTCAAATCGAACTTCCATAACCGCCCTTTCAGGTCGCCACCATAGGCGGCCTGCACCACATTCTGCGAGTTGACCCTGAGCTTCACCGACGACAGGCCATTGTTGGTGTCGGCGCTGTCGACCACGATTTTCTTGATCAACGAGCCGTCACGAACGTCCACCACGTACAACGCCGCCACTCCGGAGTTACTGCCATAACCGTTTGAAATGAACGCGGCCCAGCGACCGTCGGCCAAGCGTGCCACTTCCGGCCGTGCATAGGCATAACCCAGATCATTGAAAGCGTTCGCAGTATTGGCCGTGGCCGGCGCACTGATTTCCCACAGCGCCTTGAACACGTTGCCCGCTGACGCATCGAACAGCTGCAACGCATAAAAAGTCCTGCCGCCAGCCCCGGTTCCGCCAATGGCCAGGGTTTTCCAGACGCTGCTGAACTGGGCATCGAACACCCCGACCTGACCGTCGACCAGAAACTTGTGGCTCACACCGTTGATGTAGGTCGGGTCGGCGATGTAGCGCAGTGATGGCAACACGCTGGACGGCATGTAGGCATAACGCCGGGTGCCATTGGCCGAGTTGATGACATTCACAAACCCGTCGTTGGCATTCACCACCAGGCTGGGACTCATGGTGGAGGCTTTGGTGGTCAGGTAGGTGCTGTAAGTGGTGTCCCCCACCAGATCAGAGGCGGTCTTGTCCGTGGGTGACGCCAGTACGAGGGGTGAATTGATGATGTCGCCGAGCAGCACGCTACGCACCTTGAGCCCGGTTTTGTTGGTGCCCTTGCTCCACTCCACCAGATCGCTGCCGGTAATGCCGGTGGGCAGGCTTTGGCTGAGGGAGGTCTGTTGTGCCGGGGAAAAACTGGCATACGCCAAGGTGACTGCGGCGTTGGTCAGGGTGTTCCAGGACTGGTAAGTCGGCGCTGTGGCACCTGGGACGATCGTGGTGTCGGTGGTCCAGAGTGTCGCAGAGGTATTCACGATACCCGCCGAGGTGAAGCCAAAGGACTTGATCGTGCCGCGCCAGTCCTTGGGGTCATAAATGGTCTGAAAGTAACTCGAATTGCTGGCCAGGGTGGTGCCGCTGGTGACGCCGCTGCCACCGGAACCGGCCTTGGAGGTGATGTCGCTCAGCGCCGAGGACAGCGCACTGCTGAGTCCTGCGCTGTCGGTCGCCTGGTAGTACTTGCCCTGTCCGTAGTTGGCGGCATCCGACAGCATTTGGTTCGCGGCGGTGAAGCCCACGGTATAGGTGTTGATGTTCTGCTTGGGAAAATCCCCAGCGTTCCAGCTTTTGCCTGCCAGATCGGTTCCCGTGGAACGCATGTCGATGTCGAAGCCAAACTTGGCGATGTCGTCCAGATACAGCGTGTCGCCTTCTCCATCACCATTGAGGTTGTCGCCATCGTTATTCACGCCATCCCAGTTTGGAAGGCGAGCGCCCGCCAGTGGGTCGGTGCCGGGAAAAGTCCGGTCAAAGGTCGGCAAGCCATCGGTGATCACCACGCCATAGTTTTTCTGGCAGCGATACTGGATCGGGCTGCTGTAAGTCGCCGGTGTCGAGTTGTAGACCGGCGCCAGGCCTCGAAAATAACGGTTTATTTCATAGTAGGTTTCCGCCAGCGGTGTATTGGCCACGGCACTCAAGCCGTTGATGGCAGAGATCAGGTTGTTGTAGTTGGTATCCGCCTGGGATTGGGTGACGCTGCCGCTCACCGCAGAGAGATCGCTGATCGATCGGGCGATGAAGCCACCACCACCGGAGTTGCTGGTTGTAGGCGGATTGAACGTCGCAAGACCGATACGCAGCGAGCGATTGCTGGAGACCAGGCTTGTGGAGACATCCTGGGCCACGCTGATCCGGTATTCATTGGGGATCGCGCTGGTGCCCGTGGTGAAATCCTTGCTCGAACCGTTGGCCAACCCCAGCAGATAAGCCAGGTAGTCGGCGGTGTAGCGCGTATTTTCATTGCCCACCGGGTCCGGCAGCTTCAGGCAGATGGGTGTCAAACCGAGAAAGCCGCGATAAAAACCGTACCAGTTGCCGTTGGTCGAGCAACCGCCGCGATTGAGGCTCGACAGCAAAATATTGGTATCACTCATGTTCAGGTTCTGACCGCTTAAACAGGAGGTGTTGGAACTGCAAATCGCGATCTGCCCATAGTTGGCCGCCGGATTGAACCCCGACGCCCAAATGATATTGTTCATGCTCCCCGAGTCGTCGATCAGCAGCATGACGTTCGGAGGGACGGCTGCGCCGCTCAACAGCGGTGAATCCGACGGCGTGAAGGCATACGCCGGTGCGGACAGGTAAAGCCCCAGTACCACGCCGTAAAGCAGCTGCCACACGCCACGGCGCCCTTCAGTACTTCGCATAAATACTCTCCACGACGCTGCGCGAGTTGCCCGCGATGCCGACAGCGGTCACCCGGTAAAGCGTCGCCGAGGTGTTGCTCGGCACATTCACGGCGTTGACCGTAGTACCGATATTCTGCACCCCGTAAAAGCCCTTGCCCGAGGCGATCCAGGTCACGCCGGGGGTCGAACCGGGGCCGGCGGCAGTGACCGTCAACGCGTCCGACGGTGGCGCGCACTGGCTGCAGACCGGCAATGAATAGCTGTCCAGTTGCACCGCGCTTTCTCCCACGCGTAATGCAGCTTCGGCGCCCTGGAACGACTGGTTGCGCAAGCTCACGCTGCCGGCCATTTTTTCCTGCAGCGTGGCGTTCTGCATCGATGAAAGACCGATCAAGGTCAGCAACAGCAGAAACACCAGGCTGACCAGCAGCGCCATACCCCGCTGGGCATGAAACGTCATGGAGGCCTCCCTCATGGCAACCTGTTGCGCAAGGCGGCAACCACGGTGAAGGTTTGATTTTTAACCCGACTGTTCGGGTCGTAGAGAGTCATCGTCAGGCGCACACTGCGAATTCGCGCGGGGTCGGACGGGTTGGCGCTGTAGCTGGAAGCGGCTACATCGGTGGCCGAATTGGCGAGGCCGAAGAGCACGCTGAAGGCACTGACGTTATCGACCAGTACAAACTGGGCCGGCGTGCCGGGACCGGAGCCCATCATGATTTTGTTATTGCTGAAGCTGTAGATCAGCCGCCGTATGGGAAACGCCAACTGCCCCGATGTCAGAGCCGGTGGATTCGTATACGCCGTCGCCGTATTTCGACAGTCGGAAACCACTGTCCAGGCTGGCGCCCCGCCACCCGCTCCCACATCGGCGGCCACCAGGGTCAATTTCTGGTTGGCATTATCCCAGCTGATCGGCGTTATCTGACTGGCAGCGAAGCTCCCCCCTGTACTTGAATCGGTGATCGTCCCCAGGCAGCCAAACATGCCGACCATGCGGATTTCCTGAATCATCTTGCTGAGCACAAAACGCGCATCTTCCTGCATGGCGGCGGCGGCGTTCTGGCTGATGTAGGTGTTCTTGGCGGCGATGAAGATCTGCGCCACGCCCAGCACCACAATCAAACTCAACGCGAGGGCAATCAACAACTCGATCAGCCCGAAACCTCTGCTGGACCGCCTCATGGGGTTGCCACCGGGTCGACCGTGGCGCGACTGGTCAAGACAAAGCTGCGGCGCGAGTTGGCGATATTGGCGGCGCGCGAGTCATCCCAGGTGATGGTGATGGTGTACACGCGCTGATTCAGCGTAATGGTGCCAGTGGCCGTCGCACCGCCGAAATTGACGATATTGGTGGTGAAGTCGTAGAGGTCCTGATCGCGGGCGACGTTCAGGTTGCCCGACGTCGGAGGCGTCACAGTGTAGTCGGCGCCGGAATTGGCGCGGATACGGTCCATCATGTCGTAGGCGATAAAACTCGCCTGGCTGGTCATCCGCGAGCTGTCGGTGTATTTCAGCGCATTGAGCTGAATCGCCGCCGCGCCCAGCAGCCCCACGGTCAGAATCACCAACGCGACCAGCACTTCGATCAGCGTCATGCCCTCCTGTGCATGTTTGCCCCGTTCCCTCATCCGCAACTTCCACCCAATAGAATTCGTCCGTTCAAACACACATTCAGCGTCCTGGTTTGCGCCCCCAATACATAGCTGATCACCACGGGTGTGGCTGGCGCTGACAAACCACCCAGATTGTTGAAATCGATGGCGGTCACTCCTGAGGGTAGCGTCAGACTCGCGCCGCTGCTCAGTGCTGGAACAACCCGCAATACATTGGCCGGGGTGTTCGTACTGTCATATACCGCCAAGTCACCGGTCCAGGCGCCACCAACAGCGATCGGACGAACCCGAATGGAGACGCCCCGGTCGATGGCCTCAAGTCGTGCGAAATTGAGTCCGCGTTGCAGGTCGCCGATTTCGGTGTCTGCCTTGGTGCCTTGCACCGACCGGGTGAACGCCGGTACGGCCAGGGTGATCAGGATCAAAAAGACCGCGAGCGAGACCAGCAGCTCGATCAGCGTGAAACCTTTTGTACGATGATCCATCGGTGCCCTCCGTTGCCGTCGGCTATACCTGCTTCTACACGCTAGAACATTCGACTGCCCGGCGTGCGGTTGATTTGCCATTACTCGCGCACGGAATGCGCGGGCCGCAGCACTCCACGGAGGGAGATGACATGCATCAGCGAGGTTTCAGCCTGATCGAACTGCTCATGGGACTGACAATTGCCGGGATTGTTCTGCTGTTGGTCAGTCCGGCGTTCGCGGCCCTTACAGAATCGAATCATCGCGAGGCGGCAGCAAAGTCTCTTGCCAGTGGTATTCGCAGCGCCAGAAGCGAAGCTCTCGCGCGAAATCAGACCATCGTCATTCATGGCATCAACGACGACTGGGGTCAGGGCTGGCGCATCATTCTGGATATCAGCGGCAAAGGGCCGGAGGACAGCAGCAATCCGCTGCTGATTGAGCGCGTGAGTGGCGCTCGGGTGCCGATTGTTGGCAATTGGCCGGTCAGACGATACATCCGTTTCAGCCGTATCGGCGAGCCACAGATGCCTGGCCGGGCGTTTCAAGCGGGGACGCTGCACGTTTGCACAGTCCGCGAACCGGTTAGCCAGCTTCAGGTGGTGCTGGCCGCGACCGGTCGCGTCAGCCTGCGCAGCGATAAGGCTGAGCAGGCGCTATGTCCGGGAGGAAAAAAAGTTAAAGCAGGGAGCGCACGCGCAACTCTTTAGGCATGGAGAATGTGATGTTCTCCTCGCGACCCGCCAATTCATCGGCCCCGGTAGCACCCCAGGCCTGCAACTGCTGGATCACGCCACGCACCAGCACTTCCGGTGCGGAGGCGCCAGCGGTGATGCCGATACGCTCGACACCGTCGAACCAGCTTTTTTGCAGGTCTTCGGCGCCATCGATCAGATAAGCCGGGGTGGCCATGCGCTCGGCGAGTTCACGCAAGCGGTTGGAGTTGGAGCTGTTCGGGCTGCCCACCACCAAGACCACGTCACATTCGTCGGCCAGTTGTTTGACGGCGTCCTGACGGTTTTGCGTGGCGTAGCAGATGTCGTCCTTGCGCGGACCACCGATCGCCGGGAAGCGTGCACGCAGAGCATCGATCACGCGGCTGGTGTCGTCCATGGACAGTGTGGTCTGGGTGACGAACGCCAGTTTGTCGGGATTGACCACCTGCAGCGCGGCGACGTCTTTCTCGTCTTCAACCAGATAGATGGCACCACCGTTGCTGCCATCGTACTGGCCCATGGTGCCTTCGACTTCCGGGTGACCGGCGTGGCCGATGAGAATGCATTCACGGCCGTCACGACTGTAACGCGCGACTTCGATGTGCACCTTGGTCACCAGCGGGCAGGTCGCGTCGAACACTTTCAGGCCACGGCCAGCGGCTTCGGTACGCACAGCCTGGGAAACCCCGTGGGCACTGAAGATCACGATGACATCGTCCGGCACCTGATCCAGTTCTTCGACGAAGATCGCCCCGCGAGCACGCAGGTCCTCGACGACGAATTTGTTGTGGACCACTTCGTGGCGCACATAGATAGGCGGCCCGAAGACTTCCAGGGCGCGGTTGACGATTTCGATCGCCCGGTCCACGCCGGCGCAGAAGCCACGGGGGTTGGCGAGTTTGATTTGCATGCTGTGCCTCGTGTCTTGCGCGCAAGAAATTAGAACATTACATCCCTGTAGCAGCGAAGTTTGCTCGCGAAAGCGGTGTGTCAGTCGACATTAATGGTGAATGTGATGACGCCTTCGCGAGCAAGCTCTGCCCCTACATTGGACCGCATTCGGTCAGTTACAGCGATTTGACGCTGATGATTTCTACGTCAAAGGTCAATGTCTTGCCGGCCAGCGGGTGGTTGAAGTCGATGGTCACTTGCTCGTCATCGAATTCCTTCACCACGCCAGGCAGCTCAGTATTGGCCGCATCGTTGAAGATCACCAGCAAACCCGGCGACAGTTCCATGTCCTTGAACTGCGAACGCGGGATGATCTGCACGTTTTGCGGGTTCGGCTGGCCAAACGCGTTTTCCGGCTGAATCGTCAGCGTGCGCTTGTCGCCTGCCTTGAAGCCGAACAGCGCTGCTTCGAAACCTGGCAACAGGTTGCCATCGCCGACCTGGAAGGTCGCCGGGGCTTTGTCGAAGGTGCTGTCGACGGTGTCGCCGTTCTCCAGGTGCAGTGCAAAGTGCAAAGTGACTTCCGTGTTCTGGCGGATGCGTTGCTCAGCCAATACCTGTTCAGTCATGAACGGCTTCTCCGGTCTTTTTACTTTTGAACATGTCCAGTGCGAGCATCACGGCCCCGACGCTGATGGCGCTGTCGGCAAAGTTGAACGCCGGGAAATACCAGCGGTTCTGCCAATGCACCAGAATGAAGTCGATCACATGGCCCAGGGCGATGCGGTCGTACAGATTGCCCAGCGCCCCGCCCAGCACCAGCGCCAAAGCGACGGCCAGCCAGGTTTCGTTGCGCCCCAGACGCTTGAGCCACACCACCAGCACCGCACTGACCACCACGGCGATCAGGGCAAACAACCAGCGCTGCCAGCCGGAGCTGTCGGCCAGGAAGCTGAATGCCGCGCCAGTGTTGTAGGCCAGGGTCCAGCTGAAATAATCGGGAATCACCACGATTTGCTGGTACATCTTCAACGAGCCTTCGAAGTAGAACTTGCTGGCCTGGTCGATGACCAGGACCAGCAAGCTCAACCAGAGCCAGCTCAGCCGTCCGAAACGGCCAGCAGCGTTAGGCATAATGACGAACCTCGCCCGCACCGCTGATATTGTCGACGCAACGACCGCAGATTTCCGGATGCTCCGGGTTCACGCCGACGTCTTCACGGCAGTGCCAGCAACGGGCGCACTTGGCGAAGGCCGACTTGACGATTTTCAGCTTCAGGCCGCTGACTTCGGTGACTACCGCGTCCGCAGGTGCCTGAACAAAAGGCGCCACGCTGGCGGTCGAGGTGATCAGCACGAAGCGCAGTTCGTTGCTCAGCTTGGCCAGGTCGGCGCTCAGCGCCTCTTCGGCGAACAGCGTCACTTCGGCTTGCAGGTTGCCACCGACGGCCTTGGCCGCGCGCTGGATTTCCATTTCCTTGTTGACCGCGACCTTCACAGCCATGATCCGCTCCCAGTAGGCGCGGCCCAGTTCGACGTTGTCCGGCAGTTCGGTCAGGCCTTCGTACCAAGTGTTGAGCATCACCGATTCGTTGCGCTCGCCCGGCAGGTATTCCCACAGCTCGTCGGCGGTGAAGGCGAGGATCGGCGCGATCCATCGCACCAGCGCTTCGGAGATGTGGTACAGCGCGGTTTGCGCCGAACGGCGCGCCTTGCTGTTGGCGCCAGTGGTGTACTGACGGTCCTTGATGATGTCGAGGTAGAAACCACCCAGCTCTTGCACGCAGAAGTTGTGGATCTTGGAGTAGACGTTCCAGAAGCGGTATTCGCCGTAGTGCTCTTGCAACTCGCGTTGCAGCAGCAGGGTGCGGTCCACGGCCCAACGGTCCAGGGCGAGCATTTCCTCGGCCGGCAGGATGTCGGTGGCCGGATTGAACCCGGTCAGGTTGGAGAGCAGGAAGCGCGCGGTGTTACGGATACGCCGGTAGGCGTCCGCACTGCGTTGCAGAATCTGCTCGGAAACCGCCATTTCACCCGAGTAATCGGTGGAAGCCACCCACAGCCGCATGATGTCGGCGCCCAGGGTGTCGTTGACCTTTTGCGGCGCGATCACGTTGCCCAGCGACTTGGACATCTTGCGACCGGACTCATCGACGGTGAAACCGTGGGTCAGCAGCTCGCGGTACGGCGCATGGTTGTCGATGGCGCAACCAGTCAGCAAGGACGAGTGGAACCAGCCACGGTGTTGGTCCGAACCTTCCAGGTACAAGTCGGCGCGCGGGCCGGTCTCGTGGCCCATCGGGTGCGAACCGCGCAGGACGTGCCAGTGCGTGGTGCCCGAATCGAACCAGACGTCCAAGGTGTCGCTGATCTTGTCGTACAGGGGCGCCTCGTCACCCAGCAGTTCGGCAGCGTCCATCTTGAACCACGCTTCGATGCCTTCGACTTCAACACGCTTGGCGACTTCTTCCATCAGCTCGGCAGTGCGCGGGTGCAGCTCGCCGCTTTCCTTGTTCAGGAAGAACGGGATCGGCACGCCCCAGTTGCGCTGACGGGAGATGCACCAGTCTGGACGGTTGGCGATCATCGAGTGCAGACGTGCCTGGCCCCAGGCCGGGACGAACTGAGTCTCTTCGATGGCTTTCAGTGCGCGCTTGCGCAGGGTGTCGCCGCTGACAGGCTCTTTATCCATGCCGATGAACCACTGCGCGGTGGCGCGGTAGATCAGCGGGGTCTTGTGACGCCAGCAGTGCATGTAGCTGTGTTCGATGATGGTGGTGTGCAGCAGCGCACCGACTTCGGTCAGTTTGTCGACGATGGCCGGGTTGGCTTTCCAGATGAACTGGCCGCCGAAGAACTCCAGCGATGTCACGTAGACGCCGTTGCTCTGTACCGGGTTGAGGATGTCGTCGTTGACCATGCCGTACTTCTTGCAGGTCACGAAGTCGTCCACGCCATAGGCCGGGGCGGAGTGAACCACGCCGGTGCCAGCGCCCAGCTCAACGTAGTCGGCCAAGTAAACCGGCGACAGGCGATCGTAGAACGGGTGACGGAAGTTGATCAGTTCCAGTTCTTTACCGGTGGTGGTCGCGATGACCGAGCCTTCAAGGCTGTAGCGGGCCAGGCACGACTCGACCAGCTCTTCCGCCAGCACCAGCAGTTTGTCGCCAACGTCGACCAGGGCGTAGTTGAATTCAGGGTGAACGTTCAGCGCCTGGTTGGCCGGGATGGTCCACGGGGTGGTGGTCCAGATCACGATCGAGGCAGGTTTGGCCAGGGACGCCAGACCGAAAGCGGCAGCCAGCTTGGCTTCGTCGGCAATCGGGAAGGCCACGTCGATAGTCGAGGACTTTTTGTTTTCGTACTCGACTTCCGCTTCAGCCAGGGCTGAACCGCAGTCAAAGCACCAGTTCACGGGCTTCAGGCCCTTGAACACGAAACCGCCCTTGACGATTTCGGCGAGCGCGCGGATTTCACCGGCCTCGTTCTTGAAGTCCATGGTCTTGTACGGGTTGGCGAAGTCGCCCAACACGCCCAGACGGATGAATTCGGATTTCTGGCCTTCGATCTGCTCGGTGGCGTAGGCGCGGCACAGTTCGCGGGTTTTGTCCGCGCCCAGGTTTTTGCCGTGGGTCACTTCGACTTTGTGTTCGATCGGCAGACCGTGGCAATCCCATCCCGGAACATAAGGCGCGTCGAAACCCGACAGGGTTTTCGAGCGGATGATCATGTCCTTGAGAATCTTGTTCAGCGCATGACCGATGTGAATCGTGCCGTTGGCGTAAGGAGGACCATCATGAAGTACGAACTTCGGACGATCCTTGCCAATCTCGCGCAACTTACCGTACAGGCCAATGCTGTCCCAGCGCTGCAGAATCTGCGGTTCGCGCTGAGGCAGGCCGGCCTTCATTGGGAAGGCGGTGTCCGGAAGGTTTAGCGTGGCTTTATAGTCGGTCATTTAAGGCTCTTCATTAGCGATTGGCGCTAGGTGCGACAGGGCACGGGCGGCGGCAACATCCGCATTGATCGCCGTCTTAAGCGCCTCCAGAGAGGCGAAACGCTGCTCTTCACGCAGCTTGTGGTGGAAAACCACCGTCAAACGCCGGTCATACAGATCGCCGGCAAAATCTAAAAGGTGCACTTCGAGGTGGGCTTTGCCATCACCTTGTACCGTGGGCCGCACGCCAATGTTGGCGACGCCGGGCCAGGTCTTGCCGTCGATGTCGACGTTGACCAGGTACACCCCGGTCAAGGGCACGCGACGACGCTTGAGTTGAATGTTGGCGGTGGGCGTACCCAGTTGGCGCGCCAGCTTCTGGCCATGCAAGACCCGCCCGGTGATCTGGAACGGACGCCCGAGCAGCCGCTCGGCCAAGGCAAAATCGGCAGCGGCCAAGGCATTGCGGACCTGCGTGCTGCTGACGCGAATGCCGTCCAGCTCGACGGTTTGCGCCGCTTCAACGGTAAAGCCCTGAACGATGCCAGCCTGCTGCAGGAAATCGAAATCCCCTACCCGGTCACAGCCGAACCGGAAGTCGTCACCGACCTCCAGGTGCTGGACGCCGAGACCGTCGACCAGAATGGCATCGACGAATTCACTGGCACTGAGCTTGCTCAGCCGGTGGTTGAAGGCCAGGCACAGGACCCGGTCGACACCTTCATCGGCCAGCAGCTGCAGTTTGTCCCGCAGCCGGGCCAGACGGGCCGGGGCCGTGTCCGGGGCGAAGAACTCTCGCGGCTGTGGTTCGAAAATCACCACGCAGCTGGGCACGCCCAACTCGATAGCGCGCTCACGCAGCCTCGCCAGGATAGCCTGGTGGCCACGGTGAACACCGTCAAAGTTGCCAATAGTGGCGACACAGCCCCGATGCTGGGGGCGCAGGTTGTGGAGGCCTCGAACCAGCTGCATAACGCGCTTCTTGCTCATAAAGTGGTCGATTATAACCACACCCGGCGGCCGACGACAGGCAACACCGTAACCCAAAGTAATCGAGCCGACAAAACTGCCGGTTCGCCCATGTTTATCGAGGCCCAAGCCTCAGCTCAGCGCCTTGCGATTGAAGTCGCGCAAACGGAAGCCCATCAACAGCAGCATGCCGAAATAACTGATCACCCCGGCAGCGACCAACGCGCCCAGGCGCAGGAACCGCTCCAGCATATGCCCCTGATCCCAGGCCGGCATGAAGTGCATCCCGGCCAGCAGCACAGCAGACATCACCAACACCGCAATCACAAGCTTCAGGCCGAATTTGGCCCAACCCGGTTGCGGCTGATACATCTGCTGCTTGCGCAGTTGATAGAACAATAGCCCGGCGTTGATGCAGGCACCGATGCTGATGGCCAGGGCCAGACCGGCGTGAGCCAGCGGGCCGATGAGCACGAGGTTGAACAGCTGAGTAACGATCAGGGTGAAAATCGCGATTTTTACCGGAGTGCGGATGTTTTGTTGCGCATAAAAGCCCGGCGCCAGCACTTTGATCACGATAATTCCGAGTAAACCGACTGAATAAGCGATCAACGCCCGCTGTGTCATGGAGGCATCAAACGCGCTGAATTGGCCGTACTGGAACAGCGAAACGGTCAGCGGCTCGGCCAGAATCCCCAGTGCCAGAGAACACGGCAACACCAGCACGAAGCACAGACGCAGGCCCCAATCGAGGATTCGCGAATATTCGTGGCGATCTTTGCTGGCGTAGGTCTTGGCCAGGGTCGGCAGCAGAATGGTGCCCAACGCTACGCCCAGTACGCCGGACGGCAACTCCATCAAACGGTCGGCGTAATACATCCACGACACGGAGCCGGCGACCAGGAACGAGGCGAAGATGGTGTTGATGATCAGGGAAATCTGGCTCACTGACACGCCGAGAATCGCCGGTAACATCTGCTTCATCACCCGCCAGACGCCGCTGTCACGCAGATTAAGGCGTGGCAGCACGAGCATGCCGATCTTTTTCAGGTGCGGCAGCTGATAAAGCAACTGCGCCAGTCCACCCACCAGTACCGCCCAACCCAAGGCCATGACGGGAGGGTCGAAGTATGGCGTGAGGAATACCGAAAAGACGATCATGCTGACGTTGAGCAACGTCGGCACGAAAGCCGGCACCGAGAATCGGTTGTACGTATTGAGGACCGCACCGGCCAATGAAGACAGGGAGATCAGCAATATATAAGGAAAAGTCACGCGCAACAGATCGGTCGTCAGCTCGAATTTTTCCGGGGTATCGGTAAAACCCGGCGCAGTTGCCCAGATGACCCACGGCGCGGCGAGTATGCCCAGCGCGGTGACCAGGGCCAGTACCAGCGTCAGCAGGCCAGACACGTAAGCGATGAACGTTCGCGTCGCCTCCTCGCCCTTCTGGCTCTTGTATTCAGCAAGAATCGGCACGAATGCCTGGGAAAAGGCACCCTCGGCGAAGATTCTTCGCAGCAGATTGGGCAGTTTGAAGGCGATAAAGAAGGCGTCCGTCGCCATCCCGGCGCCAAATGTGCGTGCGATTAGGGTGTCACGAACGAACCCCAGAATCCGGGAAAGCATCGTGATAGAGCTGACGGCGGCCAACGATTTGAGCAGATTCATTGAAAGAGTTTGTGCCTGTCGATAAACAGCAGGCGAACAAAGCGCCTACTTATGCGATACTCCGCGCCGCAGCAGCACAGAGCCAAAGCTCGCGAGTTTACAGGTCAAGCGCCGGAAATAAATATCCCGCCTCTTTATACCTACCACTTAGCGGAACGTCTCAACCGCCCTTGACAAGACATCAACTCATCGGCATGATTCGCGGCCTATTTTGTTTGCTATTTCCTAAAAAGTCTTTCGAGGAGCTCGACGGTGGCCAACACACCTTCCGCCAAAAAACGTGCAAAACAGGCTGAGAAGCGTCGCAGCCACAACGCCAGCCTGCGTTCCATGGTTCGTACCTACATCAAGAATGTAGTTAAGGCCATCGACGCAAAAGACGCTGAAAAAGCTCAAGCAGCTTACGTTCTGGCTGTGCCAGTTATCGACCGTATGGCCGATAAAGGCATCATCCACAAGAACAAGGCAGCTCGTCATAAGAGCCGCCTGAACGGTCACGTCAAGGCTCTGAACCTTGCTGTAGCCGCATAAGCGATAAGCTTGTTGAAAAACCGACCTCAGGGTCGGTTTTTTATTGCCTGCGATTTGGTAAACGCCGCGCAAAAAAATGTGGGAGTGGGCCTGCTCGTGATAGCGGTGCAACACTCAACATTGATGCCGACTGTTACACCGCTATCGCGAGCAGGCTCACTCCCACATTTCGATTTGCGCCAGCTTATTGGGCGTGCGTCCACGGCAGGATCGGGATCGCCGTCACCGCATTCTGCGGGCTACCTTCGATCAAGCGATCGCTGTAGACCAGATACACCAGCGTATTGCGCTTCTTGTCGAGGAAGCGCACCACCTGCATGGTCTTGAACACCAGCGACGTGCGCTCCTTGAACACCTCATCGCCATCCTTCAGCTCACCCTTGAAGCTGATCGGACCTACCTGACGGCACGCGATAGACGCTTCAGCGCGATCTTCCGCCAAACCCAACCCACCTTTCACACCGCCCGTCTTGGCCCGCGAGAGGTAGCAAGTCACACCCTCGACCTTCGGATCATCAAACGCCTCGACGACGATACGGTCGTTCGGGCCGACGAACTTGAACACCGTCGACACTTGGCCAATCTCCTCAGCCGAAGCCAGCAGCGGCATCGCCAACAGCAGACCCAACAATCCTTTTGCCACACGCATTCAAATATTCCTTCAGACCAGAATCAGGTTATCGCGGTGAACCAGTTCCGGCTCCGCCATGTAACCCAACAGACCGACAATCGCCTCAGACGACTGACCGATGATTTTTTGTGCTTCCAGCGCGCTGTAGTTGGCCAGGCCACGGGCAATTTCACGACCGTCCGGCGCCACGCACACCACCATTTCACCGCGCCGGAAACTGCCTTGAACCAGTTTGACGCCAACCGGCAGCAAACTTTTGTTGCCCTGGGACAGCGCGGTCACTGCACCCGCATCCAGCACCAGGGTGCCACGGGTTTGCAGGTGACCGGCCAGCCATTGCTTGCGCGCCGCCAGCATGCCGCGCTCAGGCGACAACAAGGTGCCGATGCGCTCGCCCGCCTTCAGGCGATCCAGCACACGTTCAATGCGCCCACCGACGATGATGGTGTGCGCACCGGAACGCGCCGCCAGACGTGCGGCACGTAATTTGGTCTGCATGCCGCCCCGACCCAACGCACCACCGGTACCGCCAGCGACGGCATCCAGCGCCGGATCATCGGCGCGCGCCTCGTAAATCAGGTTGGCGTCGGGGTTGTTGCGCGGATCGGCATCGAACATGCCGTCGCGATCGGTGAGGATCACCAGCAAGTCCGCCTCAACCAGGTTGGCCACCAGCGCCGCCAGGGTGTCGTTGTCGCCGAAGCGGATCTCGTCGGTGACCACGGTGTCGTTTTCGTTGATCACCGGGATCACTTTCAGCTCGACCAACGCACGCAGGGTGCTGCGGGCATTCAGGTAACGCTTGCGGTCAGACAAGTCATCGTGCGTCAGGAGAATCTGCGCGGTATGCCGGCCATGCTCGGCAAAGCTCGACTCCCAGGCTTGCACCAGGCCCATCTGACCGATAGCGGCAGCGGCCTGCAGCTCGTGCATTGCACTGGGTCGCACGGTCCAGCCCAGGCGACTCATCCCCGCCGCTACTGCCCCGGAGGACACCAGCACCAGTTCGACGCCCGCCTCATGCAAAGCCACCATCTGCTCGACCCAGACACTCATTGCCGCGCGATCCAGGCCCTTGCCGTCAGCCGTCAGCAAAGCGCTGCCGATCTTCACGACCCAACGCTGCGCACCTGTCACCTTGCTCCGCATCATCTTCAACCTTAGCTTGAGGGCAGCGCGACCCAGCGCCGCCCGTAACGTTATTCGTGACTACCGATTTCCAGATACTAAAACGCCGCTCGATTGAGCGGCGCTTAAGTTTACTGCAACGAATCAGTCACGCACGTAAATGATTTCCGGACCGTCTTCGTCATCCACATCTTCTTCGTCCCAGTCATCGTCGCCGATGTCATGGACCGACTTCACGCCGCTGCGACGCAGGGCACGCTGGTCATCCAGCGCTTGCAACTGGGCACGGGCTTCGTCTTCGATGCGCTGATCGAGCTCGGCCAGCTCTTCCTTGTAAACCGGGTCGTTAGCCAGACGGTCAGCACGATCTTCCATGTAACGCATGATGTCGTGGCACAGACGCTCGGTGCCCAGCTTGGAGATGGCGGAGATCACATAGACCGGACCGGTCCATTCCAGGCGATCAACGATTTCCTTGACGCGAGCGTCATGCTCTTCTTCAAGGATCTGGTCGCACTTGTTCAGCACCAACCAGCGATCACGCTCAGCCAGGGACGGACTGAACTTGGTCAGCTCGCTGACGATCACTTCAGCAGCATCCGGAGCGCTGGCGTCATCCAGCGGCGCCATGTCCACGAGGTGCAACAGCAAACGGGTACGCGACAAGTGCTTGAGGAAGCGAATCCCCAGGCCAGCGCCATCGGAAGCACCTTCGATCAGGCCCGGAATGTCCGCGACCACGAAGCTCTTCCAGCGATCGACGCTGACCACACCCAGGTTCGGCACCAGCGTGGTGAACGGGTAGTCGGCGACTTTCGGCTTGGCGGCCGATACGGAGCGAATGAAGGTACTTTTACCGGCGTTCGGCAAACCCAGCAGACCGACGTCAGCCAATACTTTCATTTCCAGCTTGAGATCACGCGCCTCGCCCGGTTTACCCGGAGTGGTCTGGCGCGGAGCACGGTTGGTACTGGATTTGAAACGGGTGTTACCCAGACCGTGCCAGCCGCCATGAGCCACCAGCAGTTTCTGGCCAGCCTTGGTCAGGTCGCCGATCACTTCCTGAGTGGCGGAGTCGATGACGGTGGTGCCAACCGGAACACGCAGCACCAGCTCTTCACCTTTCTTGCCGGTGCAGTCGGTGCTGCCGCCGTTGGAACCGCGCTCGGCATCGAAATGCCGGGTGTAACGGTAGTCCACCAGGGTGTTGAGGTTTTCGTCGGCGATCATGTAGACCGAGCCGCCATCACCACCGTCACCGCCGTTCGGGCCGCCGTTTTCAATGAATTTCTCGCGACGGAAGCTCATGCAACCGTTGCCGCCGTCACCGGCTTTTACTCGAATCGATACTTCGTCAACAAACTTCATAACAAAACGCCTCTCGTCATACGGACGAGCCGAAAAAATCTAGACATAAGACTCTTGCAAAAATGAGCGCAGCGACCTCAATCAACGACCGCAAATCCAGCGCTGGAGCCCATCACAAACAGCTTTGCAAGAGACTCACCCCACAAACGAAAAAGCCCCGTCGCGAGACAGGGCTTTTCCAGCAACTACGCAATTATGCCGCGACGACTTCAGTCTTCGGGACAATGCTCACGTAACGGCGGTTGAAAGCGCCTTTTACTTCGAACTTGATCACGCCGTCGATTTTAGCGAACAGAGTGTGATCTTTACCCATGCCAACACCGTAACCGGCGTGGAATTGGGTGCCGCGCTGACGCACGATGATGTTGCCCGGAATGATAACCTGGCCGCCATACATCTTCACGCCAAGGCGTTTGGCTTCTGAGTCGCGACCGTTACGGGTACTACCACCAGCTTTTTTGTGTGCCATGAGTCAATTCTCCTAGTGAGGAATTAGGCTGAAATTAAGCCTGAATACCGGTGATTTTGATCTCGGTGTACCACTGGCGGTGGCCCATACGCTTCATGTGGTGCTTACGACGACGGAACTTGATGATGCGGACTTTATCGTGACGACCTTGGGAGATCACTTCAGCCACAACGGTAGCGCCAGCAACAACTGGAGCGCCGATGTTCACGTCATCGCCATTGGCGACCAACAGAACGCGATCAAAAGTAACGGATTCGCCGGTAGCGATTTCCAGTTTTTCGATCTTCAGGTATTCACCTGGGGCGACCTTGTATTGCTTGCCACCAGTAACAATTACTGCGTACGACATGGTATTTCTCCGATAATCCTGCTCACCCAGCTCTTTATAAGAAGAGGTATTGGCTGGCATGGCTGCATAAGGCTGGAAGGCCTGTTTGCAATTGCGTAAGGCAGGTGCTGCCCAGGAAGTTCAGGGTGCGCGATTGTACGCAAGCTGCCGGGGCGATGCAAGAGGCCGTCCATCGTGCCTTGACACCCGCCGACGTGGGTCCTAGCATGCCGCGCAACCCTTCTGGAGCAACTGTCGCTGATGCAACCCCAAGCTTTCTACCGCGCGGTGGCGGACGATTTTAGCGCCGTCGACGGCATCATCAAGAAGCAGCTGACTTCCCGAGTGCCGCTGGTATCGAAAATCGGCGATTACATTACCTCGGCTGGCGGTAAACGCCTGCGTCCCCTATTAGTGTTGCTGTGTGGCAAGGCTCTGGGTCGCGAAGGCGATGACCTGCGCCTGCTGGCCGCGACCATCGAGTTCCTGCACACCGCCACCCTGCTGCACGACGACGTGGTCGACATGTCCGGCATGCGCCGTGGCCGCTCGACCGCCAACGCCATGTGGGGCAACGCGCCAAGCGTGCTGGTGGGCGACTTCCTGTATTCGCGCTCCTTCGAAATGATGGTCGAACTGGGCTCCATGCCGGTGATGAAGATCCTTTCGCAAGCCACGCGCATCATCGCCGAAGGCGAAGTGCTGCAGCTGTCTAAAGTGCGTGATGCCAGCACCACCGAAGAAACCTACATGGAAGTCATCCGCGGCAAAACCGCGATGCTCTTCGAAGCTTCGACCCACAGTGCGGCAGCCCTGGCTGGTGCCACACCGGAACAGAGCGAAGCGCTGCGCACCTTCGGCGATCATCTGGGCGTGGCCTTCCAACTCGTCGACGACCTGCTGGACTACCGTGGCGACGCGGAAACCCTGGGCAAGAACGTCGGTGACGACCTGGCCGAAGGCAAGCCGACCCTGCCGCTGATCTACACCATGCGCGAAGGCACGCCGGAGCAGGCTGCACTGGTGCGCAAGGCGATCCAGAAAGGCGGTATCGAAGACCTGGAAAGCATCCGCGAAGCCGTGGAAGCGTCCGGTTCGCTGGATTACACCGCGCAACTGGCCCGCGATTACGTGGCCCGTGCAATCAAATGCCTCGACGCGCTGCCCGCCAGCGAATACCGCGATGCATTGGTTGAGCTCAGTGAGTTTGCGGTCGCCCGTACGCACTAACTGCACCGTAATACCCTGTGGGAGCGAGCCTGCTCGCGAAAGCAATCTGTCAGTCGAATGCTGACTGGCACACCGCTTTCGCGAGCAGGCTCGCTCCCACAGTTTTTGGCGTCGCCCCCCTCCCAGCTAAAACCCTATATAATGTGCGCTTTTTAGCGATCCTGAATCCAAGGAGCTTTAGTGAGCACGTTGCCACCCTGCCCAAAATGCAATTCCGAATACACCTACGAAGACGGCGCTCAGCTGATCTGCCCCGAGTGCGCCCACGAATGGTCCGCCAGCGGCGAAGCCGAAGCGGCGTCCGATGACACCGTGAAAAAAGATTCGGTCGGCAACGTCCTGCAGGACGGCGACACCATCACCGTGATCAAGGACCTGAAGGTCAAAGGCACGTCGCTGGTGGTCAAGGTCGGCACCAAGGTCAAGAACATCCGCCTGTGCGATGGCGATCACGACATCGACTGCAAGATCGACGGCATCGGCCCGATGAAGCTCAAGTCCGAGTTCGTCAGAAAAGTCTGATTCTGTTGTCTTCCATCCCGCGCCCTGCGTGGGATGGTGCTTCACCCGCCCCGCCTCTCCCCACATATCCTCGCAATAGCCAAACGCCAGCCGTTTTGACCTTACGCAATCTTTACCCGGAATAAATCACAAACCACCAATAGGTCCTTGCTATTTGATGAATAAGAATTATTCTCATTGAAACCCATCAATGGAGATGAGACCCATGACTTATTTGATCGATGCCTGGCTGGACCGCCCACACCCCTACCTCAGGATCCTGCATCGGGAAACCGGGGAAGTCTGTGCAGTGCTTGAAGAAGAAGCCTTGAACGAGCTGCAGGATCAGGGTGATCTGGACGTCAACGGCTTGAGTTCCTGCGAACCGGTGGTGCTCAAGGAACTGGTGCGCAATCTGTTTCTGTTCTGCTACGCCCGGGCGTTGCGCCCGACGAGCGATCTGAACCACAAGATCGAAGTATGAGTAGCACTAAGCCCCGTAGGAGCGAGGCTTGCCCGCGAACCTGACAACTCGGTTCTGACTTGAACCGAGGTGATGCATTCGCGAGCAAGCTTCACTCCTACAGAATCAAGAGCTTACAAAACGTCGAGCAGTTCGACGTCGAATACCAGAACGCTGTGCGGCGGAATGCTGCCAACGCCTTGAGCGCCGTAAGCCAGTTCGCTCGGCACGTACAGGCGCCATTTGCTACCGGCATTCATCAGTTGCAGGGCTTCGGTCCAGCCAGCGATCACGCCGCCAACCGGGAATTCTGCAGGCTGGCCACGATCGTAGGAGCTGTCGAACACAGTGCCGTCGATCAGGGTGCCGTGGTAGTGAGTGCGCACTTGATCTTCACGGGTTGGCTTGGCGCCTTCACCTTGAGTCAGCACTTCGAATTGCAGGCCCGAGGCCAAGGTGGTGATGCCGTCACGCTTGGCGTTTTCAGCCAGGAAAGCCAGGCCTTCGCCAGCGGCCGCTTCGGCTTTTGCAGCTGCTTCGGCCTGCATGATTTCGCGGATCACCTTGAAGCTGGCGGACATTTCTTCCTGACCTACACGGCTAGGCTTACCGGCGAACGCGTCGGTCAGGCCAGCCAGGATCGCGTCCAGGTTAACGCCCGGTGGCGGGTTGTCGCGCAGTTGGTCGCCCAGCTGACGGCCAATACCGTAGCTGACGCGGGTTTCGTCGGTGGACAGATTTACTTCGGACATGACACTGCTCCGCTGTGCGGACGGCCCGGGAACTTGCCGTGCGTGCACAGCGCGTCCCGGAGCGCCCGGAACCAAAAGGGCCAGCAGACTAGCACAGATGCCGTTGCGCTGATCAGGGGGTCATTGCTACCAGCGAGAACTGAAGGCGATCGGCACCTTCAGGCCCTCTTCTGCATTGGCACCAAGTCCGCACATTTCATCATGGACCGACGTGTGCACAAGGTTGAAAGGCAAGGTGGGGAGTCGGTGCAGCACTTGACGCGCATGCTCCACCGAACGCAGGTGGAGCATATGGTCGTGGGCATCACTTAACGGATACGCCGCCCCATGCATGCGCGCCTCCAGCAGGTAGATCCCGCCTTCCATAGAAATCAGGTTCAGCTCATCGACTTTCCCTGCGATGGCATATGCACGTAATTCAACAAGGTTCATGAATGCACCTCATACGGTGTCAAGCCAATATCAATACATGCATAGGCTTCGGCACCTCAAAGTACAAGCCACAAACGACACCGCCCGTCTGTTTGCACCTGACTGTAGGAGCGAGGCTTGCCCGCGAAGGCGGTGTGACGGGCACCAACTGTATCGACTGACACGGCCCCTTCGCGGGCAAGCCTCGCTCCTACAGGGCTTTGTGAGCGTCAGTGCTTGGTCAGCTTATCCAGATAACCCATGGCAAACGCCGACACGACGAACGTCATGTGAATAATCACGTACCACTTCAAATGCTCGGGATCGACGTTCTTGGCGTCCATGAAGATCCGCAGCAGGTGGATCGACGAAATCGCCACGATGGAGGCCGCCACTTTCATCTTCAGCGAAGACGAATCCATGGTGCCCAGCCAGTTGAGCTTTTCCTTGCTGTCGTCGATGTCCAGCTGGGAAACGAAGTTCTCGTAACCGGAGATCATCACCATCACCAGCAAGCCACCCACCAGTGCCATGTCGATCAGCGACAGCAGCACCAGGATCAGGTCCGACTCGGCCATCGAGAATACGTTGGGAATGACGTGGAAAACTTCCTGGAAGAATTTCAGCGCCAGCGCCAGTAGCCCAAGGGACAGACCGAAGTAGATCGGTGCCAGCAGCCAGCGGGAGGCATACATTGCATTTTCGATAAAGCGTTCCATTGAATCTCACACGTGATGTTGAAAATGGCCGCAAGTATACCAGCCCCCTGTCTATACCCTGAAGCAGCCAGAAACCTTCGGCAAATCCGCGACCTGCGCGTGTGCCACAAAGTTTTTCTGCTAGTGTCCAGACTATTGACAGCTCAGCGACATCGGACAGGAAGACTGGAAATGGATGTGCGATTGCCAATAACGAGTGCCGGCATTTGCCTGGCTCTGCTGCTGGGCGGCTGCTCACCCAGCGATGAGAAGCGCCAGACTAGCCTCGAGGAAAAGACCGCGCAGTTCGAGAAGTCTCTGGATGCGATTGAGGATCCAAAGCTCAGGGATGCCGTTGCCGAACTCGGCGGTTCACTGCTGTTGCTCGAGCGTGCGCAACTCAAGCTCGACAGCAAACCCGTGGAAACCGAATACGGCGAAGACGTTCTCGCCGTGCTCAAGCACTACCCCACGCCTCAGGCTTTGGTCGACACCTACATCAACGGCCTGTTCGTGCTGCACAAGGATTCCAGTTCCGACTACCTGACCGACCTGCAACCGGTGTTCCCTTTCAACTTCAACATTCCGGCAGCGTTTCTCTTTCCCCATGGCCTGGAATGGCAATCGGTGACCTTGAGCAACAAGCGCGTCATCGCGTTCCAGCCGGAATGGTCGGAAACCGATCCCGGCATTCAACTGAGCCCCTCCAGTTCCAACCTGACCAACCCGGATGATCTGACGGTGACCTATCCGTTCATCGACGGTCTGGACATGGACAACAAGAACCAGCCCCAACCGGTGAGCCTGCAAGGCAAGGTCGAGGTCATCGCCCCGCGCCGGCTCTACACCTTCGACCTGACGAAAAAAGACGTTGGCCAGACCCGCACCAACGACAACCTCAGCGTCACCTTGCTGAAACTGGGCAACAACTACGCCGAAATCGAATTCAACAACAGCGCACCACTGGCCCCTGAAGTCAGCGAAACACCGTTGAATCCGCTGATCGTCCAGGCCAGGGACATCACCGGGCAATTCCTCTCGCGATCGGGTTCGATCAACGAAACCGCTGCGCAAATTGCCTTCTATCAAAAACAACTGGCGAAAATTCAGCAGCAGAAAGCCTGGAGCGAGACTTTCGAAAAGCAGATCGACGAAGAACAGCGCACCTTCGAGGCGCAGCAGAAGAATCATTACACCAAAGTGTATTTCAACGGTCCGGTCGAAACCGTTGAAGTGAGCGTTCTGGATTTCTCGGCCGTCACGGTGACCCACAAGGACCTGAACCTGCCGGTGCGCCGCTTTGACTCACACACCACGGCAAAAACCATCCAGCCACTGACCCTACCGGTGGTGGTGTATGACGATCAGGCCCCGACCTGGCTCAAGGGCGCGACATTGAGTGAGGAACAGCTGAAGAAGGGCATCATCGTCAGTCAGTCGGTGGATGACCCCAGCGCCGCACGCATCGAGTTCGACCACCCCAGAAGCTTCAATGACGAGATGCTCGGTACATCGTTCAGCGCTGGCGATAGCCCGGTCACGTTCTTTACGGAGGATGGCAGTGGCAAGCGCGATGGGCCGATCGAGCTGCCGCTTGAGGCTTACGAGGTCGATCCGCTACGTGGCGCCATCACCTATGACTTGAACCTGTTTCCGGAAACACCGGCCTATGCAGTGGGCTCCATGCCGCTGTTTCTGGCGACGGTGGCCAAACAAACGCTCGACGCCCATACGTTGCCCAAAGGCCTGGAACTCAAAGGCAATGCCTTGGTGGTTGATTTGAAGCTGTTTCCTGCCCAGGAGTGGCGTTTTTTCGCCAAGGACGACTCTGGAAACTATCTGAAAGAAATCCTTTCGGTCACTCACGACGCGAGCGCAGAAGGCCCGGCGCTATTTGCCGTGCATTACTTCTATGGCCAGCCAACACGTCTGGAAACCTATCAGCGAACCGACCTCACCACGGTGCAATATGGTTTCGAGGTCAAACTGGCCAAGGCGGATTTGAGCCACCTTGATCAATAACCGGTTTCAGTGGCCCCGCCGAACTCAGCCATTGAGGTTGCGGCAACGGCCCCCGTTGATTTCCCGCAGCTGGGCTTGTAGGTGCAGGCACCAGATTTGTGGGTCATCGGCCAGTTCGTAGCCATGCAGCGTCAGGCTTTCAACAATCGTGTCGAGGATGGACTCCGCCACGAAAGGCCCATGAAACGGTCCCTGCGCCTTGATGGCGGAAGGTTGTTCGCCGGCCATTCCGGCGGCGAAGAGCAAGGTCCACATGCCCGTATCCCCCGCCAACGGACGGATGGCACACTCGATACGGGTCACAAGGCCCAGGCATTGACGGGTGAGGCAGAGGTTGCGCGACATGGCGGCGACCCTCGGTAGATCCGGTGTTCAGCCCCCACGGGAAGGCTGTCTCGATCCAGTGATTACTGTCGATATCCTTGAGCTGAGAATAGAAGAAAAGTCTGACTAGCACGTCAAGTCAGACCAGAAGGCGCCGAATGGTCATTGTGTGAATATTGACGTCAGAGTGATGGCACTTTCTTGAAGTGGACACATCCCAAAGGTGGGACTGAGCCTGCCCGCGATAGCGAACTTTCAGCCAACACATGTGTTGGATGAAAGTGCCACATCGCGGGCAGGCTCACTCCCACTGTGGATCGGGGTGATCCTCAGATCGGTCAGGCCGGTTTGGCCTCCACCAGGGCTTCCAGCGCCGCTTCTTTCTCGGCTTCCTTGAGGTCTTCTTCGCTAATCATTTCCGCGATCACGCGCAAGCGTTCCACCACCCGTGCGTTAACGCTGCCTTCGGGGAACTGGCCATCGGCATCCGGTGCACCGGCAGGCTCTCCGACCAACAGGCTCAACGCCTCGTCAGCCTGGCGCACGGCGTAGACATGGAACTGCCCCGCACGCACCGCCGAGAGCACCTTCTCGTCGAGCATCAGCGTGGCGACGTTGGCGTGAGGAATGATCGCCCCCTGCTCCCCGGTCAGCCCACGGGCTTCGCAGAGTCGGAAGAAGCCTTCGATCTTCTCGTTGACCCCGCCTACCGCCTGCACTTCACCGAACTGGTTGATCGAGCCGGTGATCGCAAAGCATTGCTTGAGCGGCGTTTTCGACAGGGCCGAAATCAGCGTGCACGCCTCGCCCAGCGACGCACTGTCGCCATCGACGTAACCGTAGGACTGCTCCAGCGCGATACTCGCGGAAATCGCCAGCGGGAATTCCTGGGCGTAACGACTGCCCAGATACCCGGTGAGGATCATCACACCCTTGGAGTGGATCGGCTGGCCGAGGTTGACCTCGCGCTCGATGTCGACGATGCCGCTGCCGCCCGGGTAGACAGTGGCGGAAATCCGCGCCGGCACACCGAACGCCGAGTCGCCGACTTCCAGCACGGTCAGCCCGTTGCACTTGCCGACGGCGGCGCCGTCCGTGTCGATCAGGATGATCCCGGCGAGCATGTCATCGAGAATCCGCGCAGAGACCCGCCCGGTACGGGTGGCCTTGGCCTTGAGCGCCCGCTCGATATGCCCGGCATCGGTCATCTCGTCCCCCGCCAGGTGACGAATGAAGTCCGCCTCGCTGACCAGCTGGAACAGATCACCGATGCGCGCCGACAAACGCCCCTGGTGTTCGGCCAGGCGCGCGCTGTAAGTCGCCAGGCGCGCCACGGCATCGGCCGTCAGCGGCGCCATGCCTTCTTCCGAGGTGCGGGTTTTGAGCAACTGGGCGAACTGCTCCAGGCTCTCGTCGACCATCGGGATGTCTTCGTCGAAATCCACCAGGACGCGGAACATCTCCTGGAAGTCCGGATCGAGGTCTTGCAGCGTGTAATACAGCTGACGCGCACCGATGATGACGACTTTGACCTGCAACGGAATGTGTTGCGGCGTCAGGGTCACGGTGGCCAGGCGGCCCAGCTCACCAAGCGGCGACTCCATTTTCAGCTTGCGCGATTGCAGGGCGCGCTTGAGCGCATCCCACACGAACGGCTCGCTGAGCATTTTTTCCGCTTCAAGGATCAGAAAACCGCCGTTGGCCCGGTGTAATGCGCCCGGCCGCAGTTGCCGATAGGTCGTGTACATCGCACCCTGATCGGTGCTGTATTCAATGCGGCCAAACAGGTTTTCGTAAGTCGGGTGCGGCTCGAAGACCACCGGCGCACCGCCGCTGGACGAATGACCGACCACCAGGCTCGGGGCGTATTGCTCTTCCAGCAATTTGCGGGCGACGGCGTCGGTCTTGCTGTCGTCCACCAGTTGCTCGACCACGGTCTTGAGCAGGTAGACCTGCATGGCTTGCAGGTAACCGCAAACGGCGGCGTTCTCGGCGTATTTCTCCGACAACGGCGACAGCAACGGCTGCAAGGCCAACGTGATGGTTTCTTCGTTGAGGTGGCGCAGCTGATTGCTCGACTCGCGCTTCCATTGCGGCAGGCTGGCGAGCTCTTCGTTCAGTCGCTCCTCCAGACCGGAAATATCGTCGTGGAAACGCTCGCGATCGGCTTCCGGCAACTGGGCGAATTCCGCTTCGTCCAGGGCCTTGCCTTCGCTCATGGGCGTGAACGCGATGTTGCTGGCGTCGCGGTAAAGCGCGACCTCCTTCTCCAGCGCCAGGCGCTCGATCACGTCCAGTGCCTTGTCGTAGCGCTGGTTGAAGGCGCGGTCGATGGCGCTTTTTTTCTGCTGGTAGGACGGGTGCTCGAACACTGCCGGAAAAGTCGCCAGCAGGTTGTCGATCAAGCCGTTGATGTCACCGATGAAGGCGCCAGCAGTGCCCGATGGCAATTCCAGTGCACGAGGCTCGCGAGGCTCATCGAAATTATTGACGTAGACCCAGTCGGCCGGGGTCTGCAGGCGCTTGCCTTCGGCTTTCAGGTAGCGTTTGACGAACGAAAACCGGCCGGTGCCGGGCTCACCCATGACAAATACGTTGTAACCGGGGCGTGGCATGGCCACGCCGAACTGCAAGGCTTCGACCGCACGTTCCTGGCCAAGCACACCGCGAAAGGGCTCCAAATCATTGGTGGTAGAGAAGCTGAACTGTTCAGCGGAAAACGGACGGGTCAGCGCTTCAGGCGCTAGACGCAAGCTGGCAGCAACAGGATCAGGCATCGGGCTTCCTTACATCAGGCGGGGCAGATAGCGGCATTCTGGCGCTGCCCATACCTCACTTGCAAGGCGCGCCTCCAGCCAAAGCATAGACAAACCGTCATCTCCAGGCCGGCCGGGGACAAATCAATGATTTCAACGAATGTTTTGCAAAAAATCACGGAACCCCAGGAACGTGCCTAAACTCCAAACTGCGCGGCTGGATTAATAACTGGCCCACTGGCGCCGGATTGGGCCAGACCCCTTGTCCATTGGTATGCACATAAAGAGAACAAAGCTATGAAACGGATTCTTCTCGGTACTCTCTTCACCGCTGTATCCATCAACGCCATGGCCCAAGCGCCAGGCGGCCCGGATTGCGGTTGGGGCAACATGCTGTTCGAAGGTCAGCGTGGCACCCCGGCTCACTTCCTGGCATCCACCACCAACGGCACTTCCGGTAACGCAACGTTCGGTATGACTTCTGGTACCAACGGTTGCTCGACTAATGCGTCGCTGACTTATGGCGGCAAATCCTGGTTTGCCATGAATGGCATGATGAACGAGCTGTCCGAAGACATGGCTAAAGGTAACGGCGAAGCGCTGACGACCTACGCCGTGGTACTGGGCGTGGCGCCGGAAGACCGTGCGCACTTCGCCGCTGTGACTCACCAGCACTTCCAGCAGATCTTCAGCAAGGCTGACGTGACCGCTGACGACGTGCATACCAACACCCTGGCCGTTCTGAAGAACGATCCGCGTCTGGCCAAGTACGCTACTCAAGCTTAAGCTCGACCCACCCGCTCCTTTCGGGGGGCGGGTTTTATTTTTTGGACCTGTCCCCCTTGGGTCTTTATTTTTTTTCGACTTAAGTTGCTCACTATGCTCAAACGCCTTGCCTGGCTGGCGCTCTGTGTCTGCGCCCCGCTGTCCGCCGCGCCACATGTCGACAATCAACGTTTGCAGCAACTGGCCAACGACCCTTTCTGGATTTCCCTGGGCCATTACGAAACCGCCAAGCTGGGCGGCTGGCGCAGCTATGTCAGCGACAAAAAGTTCTTTCTCGCACCCGACGGTAACGAACACCCCGACCGCGAACTGGCGGCCACCGTGCAGGCGCTGTACGCCCCGGCCAGTGCGGGCGAACAACATGCCCAATGTGTGTACCCGGCGCGCACCCGCTGGTTGAAAGCGCAGCTCAACCTGACTGATTTGCCGGCGCTCGATTGCACTGAGTTCAAGCAATGGTTCAAGGATGTCTCGCCCCATAGCGCGGTGATGATTTTCCCGGCGGCTTACCTGAACAGTCCGTCATCGATGTTCGGCCATACCTTGCTGCGCATCGACCAGGCCGATGTGCAGAGTGATCACACCGCGCTGCTCAGTTACGCGATCAACTTCGGCGCCTACATCGAAGGTTCGGATAACAGCATCCTCTACGCCTGGAAAGGCTTGATGGGCGGCTATCCGGGGCTGTTCGCGCTGGTGCCGTATCAGGAAAAACTCTCGGAATACCGCAGCCTCGAAAACCGGGACCTGTGGGAGTACCGGCTGAACCTGACGCAGGCAGAAACCGAGCGCATGGTCGAGCACGTCTGGGAGTTGAAGCAGATCCAGTTCGACTATTTCTTTTTCGACGAAAACTGCTCCTATCGCCTGCTTGAGCTGCTGCAGGTGGCGCGGCCAAGCCTGCGCCTGACCGAACAGTTCCCACTGACGGCCATTCCGACCGATACCGTCAAAGCGGTGAAAGAAGCCGGGCTGGTGGAATCCATTCAGTATCGTCCGTCCCGTGAACGGGAACTGCTGAGCCGCGCCGAGCCGTTGACTGACGAAGAACAGGAGTGGGTGCTGAAAGTCAGCGCCGACCAAAAGCAATTGCAGACACCGGCGTTCAAGGCTCAACCGCGCGACCGCCAGGCGCTGATCATCGATGCGTCTTACCGCCTCGAACGCTATCGCGCCAACGGTCAGGAGCGCGACCCTGAGAGGGCGCAACGCAGTTTCGAACTGCTGCGGGCGATCAACCAGAACCCCGCCCCTGAGCTGGACATCCGGAGGCCCGGCCTGCCCGAGGACGGTCATGAATCCCGCACCTGGCAGGCCGGCATCGGCACCCGGGGCGACAAGGCCTTTGGCGAATATGGCCTGCGCATGGCGTATCACGACCTCAACGATAACGCCGAGAGCTTCCCGCTCGGTGCGCAGATCGAAATCCTGCAGATGAAACTGCGCCAGTACGAAGGCAATGACTGGCAGTTCCAGCAACTGGACCTGGCGACCATTCGCTCCCTGACGCCGCGCAATGAGTTGTTGAAGCCATTATCGTGGCAAGTCACGGGCGGCCTGGAACGCGTGCCAGGCAAGCATGACGATGAAACGCTGGTCAGCCACGTCAACGGTGGTGGTGGCGGCACCTGGCAGTTGGGTGAAGACATGCTCGGCTTTGCACTGGGCACCGTGCGTGTCGAACACAACAACGACTTCGCGGGCTTTATCGCACCGGCGGCAGGTTTCAATAGCGGTCTGCTGTGGAAAAACCCACTGGGCAACTTCAGCCTGGAAACCAAGGGCGATTTCTTCACCAACGGCGAGGTGCGCCGCAGTGTGAGTCTCAACCAGCAGTGGGAACTGTCGCGCAACCTGGGCCTGCGCCTGAGTGCCCAGCGCGAATTCAGCCACCTCGCCTCGCCCGAGAACGAAGTGATGCTTGAGGTGAAGTGGTACCACTATTGACCTGACACCCCACCGTCCCTGTGGGAGCGAGCAGGCTCGATCCCACAGCGGATGTGTGGTGGCCAACAGATTAATCACACACCTTTCACAACTGCCTCACGAATCCACTCCTAGACTTCACCCATAGGCCGTCCAACGGCACGGGAGTCGGAGATGTGGCGTTGCGCAGGTGTGCTGGGATTGTTGATGTTGATCGCGGGTTGCCAGACGACCCACGAGGATTTGATCGCCAAGGGTTATCCACCGGCGTTCGCCGATGGTTTCGATGACGGTTGCAGCAGTGGCCGGCAAGCTGCCGGGGCAATCACCGGGGAATTTCGCAAGAACGTTCCGCGTTATCTCAAGGACAAGCAGTACGCCGAAGGCTGGAGCGACGGTTTTCGCCAGTGCCAGGCCATGCGCGAAAGCGAGGATCGCGAGGACTATCGCAGCCACCACTGGGACGACCGCGACAAAGCCTGGCAGCAACAAAAGGACCAGGACGCCGCCCGTGCCTATCGCTCGCAATGAGTCGCGGACAGACATCCATCGAAACTAAAAGCCTGCAACCATGGCCCAAACCCTATAACGGGAGAAAACCATGAGTCGCGCTTTCGTCAATGAAGATAACGCCGCCGCGCAAGCCGATCAGCCGGTCGAACGGCAAGTCAGCACACAGCCCAATTACGTCACGCCCGCCGGGCTGGCGCAGCTTCAGGCGAAAGTCGCCGAAGTGCAAAACCTGCTCAATGGACAGAGTGCGAAAGGCGAACTCGCAGACAAACAGCGCCAGGCCGATCTGGAACGTGACTGGCGATATTTCAATCAACGCCTGCAAAGCGCTCAGTTAGTCGTACCGGCCTCCTCGACCGATAAAGTCCAGATTGGCGCGTGGGTAACGTTTGCCGATGAACAGGGCCACGAACAGCGTGTGCAGTTGGTGGGTGAGGATCAGGCGGATGCGGCGAGTGGGCTGATCAACTGGGGCTCGCCGCTGGGGCGGGCGTTGTTGGGCGCGCAGGTCGGGGATGAAGTGGTGTGGAAGCGGCCGGTGGGGGATTTGATGATTGAGGTGTTGAGCATAGAGATCGAGTGATCGTCAGGCCGTCATCGCTAGCAGGCTGGCTGCCACAGTGGATTTGTGCCGCTCACATATCCCCTGTGGGAGCCAGCCTGCTGGCGATGGCCGCGCCGCGGTGTCACTGAAACCCATAAAAAAACGGAGCCCCGAAGGCTCCGTTTTTTCATGCAACCCGCCCGATATCAGGCCAGTTTCTTGTGCCGTACACGATGCGGCTGGGAAGCCGCTTCGCCGAGGCGTTTCTTGCGATCGGCTTCGTACTCGGTGTAGTTACCTTCGAAGAACACCGCTTGCGAGTCGTCTTCGTAAGCCAGGATGTGCGTCGCGACGCGGTCAAGGAACCACCGATCGTGAGAGATCACAATGGCGGCGCCCGGGAAGTCCAGCAGGGCTTCTTCCAGGGAACGCAGGGTTTCAACGTCGAGGTCGTTGGACGGTTCGTCGAGCAACAAGACGTTGCCGCCCTCTTTCAAGGTCAGGGCCAGGTGCAAGCGACCGCGCTCACCACCGGACAGGTCCTTGACGAACTTCTGCTGGTCGCCGCCCTTGAAGTTGAAGCGACCGACGTAGGTGCGCGACGGGATCTCGTAGTTGCCGATGCGGATCTGATCGGAACCGTCGGAGATTTGCTGGAACACCGTCTTGCTGCCGTCCAGGTCTTCGCGGCTCTGATCGACGCACGCCAGTTGCACGGTTTCGCCGACTTCGATGCTGCCCGAATCCGGCGTTTCCTTGCCCATCAGCATGCGGAACAGGGTCGACTTACCGGCACCGTTACCGCCGATCACGCCAACGATGGCGCCTTTTGGCATGGAGAACGACAGGTTGTCGATCAACACGCGATCGCCGTAACCCTTGGAAACGTTCTTGAACTCGATAACCTTGTCACCCAGGCGCGGACCGGCCGGGATGTAGATCTCGTTGGTTTCGCTGCGCTTCTGGAATTCCTGCGACTGCATTTCTTCGAAGCGTTGCAGACGAGCCTTGGATTTGGACTGGCGGGCCTTGGCGCCTTTGCGCACCCACTCCAGTTCTTCCTTCATGGCTTTTTCGTGGGCCGACTGCTGCTTGGATTCGGCAGCCAGACGGTCGGACTTGGCTTCCAGCCAACCCGAATAGTTGCCCTCGTAAGGGATACCGGCGCCGCGGTCGAGCTCGAGGATCCAGCCGGCGACGTTGTCCAGGAAGTACCGGTCGTGCGTGATCGCGACTACGGTGCCCGGGAAGTCGTGCAGGAAGTGCTCCAGCCAGGCGACGGAATCGGCGTCCAGGTGGTTGGTCGGTTCGTCGAGCAGCAGCATGTCCGGAGCAGACAGCAGCAGGCGGCACAGGGCCACGCGACGCTTCTCACCACCGGAGAGGAATTCGATCTTGGCATCCCAGGCCGGCAGACGCAGCGCATCGGCGGCGACTTCCAGCTGGCGATCCAGGTTGTGACCGTCGCTGGCTTGCAGGATGGCTTCGAGCTTGGCCTGTTCGGCGGCCAGTTTGTCGAAGTCGGCATCTTCATCAGCGTAAGCGGCGTAGACCTCGTCCAGGCGAGCCTGGGCGTTCTTGATCACGCTGACCGCTTCCTCGACCACTTCACGAACGGTTTTAGTCGGATCCAGGATCGGTTCTTGCGGCAGGTAGCCAATGTTCAGGTCCGGCATCGGACGCGCTTCGCCCTCGAACTCGGTGTCGACGCCCGCCATGATTTTCAACAGCGTGGACTTACCCGAACCGTTGAGGCCGAGCACGCCGATCTTGGCGCCGGGGAAGAAGGACAGCGAAATATTTTTCAGGATTTCCCGCTTCGGCGGAACAACTTTGCCCAGCCGATGCATGGTGAAGACGTATTGAGCCATGGAGAACCTTGGGTCAGTGACAGATGAATGATTGGAGCGCAGGCGATGCCTGGCCAGACTGTGCGCGTCGTCAGATTGATAATGTATCAATGCATGAGCGCTGAAAAAGTCTGAGTCTAGGAGCTGGAACGCTCCCGCGTAACCGGCAAAGCTACCTGAATGACAGATGGCAGTCCAGCCGGTAGGGGCTGGCACTTCGCCACAACACAAGGCATGCTAGCCGCCCTCCGGGCGTCCGGCTTATAGTGCACGTCGCGCCAGTCCAGCCAAACCGCAGGATTACAGTTTGTCCAATGTCTCTCCGCCTTCGTCCGTGAGCGCACCTCATCCTGCGCCCGGCGCGCCCCTGCGCGGATCCTTGAAGGGTGCGCTGGCGATACTCGTGCTGTTGTTGCTCGCCTTGCTGTTCTGGCAGCTGCTGGATCAGCTGCGCGAAACACAGAAGCACCAGCGGCAATACACCATCGACTACACCGCCGATCTGGCCGCGCAAGTCAGCCTGAACATGGCGCTCAACGCCCAGATTGCACTGAACCTGCTACCGATCGTCGAACAACCGCAAAGTGCCGACGAACAGCAGGCGCTACTGCGCAAACTGCAACAATCGCTGCCTGACCTGCGCAGCCTGGCGCTACTCAGTCCTTCCGGCAAAGTCCTCAGTGACAGCGCCGCCGACGCCCAGGATGCCGATTACCTGGGTGAACTGGTCCGGCGCAGCCGCGCCCAGGCCCACTATTTCAGCAATGCCGATGACGGTTCAGTGGTGCATCTGCTGTTGCATCAAGCCAGCGGCAGCACTCGTGGCTACTGGGCCCTGCGCCTGACACCGACGTTTTTCTCGTCACTGACCAAACAAAACGAAGCCGGTATTCGTCCGCTGTGGCTGGTGGAAAACCGGGTCAATCACCAGATCATCAGCCGCGATGAAGCGTCGCCTTCGGTCAAACCGAGCGCGTTATCCCCCGACGATCTGGCCAAAAGTGTGCTGACAGTGCCCCTGAGCAGCAGCGACTGGCAACTGCGCGGACTGTTCGATCGCCAGCAAGTGCTCGAACAACTGTTGCCAGCATTCATCGGCAAATGCCTGCTGGGCCTGGCCTTCTCCCTGCTGCCGTTCATCGTGTTGCTGAACATTCGCCGCCGTCAGCGCCAGTTGCATGAAGGCCGCCGCCGCTATCACGATATTTTCGAAGGCACGGGCGTTGCCCTGTGCGTACTGGACGTCTCCGGGCTCAAGACCTTCTTCGACAAAGCCCAACTGCACAGCAGCGAGCAACTCAAGGCGTGGCTCGACGTACCGGAGCAACGCGAGCAACTGCTCCAGGAACTGCGCGTCACCGAGGTCAACCAGGTCGCCCTGCAACTGCTCAACGTCGACTCCTGCGCTCAGGCCTGGAAACTGTTGATTGACGGCTGCCCGCTGGACGGCACCGCCATCGGCCACCAAGTGATCGAAACGGTGTTCAACCAGCAGAGACAGCTCGAGCTGGAAATCAAACTCCAGGACCTCAATGGCCGCGACCAGCACCTGTGGCTGGTGCTGCGCCTGCCGGAAGATTACGCCGACTTTAAAGCGGTGATCCTGAGCATCACCGACATTACCAGCCGTAAACTCATCGAGCTGTCGCTGCTGGAACGCGAAGGGTTCTGGTCCGATGTGGTGCGCACTGTGCCGGACCACCTGTACGTGCAGGACGTGATCAGCCAGCGGATGATTTTCAGTAACCACCACTTGGGCCAGACCCTCGGTTACAACCGTACCGAGTTGCACCAGATGGGCGAGTACTTCTGGGAAATCCTCCTGCACCCCGAAGATGCCGATGACTACCACCGCTCGCGCCAGGCCCAGCGCCACGGGGGTTACACCCAATTGCTGCAGTGCCAGTTGCGGTTCCGTCATCGCGACGGCAAGTGGCGGCGTTTCGACATTCGCGAACAGGCACTGGCGCGGGACAAACACGATCAAGTCACGCGGATCATCGGCGTGGCCAAGGACATCACCGAACAGATCGAAGCCAGTGAATCCCTGCGTGACAGCGAGCAGCGCTACCGGATGCTCGCCGAAAGCATCAGCGACGTGATTTTCTCCACCGACAGCAAAATGGCACTCAATTACGTCAGCCCGTCGGTGCATGCCGTGCTGGGCTACGACGCCGAGTGGATCTTCCAGAACGGCTGGCAATCGACCATCGCCAACCCGCAGCAACTGACCGGCATTTACGGCCTGATGGATCGGGTCAGCAAAGCGCTGGATAAACCCGAGCAACTGGCGCTGCTGCGCACTCAGGTGCAGACCCAACTGTTCCTGTTCGATTGCCTGCGGGCCGACGGGCGCAAGATCCCGATCGAGCTACGGCTGGTGCTGGTCTGGGACGAACACGGGGCCTTCGAAGGCGTACTCGGCGTCGGACGCGACATCAGCCAGCAGCGCAGGGCCGAAAAAGACCTGCGCATGGCGGCCACGGTTTTCGAACATTCGACGTCGGCGATCCTGATCACCGACCCGGCCGGCTACATCGTCCAGGCCAACGAAGCGTTCAGTCGCGTCAGCGGTTATGCCGTGGAGCAGGTGCTGGACCAGTTGCCAAACATGCTGACCGTCGACGAGCAGCAGGAAGCCCATCTGCGTTATGTGCTCAAACAACTGCATCAGAACAGCACCTGGGAAGGCGAAGTCTGGCTCAAGCGGCGCAACGGCGAGCATTACCCGGCCTGGGTCGGCATCACGGCGGTGCTCGACGATGAAGGTGACCTGGCCAGTTACGTGTGCTTCTTCAGCGACATCAGCGAGCGCAAGGCCAGTGAGCAGCGGATTCACCGCCTCGCCTACTACGACGCCCTGACCCACCTGCCCAACCGCACGCTGTTCCAGGACCGCCTGCACACCGCGCTGCAATCGGCCGAGCGGCAGAAGTCCTGGGTCGTGCTGATGTTCCTCGACCTCGACCGTTTCAAGCCGATCAACGACTCTCTCGGTCACGCCGCCGGCGACCGCATGCTCAAGGAAATGGCCACGCGCCTGCTCGGTTGCGTCGATGATGACGACACCGTGGCGCGCATGGGCGGCGATGAATTCACCTTGTTGCTGCAACCGCGGGCCAACCGTGAGGTCGCCTTGAACCGGGCGATCCATGTCGCCGAGCAGATCCTCGCCAGCCTGGTGAAACCGTTCGTGCTGGAAGGCCGCGAGTTCTTCGTCACCGCCAGTATCGGCATCGCCCTGAGCCCGCAGGATGGCAACGAACTCAGTCAGCTGATGAAAAACGCCGACACCGCGATGTACCACGCCAAGGAGCGCGGCAAGAACAACTTCCAGTTCTATCAGGCGGACATGAACGCCAGCGCCCTGGAGCGCCTGGAGCTGGAAAGCGACTTGCGCCATGCCCTGGAACAAGACGAATTCGTTCTGTATTACCAGCCGCAGTTCAGCGGCGACGGCAAACGCCTGACCGGCGCCGAAGCGCTGCTGCGCTGGCGTCATCCACGTCGCGGCCTGGTGCCGCCGGGGGATTTCATTCCGGTGCTCGAAGAGCTTGGGCTGGTGGTGGATGTCGGTGACTGGGTGATCAGCGAAGCCTGCCGTCAGCTCAAGACCTGGCATCAGGCCAAGGTGCGGGTGCCTAAGGTGTCGGTGAACATTTCGGCCCGGCAATTCTCCGACGGCCAACTCGGGACGCGGATTGCCACCATCCTAAAGGAGACCGGCCTGCCGCCGGCGTGCCTGGAGCTGGAGCTGACCGAGAGTATCCTGATGCGCGAAGTCAGCGAAGCGATGCAGATCCTCGCCGGATTGAAAAACCTCGGCCTGAGTATTGCGGTCGATGACTTCGGCACCGGGTATTCCTCGCTCAACTACCTCAAGCAATTCCCGATCGACGTGCTGAAAATCGACCGCACCTTCGTAGATGGCCTGCCGTCGGGTGAACAGGATGCGCAGATTGCCCGGGCGATCATTGCGATGGCACACAGCCTGAATCTGGCGGTGATCGCCGAAGGCGTGGAAACCCACGAGCAGCTCGATTTCCTGCGTGAGCATGGTTGCGATGAGGTTCAGGGGTATCTGTTCGGCCGGCCGATGCCGGCGAGCCGGTTTGAGGCGCAGTTCAGCAATGATGCGCTCTTCATGTTTGATTGATTGGAGCCAACAGCTCCAATCAATCAAACATGAAGAAAGCTGGAAGCTTCAAGTGGCAAGCTTCAAGCAGTGGCCGGTCCGCTTTTGACTTGCCGCTTGAGGCTTACAGCCAGAAGCTGAATTCCTTTCGTCTGCGACATGATGTCCTTTCATATGCCATCTAAAAGCGGTTGAGTTAGAATGCCCCCCTTTTCTGCCCCGATCCTTGAGGACCGCCATGTTCAGCCGTGATTTGACTATTGCCAAGTACGACGCCGATCTTTTTGCCGCCATGGAGCAAGAAGCTCAGCGCCAGGAAGAACACATCGAGCTGATCGCTTCGGAAAACTACACCAGCCCAGCGGTGATGGAAGCTCAAGGCTCGGTACTGACCAACAAGTACGCCGAAGGCTACCCGGGCAAGCGCTACTACGGTGGTTGCGAGTTCGTCGACGTGGTTGAGCAACTGGCCATCGACCGCGCCAAAGAACTGTTCGGCGCCGATTACGCCAACGTTCAGCCACACGCCGGTTCCCAAGCCAACAGCGCCGTGTACCTGGCACTGCTGCAAGCGGGCGACACCATCCTGGGCATGAGCCTGGCCCACGGCGGTCACCTGACCCACGGCGCCAGCGTTTCCTCCTCCGGCAAGCTGTACAACGCCGTTCAATACGGCATCGACGCCAACGGCCTGATCGACTACGACGAAGTCGAGCGTCTGGCGGTTGAGCACAAGCCAAAAATGATCGTGGCCGGTTTCTCTGCCTACTCGCAGATTCTGGACTTCCCGCGTTTCCGCGAAATCGCTGACAAGGTCGGTGCCTACCTGTTCGTCGACATGGCCCACGTGGCCGGTCTGGTCGCCGCTGGCGTCTACCCGAACCCGGTTCCGTTCGCTGACGTCGTGACCACCACCACGCACAAGACCCTGCGCGGTCCACGTGGCGGCCTGATCCTGGCTCGCGCCAACGCCGACATCGAGAAGAAGCTGAACTCCGCGGTATTCCCGGGCGCCCAGGGTGGCCCACTGGAGCACGTGATCGCCGCCAAAGCGATCTGCTTCAAAGAAGCGCTGCAGCCTGAATTCAAGGCCTACCAGCAACAAGTGGTGAAAAACGCCCAGGCCATGGCCGAAGTGTTCATCGAACGTGGTTTCGATGTGGTTTCCGGCGGGACCAAGAACCACCTGTTCCTGCTGTCGCTGATCAAGCAGGAAATCTCCGGTAAAGACGCCGACGCCGCTCTGGGCAAAGCGTTCATCACCGTGAACAAGAACTCCGTGCCAAACGACCCACGCTCCCCGTTCGTCACCTCCGGCCTGCGCTTCGGTACTCCGGCTGTGACCACTCGCGGCTTCAAGGAAGCAGAGTGCAAAGAACTGGCCGGCTGGATCTGCGACATCCTGGCTGACCTGAACAACGAAGCGGTGATCGACGCCGTTCGTGAGAAGGTCAAGGCCATCTGCAAGAAGCTGCCGGTGTACGGCGCTTAATTGCGGCGCTAAACCGCAGCCATAAAAAACCGGCCACGTGATGGCCGGTTTTTTTTCGCCCTGGATTTGTAGGAGCCGGCACCACTGGTCAGACCGGTCATGCCAATTATGCAATTTCCGCTTGCGATCACCCAAAAACAGCGCCTAGACTGCGCCTGCACTGGACATACCGGTAAGACCACAATAATTAAGTCCTGAATCTGATGCGCCCACTCAAGCGCACGGCAGCCAGGACACCGACCAGGATTCCTCCCATGCTCAGATGGTGCTCGCGTTCAATCTTCCTCCAAGTGGTTCTCGGACTGGTGCTCGGCATCGTCTGCGGGCTGACCCTTCCTGAATACTCCGCCCAGCTCAAACCGCTCGGCGATGGCTTCATCAAACTGATCAAGATGCTCATCGGCCTGATTGTGTTCTGCGTAGTGGTCAGCGGCATCAGCGGTGCCGGCGACTTGAAGAAGGTCGGGCGCATCGGCCTGAAATCGGTGATCTACTTCGAAATCCTGACCACCATCGCCCTGGTGATTGGTCTGGTGTTCGCATTCACCACCGGCATCGGCAGCGGCGCGAACATTCATCTGGATCAGCTTTCCGCTGCCGACATGGGCGACATCGCCCAGCGCGGCCAGCACATGCAAACCACCTCCCAGTTCTTGATGAACCTGATCCCCACCTCGGTCATCGGCGCCTTCGCGGAGAACAACATCCTGCAAGTCCTGCTGTTTTCAGTGCTGTTCGGCAGTGCGCTGAACCTGGTGGGCGAAGCAGCATCGGGTATTTCCCGGCTGATCAATGAGCTGAGCCACGTAATCTTCCGCATCATGGGCATGATCGTGCGCCTGGCGCCGATCGGCGTGTTCGGCGCCATCGCCTTCACCACCAGCAAATATGGCCTGGATTCCCTGCAACACCTGGGCAGCCTGGTCGGCCTGTTTTACCTGACCTGCGTGGCGTTTGTGACATTGATTCTCGGCCTGGTGATGCGCCTTTCGGGCCTGAAGATGTGGCCGTTGCTCAAGTACCTGCGCGAAGAACTGCTGATCGTCATGGGCACCGCTTCGTCCGACGCCGTGCTGCCACAAATCATGCGCAAGCTTGAGCACCTGGGCATCGGCAGTTCGACGGTGGGGTTGGTGATTCCGACGGGTTACTCGTTCAACCTCGACGGGTTCTCGATCTACCTGACCCTCGCCATCGTCTTCATCGCCAACGCCACCGGCACGCCGCTGGCCATGACCGACTTGCTGACGATTCTGCTGGTCTCGCTGATTACCTCAAAAGGGGCCCACGGGATTCCCGGTTCGGCGCTGGTGATTCTGGCAGCGACACTCACGGCGATCCCGGCGATTCCGGTGGTCGGCCTGGTATTGGTGCTGGCGGTGGACTGGTTCATGGGCATCGGCCGGGCGCTGACCAACCTGATCGGCAACTGCGTCGCCACCGTGGCCATCGCCCGCTGGGAGAAGGATATCGATATTCAACGGGCGAACAAAGTGCTTTCCGGCCAGGTGGGGTATACCTTCCAGCCGAGAAAACCCGTCGCCCCGGCACATCAGCAGGAATTCTGAATAAACGCCGTGCCTGTCTTCGGGCAGGCACGGTCAACAACCGTTTTGGATGCTCATGGAGCGAACAGTGATTACCTCGTCGACCGTTGTGAACTCAGTCGTAGAAAAACTCCGGGCCGCTTTGGCCCGTGGTCAGTGGCGCTCCGGCGAAATGCTGCCTGGGCAGCGTGAGCTGGCCGAACAACTGGGCATCAGCCGCCCGAGCCTGCGTGAAGCGGTGATCGTGCTGGAAACCCTTGGCCTGGTGCGCTCGATGCCCGGCAAAGGCGTGGTGGTGCTGGACGCCCATCTCAGCGACAGCCAAAGCCACGACAGCGCGGTCGCCGGCGCCAGCCTGGAAGATGTCTTGCAACTGCGCTACACCCTCGAGCCGTTCATCGTCGGCCTGGTCGCGCAGTCGATCAGCAGCAAGGAGGTCGGGCAACTGCGCCTGACCTTGATGGACATGCGCGAAGCGCTGGAGGCCAACGACAGCGAGGCCGGGGTGAACGCCTACATCGCATTCCACGAAGAACTGTTCACGCTGACCTCGAACCCGATTTTCCAGAGCGTGGTGCAGCAGACCAGCAATGCCCTCAAGCAAAGCGCCGAGGTGCTGCGCAACTCCCCCGAGCATCTGGCTGAGCGCCTTGAGGAGAACGAAGCCGTGGTGCGCGCGATTCGCAGCAAAAACAGCGCCCAGGCCAGTGCCGAGATGCGTCGGCACATCCTTCGGGAAGGCCAGCGGATGGGCATTGAACTGAATATTCCAGACGACAACTTCGGCAGTTAAAACTTCTTCGAACCGGAGACAGGCCATGAACAGCTTCGCTTCACCGCAAACACTCACTGCCCTGCCCCTTCCACCGCGGGCGGAAGATCTCTATTCGCGGATCTTCGACGCCATTCTCGAACAGCGCCTCAATGCGTCCAGCCGCTTTACCGAAGAAAGCCTGGCGCAGATGTTCAGCGTTCGACGCAGTGACATTCGTGGCGTGCTGACGCGTCTGTCTCATCAGCAAATCATCGTCCTTCGGGCGAACCATCGGCCTCGCGTTGCCACGCTCGATGCAGAACAGACTCGGCAGACGCTGCATGCCCGACGACTGACCGAGACCACCTTGGTGCGGCTGGCCTGCCGACAACCTCGTGCGCAACCCTTGAACCGCCTGCATGCCCTGCTTGAACGCGAACGCCACTGTACAGAGCGCGGCCCGGCGATCCGGTTGTCTGGGGAGTTTCATTTGCTGTTGGCGGAAATGGCGGGAAATGCACCATTGGCGCATTTTCTTGGCAGCCTGGTGCCGCTGACTTCATTGGCGATTGCGCAGTTTGATGCGCAGATGGAGGCCCCTTGCGCGTGGCATAAGGACATAATCAATGCGCTGGAGCGTGGGGATGCGGTGACTGCCGAGGCTTTGCTAAACCGCCACCTCGATATTCTTGAACAGATGTTGCTGGATCCGGTACCCATCCCTGGCAAAAATCGTGTTGCCGGTTAGATCGCCTTCACGGGCAAGCCTCGCGCCTACAAGGGCTACGCAGAACCTGTAGGAACGAGGCTTGCCCGCGAAGGCGTCATCACCGATGAACACACTCTTTCAATCCGCCGCCACCCGCGCAAACCCCTCACGGATTTTCTCTTCCGGCAAATCATCGGCAATGAACACGATCACGCTTTCGCGGGCCTCGTCCTCTGCCCAATCCGTGTCCCAGTCGAATCCGTAAAGCTTCAACACGCCCTGAAACACCATGCGACGCGGCTCGCCAACGATGTTCAATACACCTTTGTAGCGCAGTAATTGCTTGCCATGGTCTTCCAGCAGCTCGTTCATGAACTCGCTGAGCTTGTCGATATCCAGCGGCTTGTCGGTGCGCAGCACCAGGCTGGAGATCCGGTCGATGGAGGGCGCCTTGGTCACCGGACGCAGGCTGACGCCGCCGAGGTCGGCATTCAGGTTGAAACCGCGCACGTCGAGCAATTCGGCCAGGTCGATCTTGCCGTGTTCGACCACTCGAATCGGCGCGCGACGGTTGATGCGGGTCAGGCGCTCGCTCAACGCGGTAAACGTCGCTTCGTCCACCAGATCGCGCTTGCTCACCAGCAAGCGGTCGGCAAAACCGATTTGCGCCTGGGCGATGGTTTGCGTCAGGTGAGTGTCGGCGTGCGCCGCGTCTACCAGGGTGATGATGCCGTCGAGGATGTAACGCTCGCGCAGCTCTTCATCGATGAAAAAGGTTTGCGCCACTGGCGCCGGGTCGGCCAGGCCGGTGCATTCGATCACCAGACGGTCAAAGGCGATTTCGCCGCTGTCCAGGCGTTCGAGCAGCAGGTACAAGGCCTTGGTCAGGTCGGTGTGGATGGTGCAGCAGACGCAGCCGTTGGACAGCGTCATCACTTGCACCGGTTCATCGCCCAACAGCTGGGTGTCGATACCGGCGTCACTGAATTCGTTCTCGATCACCGCGATTTTCAGGCCGTGCTCGGCTTTGAGCAGGTGGCGCAGCAGCGTGGTTTTACCGGCGCCGAGGAAGCCGCTGAGGATGGTTACCGGGATGGGAGAGGACAACTGGAATCTCCTGTTTCACAAAATTAAAAAGCAACACAAAACAAATGTGGGAGCTAGCCTGCCAGCGATGGCGGACTGTCAATCAACAGTGATGTTGAATGTTCAGCCGCCATCGCTAGCAGGCTAGCTCCCACAAGGATTGCTGTTAACCCGACAACCGGGTCAACAGCACTTCGGCCCACCCTTGCCACCGTAACGAGCCTCTTGGCGTTCCCGGAAGAACATCTCGTAGCTCATCATCGGTTTGTCCGGGTGTTTGGTTTGCATATGCTCGACGTAGTTGTCGTAGTCGGGCATGCCGACCATCAGGCGCGCGGCCTGACCGAGGTATTTACCGAGGCGACTCAGGTCATTGAACATGGTGCAATCCTCGATTACGCATCTGGCACCGCCTGGAACGGTGCTTCTTTATCCGTGCGTCCTTTGCTGCCCCAGGCGGAGATACCGACCTTGAGCGCATAGAACAGGATGCTGAAGACCACGAACAGGAACAGCGCGGTCAGCGTTGCGTTGGTGTAAGCGTTGAAGATCACGTGCTGCATCTGAGTGATGTCCTTGGCCGGGGCGAGGATCTGACCGTTGGCCAGCGCATCGCTGTATTTTTTCGCCAGCGACAGGAAGCCGATCGCCGGGTTGGCGTCGAACAGCTTGATGAAACCGGCGGTGGTGGTACAGATCAGCAGCCACACGGCTGGCAGCATGGTGACCCAGACGTAACGTTGGCGTTTCATTTTGATCAGCACAACGGTGCCGAGCATCAGCGCGATACCGGCCAGCATCTGGTTGGAGATACCGAACAACGGCCACAAGGTGTTGATGCCGCCCAGTGGATCGATGACGCCCTGGTACAACAACCAGCCCCACATCGCCACGCAACCAGCGGTCGCGATCAGGTTGGCGGTCCAGGACTCGGTGCGTTTCAGCGCCGGCACGAAGGAACCGAGCAAATCCTGCAGCATGAAACGCCCGGCACGGGTGCCGGCATCAACGGCCGTCAGGATGAACAGCGCTTCAAACAGAATTGCGAAGTGGTACCAGAACGCCATGGTGTTTTCACCCGGCAGGACACTGTGCAGGATCTGTGCGATACCGACCGCCAGGGTCGGCGCACCGCCGGCACGGGCCAGGATCGTGGTTTCACCGATGTCCTTGGCCACCGCTTGCAGCGCTTCCGGGGTGATTGCAAAGCCCCAGCTGCTGACGGTTTGGGCCACGGTCACCACATCGCTGCCGACGACTGCCGCCGGGCTGTTCATGGCGAAATACACACCTGGCTCGATCACCGAAGCCGCCACCATCGCCATGATGGCGACGAAGGATTCCATCAGCATGCCGCCGTAACCGATGTAACGGGCATTGACTTCGTTATCCAGCAATTTCGGCGTGGTGCCGGAGGAGATCAGCGCGTGAAAACCCGAGACCGCGCCACAGGCGATGGTAATAAACAGGAACGGAAACAGACCGCCCTTCCACACAGGGCCAGTACCGTCGATGAACTGGGTCAGCGCCGGCATCTTCAGCTCAGGCATGGTGATCAGGATGCCGATCGCCAAGGCCACGATGGTGCCGATTTTCAGGAAGGTCGAGAGGTAGTCGCGCGGCGCCAGAATCAGCCAGACCGGCAGCGAGGCGGCTACAAAACCATAACCGACCAGCATCCACGTAATCTGTACGCCAGTGAAGGTAAAGGCTTTGGCCCAGACCGGATCGGCGGCAATCTGCCCACCGAGCCAGATCGAGCCCAGCAGCAACAGCACCCCGACCACGGAGATTTCGCCAATGCGGCCCGGGCGGATGTAGCGCATGTAAATGCCCATGAACATCGCGATCGGGATGGTCGCCATCACCGTGAATATGCCCCAAGGACTTTCGGCCAGAGCTTTCACGACAATCAATGCCAGCACCGCGAGGATGATGATCATGATCAGGAAGCAGCCGAACAGCGCAATGGTCCCGGGGATGCGGCCCATTTCTTCACGGACCATGTCGCCCAAGGAACGGCCGTTGCGGCGAGTGGACATGAACAGGACCATAAAGTCCTGAACCGCACCGGCCAGCACCACGCCGGCAATCAGCCACAGCGTACCGGGCAAATAGCCCATCTGTGCAGCCAATACCGGACCGACCAGCGGCCCCGCGCCAGCGATGGCGGCGAAGTGGTGACCAAAAAGAATGTGTTTGTTGGTGGGGACGTAGTCCAGACCATCATTGTTGAGCACGGCGGGGGTGGCCCGTCGCGGGTCGAGTTGCATCACATTGTTGGCGATGAACAGACTGTAGTAACGGTAGGCAACCAGATAAATGGCCACGGCTGCGACCACAATCCACAAGGCGTTGATCGCCTCGCCTCGACGCAATGCCACGACACCAAGGGCGCACGCTCCCACGATTGCCAGCAGCAGCCAGGGTAGATGGCGTAGCAGGCTATTATTATTTTTCATTTTATGATTCCAGCCAGGGTGGACAAGAAAGACAGCCACCCCGAGTTTAGCTCGCCTGACGGCAAAGGCCATACCCCGACATTGGTCTAGAGGACTGTCCTCACTGGCAGGCTTTGACCGTGGCGGTCTATAGTCAGCGAACATCAAGAGGATTGCGCCATGAGTGAGCTCCCCGCCGATCGCCGCCGCTTCAAACGTATTGCGTTCGATGCCAGAACAGAGCTGAGCCAGGGAGAGTTCATCTGGCCGGTAAAGTTGATCGACCTGTCACTCAAGGGACTGCTGATCGAGAAGCCCGAGCCGTGGCTGGGTAATCCGAACTGGCATTTCCTGGTGGATATTCATCTTAACGAAGACGTCGAGATCAAGATGGATGTGATGTTGACCCACGATGATCATGGTCAACTCGGGTTCGTCTGCAAACACATCAGCCTGGAATCGATTGAACGCCTGCGGCGGTTGATCGAGTTCAACGTGGGGGATCCCAAGGAACTGGAGCGCGAATTGGGCGCGCTCATAGAAGTCTGAAGGCTCAACACTGATCCAATGTGAAGCGAGCCTGCTCGCGATAGCGGAATGCCAGTCGACATAAATGTTGAATGTCAGATCGCTATCGCGAGCAGGCTCGCTCCCACAGGATTGTGTGCTGCCTGCGACTAATCGAACAATGCGTCGAGGGCCTGCTCCAGACGGGTCACGGCAATAATCTGCAACCCCGGCGGCGCTTCCTTGGGCGCATTGCCCTTGGGCACGATGGCGCGTTTGAAGCCGTGCTTGGCGGCTTCCTTCAAGCGTTCCTGGCCACTCGGCACCGGGCGCACTTCGCCCGACAGCCCGACTTCACCGAACACCAGCAAATCATGGGGCAGCGGGCGGTTGCGCAAACTGGACATGACCGCGGCCATCAACGCCAGGTCGGAGGCCGTTTCCAGCACCTTCACCCCGCCGACCACGTTGAGGAAGACGTCCTGATCGTGGGTCGGAATTCCGCCGTGACGATGCAGTACCGCAAGCAACATCGCCAGACGATTCTGATCCAGCCCCAGCGTGACCCGGCGCGGGTTCGCCAAATGGCTGTCATCCACCAGCGCCTGGACTTCCACCAGCATCGGCCGCGTTCCTTCCCACGTCGCCATGACCACGCTGCCGGGAACTTCTTCTTGCGCACGAGTGAGAAAAATCGCTGACGGGTTGGAGACTTCTTTCAGGCCCTTGTCGGTCATGCCGAAAACGCCCAACTCGTTGACAGCGCCGAAACGGTTTTTCACCGCGCGCAACAGACGCAGCCGTCCATCGGATTCGCCTTCGAAATACAGCACCGTATCGACCATGTGCTCCAGCACGCGCGGCCCGGCCAAGGCGCCTTCTTTTGTCACGTGGCCGACCAGGAAAATCGCCGTGCCGCTCTGCTTGGCATACCGCACCAGCAACGCGGCACTTTCCCTCACCTGCGACACGCCGCCCGGTGCCGATTGCAGTTGTTCGGTGAAGATGGTCTGAATGGAGTCGATCACCATGACCTTGGGCTTTTCGACCCGGGCGGTGGCAATGATGGTTTCGATGCAGGTTTCGGTCATCACCCGCAGCTGATCCTGCGGCAGGCCCAGACGTCGGGCGCGCATGGCCACCTGCTGCTGGGATTCTTCACCGGTGACGTACAGCGCCGGCATGACTTTGGCGAGGTTGCACAAGGTTTGCAGGAGAATGGTCGACTTGCCGATGCCCGGATCACCGCCGATCAGCACCACCGAACCATCCACCAGGCCACCGCCCAACACCCGATCGAGTTCACTGGACGCGGTGGAGAAGCGCGGAATCTCTTCGACGCTGACTTCGGCCAGGGTCTTGATCTGAGCCTGCTGGCCGGTCCAACCGGTGCGACCGCTGGGTGCTGCGGCGCCGCCGCTCTCGACCATGGTTTCGGTCAGCGTGTTCCAGGCCCCGCACTCGCCGCACTGGCCGGCCCACTTGGGGAAGGTTGAGCCGCACTCGGTGCAGCCGTACATGCGCTTGGCCTTGGCCATCTGAACTCCCGGCAAAAACCGCGATGATAGCTCAGCTGACGCAGATCAGCGCGGCGCCGCTGTGCGGATTTCACCGTTGGCCAGACGCGCGGCGCTGTTGCCCAACGGATCTTCGGCATTCAGGTCGGCGCCCTTGGCCTTGAGCTCATCCAGCAATTCGACTCGCTTGAACAGTCCCGCGTACATCGCGGCCGTCTGGCCAGCGCCGTTACGTTGGTCGGGGCTGCAATGGGCGGCCAACAGGGTTTTGGCGATCTGGATTTCGCCCTTGAAAATGGCGCCCATCAGGGCGGTGTTGCCGCGCTGATCCTGCGCGCAGGCATCGGCCCCTGCCGCGAGCAAACGGTCCACGGCGGCTGCCTGGCCGTGATAAGCCGCAAGAATCAGCGCGGTGTAACCCTTGCTGTCGCGGGTATCGAGGGCGTAACCGGCCTCTATGAAGGTATCGAGCATCGGCACGTCGCCACGGCGGGCGGCGTCGAAGTAGTAATTTTTCAGTTGAACCTTCAGCGCTGCGGGATCTTCGGCCGGCGCGCCGAATACGCTGAAACACACGCACGCCAGAAACAGCGATAGGCAAAAACGCATGGCAATCTCCTTGGTCTGACGGGACCTCGTCAGAGGCCCCGCTTTTTCAGGCAAACGCGATCAGTCCGCCAGCTTGGCCGCCAGTGCCTTGACCCGGCCCAGATCACCCTTGGCCACCTTGGTCACGCCGCTCCCGTATTCCGGGTCGGCCTTATAAAGGAAGGACAGGATGATGTGCTTGCTCTCGTCATCGGTGGTGGCCAGTGAGCCGCCGAAGCTCTCGATCAGGTCCTTGCGTTCTTTCTTGCTGAACGAGCGATACAGATCGCCGGCTTGCTTGAAGTTCTGCTCACGCTGGATCTTCGCCTGCTGCGTGCTGCCCGACAGGGCCGACTGGCTGTAACGTGCGGTTTGCGACTCGTCACGAGGCAGCAAACGGCTCGGCTGATAATTCACACCGCTGCTGCTATGGCCGATGTTCATCGCGCCATCCTGATTACCGTTGTTCACGGCGACCTTGGGTGCATTGATTGGCAATTGCAGTGCATTGGCGCCCAGGCGATACAGTTGAGTATCGGCATAAGAGAACACCCGTCCTTGTAATAAGCGATCTTCGGAAGGTTCGATGCCAGGAACAAGATTGGCCGGTGCCATGGCAACTTGTTCTGTTTCCTGGAAGACATTTGCCGGATTTCGGTTCAACACCATTTGTCCAACTTTTCGCTCAGGAACTCCGGGCCAGATTTTGGTTGCGTCCAATGGATCGAAATCAAACTTGTACAAGTCTTTAGGATTTAACACCTGGACGTACAAGTCCCATTTTGGAAAGTTACCCTTGTTAATATGAGACACCAAATCATTAGTCATATGACTGTAGTCTCGACCTTGAACGTTGGTTACTGCTTTTGGATCGAGGTTATTAATCCCCTGCAGACTTTTCCAGTGAAACTTCACGTAGTGAACTTCACCCTTGGCATTAACTAACTTGTAAGCATGAACACCGTTACCGTCCATTTCCCGATAACTGGCGGGTGTACCGGAATTGGAATACAACTCCGTCAGCGTGCGAGTGGCCTCTGGAACATGGGAAAAGAAATCGAAGCGGCGGGCATCATCGTCCAGGTTGGTACGTGGGTCCGGCTTGAAGGCGTGGACCATGTCCGGGAATTTGATGGCATCACGAATGAAAAAGGTCGGAAAATTGTTGCCGACCAGGTCCCAGTTGCCGTCCGCCGTATAGAACTTGGTCGCAAAGCCCCGGGGGTCACGCAGGGTTTCTGGCGAATGGTTGCCGTGGACGACCGCCGAGAAACGCACAAACACCGGCGTGCTTTGACCGCCAGCGAACACCTTGGCCTTGGTCAGGTCACTCAGGTCGTCCGTCACGGTAAAGGTGCCGTGGGCACCGGTGCCGCGGGCATGCACGACGCGCTCGGGAATGCGCTCGCGATCAAAGCGTTGGAGCTTCTGGATCAGTTGCACGTCCTGTAGCAGCACCGGGCCATTGGCACCGGCGGTTTGCGAATTCTGGTTGTCGCCGACGGCAGCACCGTTATCGCGGGTCAGGGGGGCAGCGTGGACGGAGAAGGTCAGCAGGCTGGCGGTTAATACGCCAAGGGTACGCCGATGGGGGAAAGCCCCAAGGCCAAGGGTGGAAGTCATATCAGGTTCCTCTGTTTTCAAGGCGCACTCCAAGTGCGCTGCCCAGAGGCTAGTGGCCCGGAGCGCAGAACATAAATAGAAAGAACGTAATGCGATGATTCAGAGAATTGTGTGGCTAATCAGCCTGTTAGCGCGTAGTTCGCGCGCGATTGCTGGCACTTTGCAAACTAAATGCCTGCAAATGTGTCGATAAACATGGGCATTGTAAGAAGGCGTTTCGAGCAGGACAGGATTTGCTGATTTACACTGCGTTCACCAACCTCATCTGTAACAAGGAAATAACCTATGGGCGTGATAAGTGAGTTCAAGGCCTTCGCGGTCAAAGGTAATGTGGTCGACATGGCCGTCGGTATCATCATCGGCGCCGCGTTCGGCAAGATCGTTTCATCGTTTGTCGGCGACGTGGTGATGCCGCCAATCGGCCTGCTGATCGGTGGGGTGGACTTCAGTGACCTGGCGGTTACCCTCAAGGCAGCCAACGGCGATATCCCGGCGGTGGTGCTGGCCTACGGCAAGTTCATCCAGAGCCTGATCGACTTCATCATCGTCGCCTTCGCGATCTTCATGGGCGTCAAAGCCATCAACCGTCTGAAACGCGAGGAGGCCGTGGCCCCCACCCTGCCGCCGGTTCCAACCAAGGAAGAAGAGCTGTTGAGCGAGATTCGTGACCTGCTCAAGGCCCAGAACAATCAGCCCTGAAGGCTGGTTGCGTGCAAAAGAACGGCGCCTTCGGGGCGCCGTTTTTTTTTACCAGAAGTTCTCCACCGCCACTTGGCCGGGTCGTCGACTGAGGCTCAAGTGCATGTCCCGCTGCTTGAGCAGCTTGCGTGTGTCATCGATCATCTGGGGGTTGCCGCAGAGCATGACCCGCGAGTGCTCGGGCGTCAGCGCCACCCCCGCCACCCGCTCCAGTTCTCCGTTGTCTATCAGCGTCGTGATTCGCCCGTTAAGGGCGCCGGGGTGCTCCTCGCGCGTGACGGTCGCGATGAACTGCAACTTGTGCGCGTATTCGGCCAGATAGTCGCGCTGCGCCAGCCCCGCGATCAGCGCCTGATAAGCCAGCTCGCGGGCTTCCCTTACGCTGTACACCAGGATGATCCGCTCGAATTTCTCCCACACCTCAAAGTCCTGCAGGATCGACAAAAATGGCGCCACGCCGGTGCCAGTGGATAGCAACCAGAGATCACGACCGTCGACGAAACGATCCAGCGTCAGGTAGCCGAAGGCCTGACGGTCCACCAACAGCGTATCGCCGACCTCCAGCCGACTCAGTTCGCTGGTGAACTCCCCGCCTGGCACCACGATGGAAAAGAACTCGAGAAATTCGTCATGGGGCGAGGAGACCATTGAATAGGCGCGCCATACCGTGCTGCCATCGGTCCGGGTAACGCCCAACCGGGCAAATTGCCCCGCCCGAAAACGAAAACCGGGGTCTCGGGTGGCCCGCAACGTGAACAGGTTGGGGGTCAACGGCTGAACGTCGGTCAGGGTCTGGCGAGTGAATTTTTCTGCGCTGGCGGTCATGGGGTGCTCCATTCAACAGATGCCCCAGTGTCCCGCAAAGCGAGTGATGTAAACACCGGTGATTTGTAGTGGCTTTAGACGAGCCACCCATGTCCTGGGGTTACTGATGCGATTGTAAGTGCCCCTCCTGTCACACTAACCAAAGGGTACAACACAAAATTCAATAGAAGCATTGGGTACAACATATAACGTTGTTAATCCTGACTAAGAACCAGTTATTTACTTTTCAACCTTTTCAAGAGCAAAAAAATTGCAGCCTCTTCGTAGGAATACTCCTACACTCGTGACGTGCCGGATTTCGGATCCAATGTGCACCCCCCAGATACCCCGTATGGAGTTACGCCAATGGAAATGTGGAAGGAATCACGTTTAAGACAGATATCTGAAGCGAGAGACGTTGGAGATGCCTATGAGATATCACTGGATTTCGTCAAAAGCCTTGGCTTTAATTTTTGTGCATTTTCAATCACTTCTCACTTACGAGGCCCACACTTCGATAGAGTGAATTTCAACAACTACCCAAGTGGCTGGAACGCGGAATATGAACAAAATCACTTCAGAGAAATAGACCCAGTAGTAGCTCATTGCAATCATTCAACAATGCCCATTTTATGGGAAGAGAAGGTTTATTCGAAGACACCAACGCTGTGGCAAGCACAGAAACAACTCGGTTTGCAGTATGGCTGGTCGCAATCGCTCCATGGCGACAACGGGCTGCGCAGCATGCTCAGCCTGGCAAGAAGCGACTGCCCCATCACCCCCTATGAATGGTATGAAAAACTGGGCTACACGATGTTCATCAGCAACCACCTGCATGGGCTCGTCGCGAAAAAATTGCCTGATCGCGTGAAGGATTACTGCAAACCGCATTTATCGGCACGCGAGATCGAGATATTGAAACTGTCAGCCGATGGCAAAACCGCCTACGAGATAGGCATCATCCTGTGCATCACTGAACGCACCACGAATTTTCATATTCACCGAGTAATAATGAAACTGGGCGTCAACAACAAGCTTGCGGCAGTGGTCGCAGCCACCAGGGCGTGCTTGATCTGAGCAGTACACCCCTAATAACCAGGAGGAAAAACCTGCGGGCAATCCAAAAGAAAAAAACGTACCATTTGCGGCTCCTCCAGAGTGTTGACGAATGCACCATTACGTCGCAGTCCACTCGGACGGTCCCGCCCGCTACAACGCTTCAGGCAGCGGGACACCACACCCGTTGACTACCCAGAGCCCCGCCTCATGCCCCTGCTCGAAACGCCCTTCGCCCAACTCGATCTGATCCGTCAGCCAGAACAGCAGAACGAACCACTGCAAGCTTTCGATGCCGCAGACGAGTACATGCTCAATTATCTGGCCGAGCAGCAACCGGCCGTGGACACCCGAGTGCTGGTGCTCAACGATAGCTTCGGCGCGTTGGCCGCGAGCCTGGCGGGGCACGTTGTGGTGACCAGCAGCGGCGACTCGTTTCTGGCCTTCCAGGGCCTGGAAAAGAATCTGATCCGCAACGGCCAGGCCTTTGATGCCGTGCCGAGCGTACCGGCCAACGAAGCCTTTGCGGGGCCGTTTGACCGCGTGTTGATCCGGGTGCCGAAAACCCTGGCCTTGCTGGAAGAGCAACTGATTCGCCTGCAAAGCCAACTGGCCCCGGGTGCTCAGGTGATTGCAGCAGCGATGGTCAAGCATCTGCCCCGTGCCGCCGGTGATCTGCTGGAGCGTTACATCGGCCCGGTGCAAGCCTCGTTGGCGGTGAAAAAAGCCCGGCTGCTGATCGCAACGCCTGAAGCCAAAAACCCAGCCGTGTCCCCCTACCCTTCACGCTATCAACTCGACACACCGGCGATCGAACTGCTGAACCACGCCAATGTGTTCTGCCGCGAAGGGCTGGACATCGGCACTCGAGCATTTCTTCCACACTTGCCACAGAACCTCGGGACAGCGCGCGTTGCCGATCTCGGTTGTGGTAACGGCGTACTGGCAATCGCCAGCGCTCTGCAAAACCCTGAGGCCCATTACACGCTGGTGGACGAGTCATTCATGGCGGTGCAATCGGCCGCCGAAAACTGGCGCGCAGCTCTGGGTGATCGTGACGTGATCGTCCGCGCCGACGATGGCCTGGCCGGACAAGAACCGCAATCGCTGGACGTTGTGCTGTGCAATCCACCGTTTCACCAGCAACAAGTCGTAGGCGACTTTCTCGCCTGGCGGATGTTCCAGCAAGCGCGCGAAGCTCTGGTAACCGGCGGTGCGCTGTACATCGTCGGCAACCGTCACCTGGGTTACCACAGCAAGCTCGCGCGGCTGTTCCGTGGCGTCGAGCAAGTGGCGGCCACGCCGAAATTCGTCATTCTCAAAGCCCGCAAATAATCGCAGGTAAAAAAAACCCTCCGTGACAGGAGGGTTTGAATCCGTGCCGCAAGGCAACGGGGATGGGAATGTCGGGTGTTTCAGTGCGTGGACAGACCTGCGGCGTTCATGAACATGCGCATCAGGCTGGCCACGATAAACAGGGCCCCCACGCTACCGACCCAAATCAAGGCCAACCAACCGAGCCGCTGCCAAAGCGGTTTTTTCTCTGCCGCCTTGATTTCCTCCAGGGAATGTTTGCCAGCCATCATCTTGACCTCCTCTGAAACGGCGCAGGTTCAAGCCCTGCGCCATTGTCGTGTGCGCTAGTGATAACCGTCTTCGTGGGTCACCTTGCCGCGGAACACGTAGTAGCTCCAGAAGGTGTAACCCAGGATGAACGGGATGATGAACAGCGTACCGACCAGCATGAAGCCCTGGCTTTGCGGCGGTGCAGCAGCGTCCCAGATCGAGATCGAAGGCGGTACGATGTTGGGCCACAGGCTGATGCCCAGACCGCTGTAGCCGAGGAAGATCAGCACCAACGTCAGCAGGAATGGCGTGTAGTTCGCATTGCGGGCCACGGCGCGGATCAGACCGTACATGGTCACCAGCACCAGGATCGGTACCGGCAGGAACCAGAACAGGTTCGGCAGGGTAAACCAGCGGGCCGCGATCTCGGCATGGGCCAACGGGGTCCAGATACTGACGATACCGATCACCGCCAACACCACGAACGCCAACGGCCGCGCCAGATCATGCATCTGCTGCTGCAACTTGCCTTCGGTCTTCATGATCAGCCAGGTGCAACCCAGCAGCGCATAAGCCACCACCAGCGCGAGGCCGCAGAACAGGGTGAACGGTGTCAGCCAGTCCAGTGAACCACCGGCAAACTGGCGATTGACCACTGGCAACCCATCGATGAATGCCCCCAGGGCCACCCCCTGGAAGAAGGTTGCAGCAATCGAACCACCGATAAACGCCTTGTCCCACAGATGACGCTTGTGGTCCTTGGCCTTGAAGCGGAACTCAAACGCCACGCCCCGGAAAATCAGCCCGATCAGCATGAAAATCAGCGGCAGGTACAGCGCCGAGAGCACCACCGAATAGGCCAGCGGGAACGCGCCGAACAACGCCGCGCCACCCAGTACCAGCCAGGTTTCGTTGCCGTCCCAGACCGGGGCGACGGTGTTCATCATCACGTCACGGTCGGTCTTGCCCGGGATGAACGGGAAGAGAATCCCGATCCCCAGGTCGAAGCCGTCCATGACCACGTACATCATGATGCCGAAGATGATGATCACGGCCCAGATCAGCGGAAGATCAATACCCATGACTCAAATCTCCTTGGTCAGGCTGGGACCGTGGTCGTCGTCGGCGGAATCGTCGGCGGCGGACAGCGGACGGGCCGGCGTGCGTTTCTTGCCTGGACCACCCTCGGGCGTTTCCTTGCCTTCGTCGATCTTCGGCCCTTTGCGCACCAGGCGCATCATGTAGCCCAGACCGGCACCGAACAGCGCGAAATACACCACAACGAACAGGACCAGCGTGATGCTCATCTGCAGGAAGCTGTGATTGGAGGACGCGTCCGCCGTGCGCATCAGGCCATAGACCACCCACGGCTGACGGCCGATTTCAGTGGTGAACCAGCCCGCAAGGATCGCAATCAGGCCGGATGGGCCCATCCACAACGCCAGATATAGGAACGGACGCGAGGTGTACAACTTGTCACTCTTGCGCAGCCACAGGCTCCACAATCCTGTGAAGATCATCAGCATGCCCAGACCCACCATGATCCGGAACGACCAGAACACAATGGTGGAATTCGGCCGGTCTTCAGGCGGGAAGTCCTTGAGCGCCGGCACTTGCTTGTCCAGGGAATGGGTCAGGATCAGGCTGCCCAGGTAGGGAATTTCTACCGCGTATTTGGTCCGCTCTTCTTTCATGTCGGGCCAGCCGAACAGGATCAGCGGGGTCGGCTCATCGCCGTGATTTTCCCAGTGACCTTCGATCGCAGCGATTTTCGCCGGCTGGTGCTTGAGCGTGTTGAGCCCGTGAAAGTCACCGATGACCGCCTGAATCGGCGCCACGATCAATGCCATCCACATGGCCATCGAGAGCATGGTGCGGATCGCCGGGTTGTCCTTGCCGCGCAGCAAATGCCAGGCCGCGGAAGAGCCGACGAAGAAGGCAGTCGCGACGAACGCGGCCGTCGCCATGTGCATCAGGCGGTAGGGGAATGAGGGGTTGAAGATCACGGCGAACCAGTCGGTTGGAATGACCTGGCCATTAATGATTTCGAATCCTTGCGGGGTCTGCATCCAACTGTTGGAGGCGAGAATCCAGAAGGTCGATATCAGCGTGCCGATGGCAACCATGACCGTGGCGAAGAAGTGCAGATTGCGCCCGACCTTGTTCCAGCCGAACAGCATGACGCCGAGGAAACCGGCCTCAAGGAAGAACGCTGTGAGGACTTCGTACGTCAGCAACGGCCCGGTCACGGAACCGGCGAAATCCGAGAAGCGGCTCCAGTTGGTGCCGAACTGATACGCCATGACCAACCCGGACACCACACCCATGCCGAAGTTGACGGCAAAGATCTTCGACCAGAAATGGTACAGATCGCGGTAAGTGTCGTTGTTCGTCTTCAGCCACAAACCTTCGAGTACCGCCAGGTAACTCGCCAGGCCAATGGTGATAGCCGGGAACAGGATGTGGAACGAGATGGTGAACGCAAACTGAATTCGGGCGAGATCAAGCGCCTCCAAACCGAACATAAGTCTTCCTCTGTCAGGTAATACCGGCTGAAGGCTTGCGGCCTGCACCCACTGCCCCCACGGATATGGAGTGTGGCGAATTAGAATTCGTTCTTTTTTTACAAACGTCACAACGTAGGGAGTCTGGCCATCTGGCCACCGGATCATTTCCACAAGGGTCTTGATCTGGATCAAGCAATGGTTAAAAGAGTAGTCCCATTTTTGACGATGGACGGTGTGGTCTTTTGCCGCGTGACAGGTTGCCTCATAGCTCTACTCATGAACTGAAACACATTACCGGTGAGAGCGAGCCGGCTCGCGAAGCAGTGTGTCAGGCAGCAGAGGTGTCGACTGATACTCCATCATCACGAGCAGGCTCGCTCCCAAAGGGGAATGTCGGTGTTTTTGGAGATCGGTGTCTAGCTAACTAAATTTTCCCAGCCTGCAACTTCTGGTTACAGCTTGGTGATAATCTCGACCCTCACCTCGCTCAAGACCTGCCCTCAGATGCCCAGCCAAGCGCCCTTGCTGTTACGCCATCACCGCCCTTTTATCGCGTTCTGGCTGGCTCGGGTGTTTACCGCCAGCGGTTTTCAGATGCTCACCGTGGCCATCGGCTGGAATCTGTATCAACTGACCGGCAATGTGCTCGACCTGGGCTTGGTAGGGCTGGTGGAATTTGCTCCACGGGTTTTGTTCATGCTGCACACCGGGCACGTTGCGGACCGCTATGACCGGCGCAAGGTCGCGGCGATCTGCCAATCTCTGCAAGCGATGATTGCCCTCTCCCTGGCCATCGGCAGCGCAACCGACCATGTCACCCGCGAGATGATCTTCATCCTCGCCTTCCTGCTCGGCGCCGCACGCTCCTTCGAGATGCCGACCACTCAGGCCCTGCTGCCGAGCATCGTGCCCAGCGCGCTGTTCCCCCGCGCCGTCGCCGCCGCGCAGTCGGCTCAACAATCAGCCACCATCGTCGCCCCGGCCCTTGGCGGTTTGCTCTATGCCTTCGGCAGCGTCTGGGTGTATGGCCCGACCGTGATCCTCTACCTCATTGCCTGCTTGTTGATGCTCAACCTGCCCGCCCGGCAAACACCGTTGAACAAGGGCAAGGCGACGCTGGACTCATTGCTCGCAGGCATCCGCTTCATTCGCAGTCGGCCGGACATTCTCGGGGCGATTTCCCTGGACCTGTTTGCGGTATTGCTCGGCGGGGCAACGGCACTGCTGCCGGTGTTCGCCAAGGACATCCTGTTGACTGGCCCCTGGGGCCTGGGTCTGTTGCGCTCAGCCCCGGCAGTCGGTGCGCTGCTGATGTCGCTGTACCTGGCGCGATTTGCCGTGGAGCGCAAAGTCGGGCGGGTGATGTTCACCGCCGTCGGTGTGTTCGGCGTCGCGACCATCGCGTTCGGCCTCTCGACTTCGTTCTGGTTTTCCCTAGCCGTGCTGGTGGTGTTGGGCGCAGCGGACATGATCAGCATGGTGATCCGCGCCTCCTTCGTGCAACTGGAAACCCCGGACGAAATGCGCGGCCGGGTCAGCGCCGTGAACGGTTTGTTCATCGGTGCTTCGAACCAGTTGGGCGAGTTCGAATCCGGCCTCACCGCCCATTGGTTCGGCACCGTGCCGGCGGTGGTCATGGGCGGTATCGGCACGCTGGTGGTGACCGGGGCGTGGATCAAATTGTTCCCGACCCTGGCCAATCGCGACCGCATGCATGTGCCAATCGAAGAAGCCAAGGCCTAGAGCAGTTTGTCCAGGGTGATGGGGAAATCCCTCACCCGTTTGCCAGTCGCGTGATAGATCGCATTGGCCACCGCTGCCGCCACGCCGACGATGCCGATCTCGCCCACGCCCTTGGAACCCAGGGCATTGACGATCTCGTCGTGTTCTTCGACAAACAGCACGTCAATGTCGCCGATATCAGCGTTTACCGGAATGTGGTATTCGGCCAGGCTGTGATTCATGTGACGACCCAGCGCATGGTCGGTCTGCGTCTCCTCGTGCAAGGCCATGCCGATGCCCCACACCACGCCACCGAGAATCTGGCTGCGGGCCATTTTCGGATTGACCACTCGACCCGCCGCAATCGCGCTGACCACCCGGTTCACCTTCACCGTGCCCAAGTCCTCATCCACCAGCACTTCGACGAACACCGCTGAATGGGTGGCGGTGGCGTAGGCTTCGCGCTTCTTGTCAGGCTCGGCATCAACCTGAACCTCGAGGGTGTCTTCTCCGCAGTCCCGGGCCAGGTCGGCCAGTTTTACCCGCGCATCGCCAAATGTCAGATATCCGTCTTCAAAAGCCGCTTGTTCCGAGGTCACACCACTGAACGCGGGTGAGGTTTGCCGCGCAACGGCGAGCAGCTTTTCCTTTAAGGCTTCGCAAGCCTGCTGAACGGCCGTACCGACCGACGACACCGTGAACGATCCGCCCTGCAATGGCGCGGTTGGCAATGAAGAGTCGCCAAGGACAAAAGTGACATCCTCTACCGAAACGCCTGACGCCTGCGCGGCAATTTGCGTCATGACCGTGTAGGTGCCCGTGCCGATATCGGTGGTGGCGCTACTGACGATCAGCTTGCCGTTGTGATCAAGCGAAGCCTTGGCGCTGGCCTTCTGCTGCATCGCTTCCCAGACACCGCCGGCCATGCCCCAGCCCACTAACTGTCGACCCTGACGCATGCTGCGCGGTTCGGGATCGCGCTGATCCCAGCCAAAGCGTTTGGCACCTTGGGCGTAACATTCGCGCAAGGCTTTGCTGGAGTACGGTTTGTCTTCGTTCTGATTGCGCTCGGAATAATTGATCAACCGCAGCTGCACCGGATCGATGGCCAACGCACAGGCCAGTTCGTCCATCGCACATTCAAGGCCAATCAACCCCAGCGCCGCGCCTGGCGCTCGCATGTCGAGGGGCGTGAACACGTCCAGTGGCACAAGTTTGTAGGTCAACTGCACGTTGTCGCAGTGATAGAGCATGCCGCTCCACTCCACCACGTGCTCGGTGAAATCCTCGAAACGCGAGGTCTGGCCGATGGCGGTATGAGCCACCGCCAACAAGCGTCCATTGGCCGCAGCGCCCAATTGCAAACGTTGCAAAGTGCGCGGACGGTAGCCGAAGGTGAACATCTGCTGACGAGTCAATGTCACTCGCACCGAACGCTTGAGGTGCAGCGCGGCCATCACGGCCAGCGCCAACTGGTACTGCGGACGCAGGCCAGAGCCAAACGCACCGCCGACATACGCGGCGAAAATTCTGACCTGCTCTTTCTCAAGCCCGAACACCTTTTGCACGTATGACTGACAGTTCTGCGGACCCTGAGTCTTGTCATGGATATGCAGACTGCCATCGGCCTGATAAAGCACTGTGCTGGCGTGCGGTTCCATCGGGTTGTGGTGTTCGATCGGCGTGCTGTAGTTCAGATCCAGACTCAGGGCGGCACCGGCAAATTCGGCCTGGAAGTTCCCACGAGGTTCAGGCAGCTTGGCGGGTGCCGGTTTGGCTTCGCCTTGCAGGCTCAACAGATCGGTCTGATGAGACTCGGTGTCGTATTCAATCTTTACCAGCGAACCGGCATAACGCGCCAACTCAAGGTTATCCGCAACGACGAGCGCCAGCGGCTGGCCGCTGTACAGGACCTTATCGTTGTACAACGGACGAAACGGCGATCCCTCAGCCGAGTCGGCGTCTTCGTAATCCTTGTCATAACTGGCGATTGTCGGACGCTGGAGGTGATCGATCACCGCGACAACACCGGGCAATGCCAGCGCCTCGGAGGCGTCAATGCTCAGCACGCGACCGCAGGCGATAGAACTTGAGACAACGCTGCCGTGGAGCAGACCCTCCTCAGGAAACTCACCGGCGTAGCGGGCCTGGCCGGTAACTTTGAGAGGACCGTCGACCCGGTCCAGTGGTTGGCCCATGGGTAAGGTAACTGTGTTCATCGGGCTTGCCCTCCTCGCGCGGCATCGCTCAAGGCGCGAACAATTGCCTCTCGCGCCAGTTTGACCTTAAAGGCGTTATGTTCGAGCGGTTCGGCCTTTTGCAGGAGCATGTCGGCAGCGGCGCAGAAGGTTTCATGGTTGGCCGCCCTACCCTCCAGCCATTGCTCGACGGCATTGTCACGCCACGGTTTGTGCGCCACGCCACCGAGGACCAAACGCGCTTCGCGAATGGCCGGCCCGGACAAGTCCAGCGCTGCGGCGACCGACACCAGGGCGAAGGCGTAAGAGGCGCGATCGCGAATCTTCAAATAATGGCTGTACTCGGCAAAACCGGCGGCGGGCAACTCGACCGCGGTAATGAGTTCATCGTCGGCCAGTTGGTTATCGCGCTCAGGGGCATCGCCCGGCAATCGGTGGAAGTCGGCAAACGCAATGGTTCTGGCACCGTCGCGCCCCTGGACGTGGACGATTGCCTCCAACGCCGCCAACGCCACACACATGTCGGAAGGATGGGTGGCGACACAGTGCGAACTGGCGCCGAGGATCGCGTGAATCCGGTTGAGACCGTCCCGTGCAGGGCAACCACTGCCGGGCTCCCGCTTATTGCACGGCACGCTGGCGTCGTAGAAGTAATAGCAGCGAGTGCGTTGCAGAAGATTGCCGCCGGTGCTGGCCATGTTGCGCAATTGCGGCGAAGCACCTGCCAGGATCGCCTGGGATAACAGCGGGTAACGCTGCTCAATCAGCGGATGCCAGGCCAGATCGGCATTGCTGACCAAGGCGCCAATCATCACGCCGCCGCTGGCCGTTTCCTTGACCTCGCGTAGTGGCAAACCGGTGATATCGATCAAATGTTCGGGGCGAGTGAGGTTCTCTTTCATCAAATCCAGCAGATTCGTACCGCCGGCGATGAAGCGCGACGCCGGACTGGCGAGGTGCACGGCGTCCTGCACCGAATCGGGTTTGCTGTAGTGGAAAGGATTCATTGACCACCTCCTTGCCCAGGCTGGCGGCAGGAGGGAAGTACCTCTTCGATGGCATCGCGAATATTGTTGTAGGCACCGCAACGGCAGAGGTTTCCGCTCATCAGCTCCTGAATGTCCGCGCGGGAGTGCGCCCGCCCTTCATTCGCCAGACCGACCGCCGAACAGATCTGCCCCGGCGTGCAATAGCCGCACTGAAAGGCATCGTGCTTGATGAAGGCTTGCTGCATGGGGTGCAACTCATCGCCGGTTGCCAGCCCTTCAATGGTGACCAGCTCTGCGCCGTCGCACATCACCGCCAGCGTCAGGCAGGCGTTCACCCGCTTGCCGTTGAGCAACACCGTGCAGGCGCCACACTGGCCGTGATCGCAACCTTTTTTGGTGCCGATCAGGTCCAATTGCTCGCGCAGCAGGTCCAAAAGCGTGGTCCAGGGCAAGACCTCCAGTTGACGCTCCTGACCGTTGAGGGTCAGGCGTAACGGGTGACGAACGAAGGACGGCTGCGCCGCTTCGGGGGTGGTCGCACTCATAAACACCTCACGGTTAGTCGTAATAAGCGGCGTTTTGGCAAACCGCCGTCATAAGGGGTACGACTTCGGGGTGGCGAGAGTGTTCAAGGAAACTGATGGGCGCGGAAAGACCAGTATTGGAGCGGGCGAAGTGTTCGTTTGGCTGTTACTAAAAGGTTCGCGCAACTTGAAACCACGAACAGTCAGACCACCAACTCAACCGCCACCGCAGCCCGAGCAGCTTTACCGCACAGTTGCTCCACCAGCGCCAGCGCAAACGGCAGCGCCGCCCCCGATCCCTGGGCAGTGATGCAGTTGCCGTCGACCACCACGGGCTGGTCGACAAAATTGCAGCCCGACAATCGATGGCTGGCCGATGGCAGGCAGGTCATGCGCCGCTGACGCAAGACGCCAAAGGCTTGCAACGCCAGCGCCGGGGACTCACCAATGCCGGCGAACAGGCGCCCGGCGGCGGCCTGGTCCTTGATCAACTGTTGCAGGGGTTGATGCGCGGCGAGGTGCTGGGAGCCCACCTCGCCTCCAGGCAATACGAGAAGGTCGAACGGCTGGGCCAGCAAGTCCACCAGCATTGCATCGGCGGTCAGGCGGGTACCGCGGGCACAAGTGATCATGCGTCGCCCCTCGATGCTCGCCGCCACCACTTCAACCTTGGCGCGGCGCAGTACATCGATCAGGGTGACGGTTTGCAGGTCGTCGATGCCCTCGGCGAGGGTAATCAAAGCTCTAAAGGTCATGGGCGCGGTCCACAGAATGATCTTTAAAGCGTAGTCAGCTTTCCTGACCCTTGTTCGAACGCAGCCGTTACTTGATGTAAAGCTGTGTCGACATCGTGTTGCGGGGCGCGTTGATGGACGTGTTGCTGAAGGTGAAGATGCCGTCCTGCTTGCCCTTCAGATCGAAGATGTACAGATAGCCGACGGTTGTTTCTCCGGATGCGCACTCCTTCAGGTTGCCGGTTTGATAGGCACACACCGCCGTCCGGGTGCCGTCTACGTTAAAACCATCCAGCGCGACGTGCGGACTAAGGCTGCCATATCCAATTTCCAGAACGTAGACCTTGATGTCCGGACCACTGTGGTCGCAGCTCGTCTGCTCCTGTTTCTCGACAATGTTTTCAAGACCACAGCCCGGCGATTGGACCTTGATCACTTTCACCTGGCTCAACGGAGCCGCCATCGCCGCCGAAGCAGTTTGCGCCCCCAGCCACAACGCCATCGCGACGCCCATCACCGCAACCCCACGCTTTTTAATGCACTTCATAACGCCCCCCCAAAACCAGCGCGCAGTATGGCTCACTTCGCTTTACGGCAAAACATCGACGACGATCGCAGCCATAAGCAGCCATAGCCCCACGCTGCTGGTATGATGCGCGGCTTTTTCCGGCCCACAGAAAATTACCAGGCGCTATCAGCGGTCTGTGCTTTGCTGTTGAGGTCGATACATTCACGGCGCCCGGCGCGCCACGGGGAGCAGACATGCTGGAAAGGCTGTTTCAACTCAAGGCACACAACACCAACGTGCGGACCGAGATTCTGGCGGGCGTCACGACCTTCTTGGCCATGGCCTACATTCTGTTCGTCAACCCGAGCATCCTCGGCGAGACCGGCATGGACAAGGGCGCGGTGTTTGTCGCGACCTGCCTGGCAGCAGCCATCGGCTCCACGGTGATGGGCCTGATCGCCAACTACCCGATCGCACTCGCGCCAGGCATGGGCCTGAACGCCTTCTTTACCTACACCGTGGTCCTGCACATGGGCCACACCTGGCAAGTGGCGCTGGGGGCGGTGTTCATCTCGGCGGTGCTGTTCTTCCTGTTGTCGATCTTCCGCATCCGCGAATGGATCATCAACAGCATCCCGCTGCCGCTGCGCTCAGCGATTGCCGCCGGTATCGGCCTGTTCCTGGCGCTGATCGCCCTGCATAACGCCGGCATCGTGGTCAGCAACCCGGCGACCATGGTCGGCCTCGGTGATTTGAAGCAACCCGCTCCGATCCTCGCGACCCTCGGTTTTGCCCTGATCGTTGCCCTCGAAGCGCTCGCCGTGCGCGGTGCGGTGCTGATCGGTATTCTGGTCGTGACCATCGCGTCCATCGCATTGGGCTTCACGCCGTTCGGCGGCGTGATGTCGATGCCGCCGTCCCTGGCGCCGACCTTCCTGCAACTGGACATCAAAGGTGCGCTCGACATCGGCCTGGTCAGCGTGATTTTCGCTTTCCTGTTCGTCGACCTGTTCGATAACTCCGGCACCCTCATCGGCGTCGCCAAGCGCGCCGGCCTGATGGGCAAGGACGGCCATATGCCGAAAATGGGCCGCGCCCTGATCGCCGACAGCACCGCGGCCATGGCCGGTTCGCTGCTGGGCACATCGACCACCACCAGCTACATTGAATCCGCCGCTGGCGTGAGTGCCGGTGGCCGTACCGGCCTCACGGCCGTCGTGGTGGCGATCCTGTTCCTGCTGGCGCTGTTCTTCTCGCCGTTGGCCGCCAGCGTTCCGGCGTTCGCCACCGCACCGGCGCTGCTGTTCGTCGCGGTGTTGATGACATCCGGCCTGGCCGAAATAGACTGGGATGACATCACCGTCGCCGCACCGGTCGTGGTCACTACGCTTGCCATGCCGTTTACGTACTCCATCGCCAACGGCATCGCCTTCGGTTTCATCTCCTGGACCGCGATCAAGTTGCTGTCCGGCCGCGGCCGTGAGCTGAACCCGGCGCTGGTGATTCTTTCGATTCTGTTTGTGATCAAGTTGGGTTGGTTCAACGCATGACTTTTGATTCCCAGGCCTACGCCGTTCAGCTCGAAGAAAAGGTCACGCGCCTGCGCGATCTGCTGGCCCCGTTCGATGCACCGGAACCTGCGGTGTTTGACTCGCCGCTGAAAAATTTCCGCCTGCGCGCCGAATTCCGCCTGTGGCGCGAAGGCGGCGATAGGCATTACGCGATGTTTTCCCAGGAAGACAAACGCACGCCGATCCTGATCGAAGCGTTCCCGATCGCCAGCCTGCGCATCAATGAACTGATGCCGCAGCTCAAGGCGGCCTGGAAGGCAAGTGCGGCGCTGAGCCACAAGCTGTTTCAGGTGGAGTTTCTGACCACCCTGGCCGGCGATGCGATGATCACCTTGTGCTATCACCGTCCACTGGATGAACACTGGCACGCGGCGGCATCGAAACTGGCCACCGACCTGAACGTCAGCGTTATCGGTCGTTCGAAAGGCAAACGCGAAGTGATTGGCCATGATTACGTGGTCGAGAAACTCGACGTCGGTGGTCGCACGTTCAGTTACCGTCAGCCCGAAGGTGCATTCACCCAGCCCAACGGCACCGTGAACCAGAAGATGCTCAACTGGGCTTACGACGCCCTCGGCGATCGCCCGGACGATTTGCTGGAGCTGTATTGCGGCAACGGCAACTTCACCCTGCCGCTGGCGACCCGTGTGCGCAAAGTGCTGGCCACGGAAATCAGCAATACTTCGGTCAACGCCGCACTGAGCAACCTCAGCGAAAACGCTGTGGATAACGTCACCCTGGTGCGGTTGTCCGCAGAAGAGCTGACCGAAGCCCTGAATGAAGTTCGCCCGTTCCGTCGCCTGCAGGGGATCGACCTGAAGAGCTACGAATTCGGTAGCGTCTTCGTCGACCCGCCTCGCGCCGGCATGGACCCGGACACCTGCGAACTGACCCGGCGCTTCGACAACATCCTCTACATCTCCTGCAACCCGGAAACCCTGGCCGCCAACATCGCCCAGTTGCACGATACCCATCGCATCACCCAGTGCGCGATGTTCGACCAGTTTCCGTGGACACATCACATGGAATCCGGGGTGTTGCTGACCCGTCGTTGAAGGTCAGTCGCTTAGACAAATCAGCCGTCATCACGACGGCTTTTTTGTGGGTGCTCAATCGGTGACATCTGTCTTGCGCGGACGCCCGCCTTTTCGGCCATTGGCCCGCGCGGCCTCGGCTTTGGCGGCGCTGCTTTGGCGACCATTGCGCGAGGCGATGACCGAGGCAGCCATGTCCATCAACGGCTTGCTCGCCGAAATCATCCCAGCGATGGACACGTGCAGATCCTTGCCTTCATGGCACAGGGCGGTTCCGGAAAAGCCGACTTTGAGGTCTGCGAAATCCTCGACGTCAAAATCATCAAATTCCGGATAGTGCTGCACGGGCAGCAGCACGCCACTGCCATCAATGAAACTGACCGCCAGACAAGGCTCCACAAACCTCACCGAAGTCGCCTGCAATCCGCTCTTCTGGCGCACTTGCCCGCGCTGGATGGCTTCATCCAGCACGACCTCGGTGACAGGCCGATCGACCAGCATGCCTGCCTGTATCGTTTTCATAGTTGGATCTCCACACCCTCAGGAGCGCCGATCAGCGCCAACAGGGTCTTGTTCGTCTCGGGTTCATAACAAGCCGAGCCAATCATCCAGGTCGTATTCGCAATCCTTTTTATCACCACGACTTCGCTGGCCTGCCAGTCCCAAATCTGATGATCAAGACACACCGTGTGCAACTCGCCCCACCAGATGGCACGGGCGCGGCGCAAGTGGGCGGGTTGGCCGAGTGCGTGACGCAATCCTTCCAGCACGGCCACTGGCGGCCGATTTGAATGAGGAACCACATCCCACAGCTCGACACTGTTGTGCCAAAAGCAGAATTTGAAGCGTGCACTCCAGCTTCCGGCGTCCACATGTGCGTGAGGCGGACAGTGCTCATCACGCAACATGATCACCATTGAAAACCCTTTGTAGCTGAATAACCGCATACCAACCCATCCGTTAGGTTAAGGAATCCGAAGACCCGAGATTCCCTGGAAAACCGACGATTGGCGCGACGCCAAATCGCCTTTACGCCTCTGAGACTAGCGCCAAGCCTCGCCTTGGACCGGTGGATAACGGCGCAAAATAGTAAGCAATCCTTTCGCCGCGCCCACAAAAAAGCCGTCACGAGGACGGCTCTGCGGGCGTGTAACACCCTCATCCCGGCAGGTTTTTCCGATACTCGGTGGTGGTCATGCCGGCATAACCCCAGTTATCGGTGTCGACTTCTTCGATCACGATGTGGGTCAATTTCGGATCCTTGCCGAGGACTCGCTCCAAGGTGTCGGTAATCTCGGCGATGACTTGGGCTTTCTGCTCCCGGGTGACGCCGTCACGGGTAATACGCACGCTGACGAAAGGCATGATGCTGCTCCTGGCCGGTTATCAAAGAAGACGCCGGTCAAGTAAAGCACCGCCGGGCCGATTTCATCTACAGTGGCGAAATCCAGTCCCTCATTGACCCCCGGTGTCATCCATCATGCAGCGAGTATTCGACGATCTTCAGCTGGGCAGCATCGAACTGTTTTGCCTCGCCGCCGAGGCCGGCAGCTTTACGGCGGCCGCGTTGGTGGCGGGTGTCACACCGGCCGCCGTGAGTCGATCGGTGTCGCGCATGGAAGAACGTCTGGGCGTGCGGCTGTTTGCGCGCACCACCCGCAGCGTCAAGCTGACCGACAGCGGTCGGCGCTATTACGAGGAATGTCGTCAGGCCCTGGCGCAGTTGGTGGAGGCTCAGCGCGAGGTCATGGGCCAGCAACAGCAACCGTCCGGGACACTGCGCATCAGTATTCCCACGACGTATGCGCACCATCGGATCTTGCCGTTGTTGCCGGCATTTCGGGCGCGTTTTCCAGACGTGAAAGTCGAATCGCACATCAGCAATCGCAACATCGATTTCGTTGGCGAAGGCTATGACATGGCGATCCGCGTGCGGGCGATTCCGGATTCCGGGCTCATCGCCCGGCACCTTGAGGACGCCGCCCTGGTGATGATTGCCAGCCCCGATTACCTGAAGCGCGCGGGCACCCCGCAAAGCCTGGACGACCTTGCGCAGCACGAATGCATTCAATACGAATTGCCCAGCAGCGGTCGGCGCATTGCCTGGCTGTTCAACGACGACGGCGTCCCGCGGGAGATTCTTGCCGAGGGCAGCCTCAGTTGTTCTGACGACGTACTCGGCGGCGTGACCCTGGCCAAACACGGGGCGGGGCTTTTTCAAACCTACCGCTTCATCGTTGAAAACGAACTGGCCGATGGCTCATTGGTGGAAGTGCTCAAGCCGTATGGCGGACGCTCGCGCCCCTTCACCCTGCTCTATCCACAGACCCGTCATATGCCGCTTAGACTGCGGGCATTTATCGATTTCCTGGTCGAGCATCTGCCGCGATAAGTCGTGCGACTGTCCGATCACCGCACACAAAACCTCAATGAAACCGCTCTTCAATTGACCGAACTAACCAGCTAGTACAATTTATCTCCACAGGCTGATCACCCCAGCCCATTCCAAAAATAATATGTGGAGAGACTTCGATGTCCCCTATCGTTCTGGTGCTCAACGGCCCGAATCTGAACCTGCTTGGCACCCGCGAACCGGCGACTTATGGTCACGAAACCCTGGCCGATATCTCTGCCCTGTGCGGACGCGCCGCCGAAGAATTCGGCTTGGCAGTGGAGTTTCGCCAAACCAACCATGAAGGCGAATTGCTCGACTGGATTCACGCGGCCCGTGGCCGTTGCGCCGGGATTGTCATCAACCCGGCGGCCTGGACGCACACGTCAGTCGCGATCCGCGATGCCTTGGTCGCCAGCGAATTGCCGGTGGTCGAAGTTCACCTGTCCAATGTTCACGCCCGCGAACCCTTCCGGCATCACTCCTTCGTTTCCGCCATTGCCACAGCGGTGATGGCCGGTTTCGGCAGCCATGGTTATCGCCTGGCGCTGGATTACTTCAGCCAACGTTTGAAGGGGTAAGCGCCGTGACTCAGAACAACGCGGTACTGGCCGGGCTGATCGGCGCCGGCATCCAGGCTTCCCGTACTCCGGCACTGCACGAGCATGAAGGTGATGCCCAGGGTTTGCGTTATCTGTATCGCTTGATCGACCTCGATCAGTTGAAACTCGACAGCAGCGCCCTGCCCGATCTGTTGATGGCCGCCGAACGCATGAACTTCACCGGCCTGAATATCACCTTCCCGTGCAAGCAGGCGATCATCCCGTTGCTCGACGAATTGTCGCCGGAAGCTCGCGGCATCGGGGCGGTGAACACGGTCGTGCTGAAGGACGGCAAGCGCATCGGCCACAACACCGATTGCCTCGGTTTTGCCGAGGGTTTTCGCCGGGGCTTGAAGGACGTTGCCCGCGAGCGTGTGGTCCAGATGGGCGCTGGCGGGGCCGGGGCGGCAGTGGCCCATGCGCTGTTGAGCGAAGGCGTACAGCTGCTGAGTATTTTCGATGTGGAGATCAGCCGTGCGCAGTCCTTGGCGGACAATCTCAATCAACACTTCGGCGCTGGCCGGGCCATGGCGGGGCATGATTTGCCGAGCACGCTGGGCCAGGCGGATGGGTTAGTGAACACCACGCCCATGGGCATGAAGAAACTGCCGGGCATGCCGGTTCCGGTGGAGTTGCTTCGGGCTGAGTTGTGGGTGGCGGAGATTGTTTATTTTCCGCTGGAAACCGAGTTGCTACGCAATGCCCGCGCCTTGGGTTGCCGAACGCTGGATGGCGGCAACATGGCGGTGTTTCAGGCGGTGAAGGCGTTTGAGTTGTTCAGTGGCGTGGTGCCGGATGCGCAGCGGATGTTGGCGCATTTTCAGAGCATGAATGGCTAAGGTTGAAAGTATGAGGGCTGCATCGCAGCCCAACGGGGCGATGCGGCGTGCCGACGCCCCCTCGCCACAGGTCAGGCCTGCAGGTATCGCAAAACCGACTCGCAAATCATTTCCCGATGACGCTGCTTGATGCTTTCGTCCGGCAAGTCGATCTGAAAAATCTCACCGAAGGTATGGCGGTTGGACACGCGATAAAAGCAAAACGAGCTGATCAGCAGATGCACATCCAGCGGCTCAAGCCCTGAACGGAACACGCCCTCTTCAGCCCCGCGACGCAAAATCACGCCCAGGGAATCGAGGATGGTGTTGTTCATCGCCTTGATCGCATCGGAACGCTTCACGTATTCCGCGTTGTGAATGTTCTCGATGCTGACGATGCGCACGAAATCGACGTTGCGATCATGGTGGTCGAAGGTGAATTCCACCAGTCGCCGAATCGCCTCCACCGGCGCCAGTTCGGCCAGGTGCAGATGGTTTTCCGTGTTGCGGATGTCGCCGTAGAGTTTCTCCAGCACCTCGACGTACAGCTGTTCCTTACTGCCGAAGTAGTAATAAATCATGCGTTTGGAAGTGTGGATGCGCTCGGCGATGGCATCGACGCGAGCACCGGAAAGCCCTTGCTGGACGAATTCGACAATCGCCTCTTGAAGGATGTTCTCGCGGGTCTTTTCCGGGTTGTTCTTGCGACTCTTGCGCGGCCCGGCAATCGGTTCGGCGGGCACTGCGGAGAGTTCTGAAGTTATCGTCATTGCGGGCTCACGGCCATCACTGCACAGGCTGGCGATTATGGGCCGCACCGCCCAGTGAAGGAAGCCGCGCGGCAGCGGTTTGTCGCCGTGTTTACGATTTTCCTACAACTTTGCCAGACGTACCGCACCACTTCGGGATTTGGCCATGGCCGCCAGGCGTACCGCCACATTGGCCGCACCGTAACCGGCGTAGCCATTTTTGCGCTGGATGATTTCAAAGAAGAACCGCCCTTCGAACGGCTCCGTGTACACATGGAACAGCTCGCCGCCTTGGGCATCGCGGTCATAAAGAACGTTGAAATACGCCAGTTCACTGAGGAATTCGTCGTCGAAATCGAACCGTGCAGCGAGGTCATCGTAATAGTTGAGCGGAATATCCAGCAGCGGCACGCCCGCCTCTTTGGCACGACTGACTTCGGCAAAGATGTCATCGCAATCAAACGCGATGTGATGCACGCCGGAGCCGCGATAACTCGACAGCGCGTGTGAGATCGCGGTGTTGCGGTTTTCGGAAATGTTCAGCGGCAGGCGAATCGAACTGTCACGACTGCGCAACGCTCGACTTTTCACCAAACCGTAAGGATCGGGCAGCACCACTTCGTCATCGGCTTCGAAATCCAGCAGGCTCTTATAGAACAGCACCCAACTGTCGAGGCTGTCGGCCGGCAATGCCATCGCCATGTGGTCGATGCGTTTGAGGCCACCACCGGCCACGGCAGCCGGTTGCAGATGGAAATCAGTGCCGTAGACATCGGCGTCCTGATCCACCAGATAAATCAGGCTGCCATCCGGTGCGCGCACGGCAGCGAGCTCAAGTTCATTGGGACCGACCAGTCCGCGATACGGTTGCCCCTTGTAGGCCACGGCCCGAGCGAGCGCACTGGCGCTGTCCTTGACCCGCACGGCGGTGGCGCACAGCGACGGACCGTGCGCTTCGAAAAAACTGTGGGCAAACGAGTAAGGCTCGGAATTGAGGATCAGGTTGATGTCACCTTGACGCAGCAGGCTCACGCTCTTGGAGCGATGTTGCCCGGCCTTGACGAAACCCAGTCGCTCCAGCCAATGGGAAAGCTTGGCGCCAAGGCTTTCGTCCACAGCGAATTCGAGAAACTCGATGCCGTTGTATTCGCTGGCCTTGGGCGTTTCGAACAGTATGTCGAGGCTGACCGCCGGTGTCGTTTCCTGTGCCAGACGCTGACGGGTTTTCTCCTCCAGATACAGCAACGAACGCAAACCGTCGGCGGCATTGGCCCGAGGCGGCGCGGCACGGAAACCGTCGTTGAAGATTTCCAGCGACAGCGGCCCGGTGTACCCACTCTTGATGATCGGAGCCAGGAAGCCCGGCAAATCGAATTCGCCCTGACCCGGGAAGCAGCGGAAATGCCGGCTCCACTCGAGCACGTCCATCGCCAGAATCGGTGCGTCGGCCATTTGTACGAAGAAGATTTTATCGCCAGGGATCTCGGCGATCGCACTCGGATCACCCTTGAGCGACAGCGTGTGAAAGCTGTCCAGCAGCACACCGAGGCTTGGATGATCGGCCTGACGGACGATGTTCCACACCTGTTGCCAGGTGTTCACATGCCGGCCCCAGGCCAGCGCTTCGTAGCCGATCCGCAACCCGCGTGCGCCGGCGCGTTCGGCCAGCAGGCGCAAGTCGTCGATGAGGATATTTTCATCACCGATGGAATCGGCGGACGCGTTGCTGCACACCAGCACCAGGTCGGTGCCCAGTTCCTGCATCAGGTCGAACTTGCGCTCGGCCCGTTCCAGATTGCGATGCAAACGGTCGCGGCGGCAGCCTTCAAAGTCCCGAAAGGGTTGAAACAGTGTGATCGCGATCCCGAGATCGGCGCACATCTGCTTGATTTCCCGCGGGCTGCCGTCGTAGTAGAGAAGGTCGTTTTCGAAGATCTCCACCCCGTCGAACCCGGCGGCGGCAATGGCTTCGAGTTTTTCCGGCAGGGTACCGCTCAAGGAAACGGTGGCAATGGAACGCTGCATATTTCGGCTCCCGATGGTGGAGACAATCTTGTTAAAGGCGTCGCACCCTTTTTTGCAGGAGCGAAGCTTGCTCGCGAAGGCGATCTTGAGGACGCCATCGCCGGCAAGCCTGGCTCCTACAGGGATCGCGTTTCTCTCGGGGGAATTATTGGCTTGGCAGTCGAACACAGCAATTTAAAGTGTACTACCCAGTTAGTTTTGCGTGCGATTATCGAACACAATGGCCCTTGGCGAATTGACGATTTTTCGTCCACTGCCCAACATCGACGACACATTGAGCCCGGTCACACACATCGGTCTCGATGACCAAAGACTCAGAACACCACATAAAAATAATCGGTGGCCTACATGACTCCTTCTCAAAGCTCTCCCGTGGAGCGTTCCTCCATGACTCCTGCCAGCGGCGGTATCGGCGACAAGATTCGCGGCGCCATGGCGGTCGGCAAGACCCGTTGGGGCATGCTGGCATTGGTGTTTTTTGCCACCACGCTCAACTACATCGACCGCGCTGCACTGGGCGTCATGCAGCCTATCCTCGCCAAGGAAATGAGCTGGACGGCGATGGACTACGCCAACATCAACTTCTGGTTCCAGGTCGGCTACGCCATCGGTTTCGTGCTGCAAGGCCGGTTGATCGATCGGGTCGGCGTGAAGCGCGTGTTCTTCTGCGCAGTGTTGCTCTGGAGCCTGGCGACCGGCGCCCACGGCCTGGCCACGTCGGCGGTCGGCTTCATGGTCTGCCGGTTCATCCTCGGTTTGACCGAAGCCGCCAACTACCCGGCTTGCGTGAAAACCACGCGCTTGTGGTTCCCGGCCGGCGAGCGCGCCGTGGCCACCGGCATCTTCAACGCCGGCACTAATGTCGGCGCAATGTTCACGCCGATGCTGCTGCCGCTGATCCTGCACGTGTGGGGCTGGCAAGCCGCGTTCCTGTGCATGGCGTCACTGGGCGGGATCTGGTTGCTGTTCTGGGGTTTGAAGTACTTCAACCCGGAAGACCATCCGAGCGTCAAACAATCGGAACTGGACTACATCCAGAAGGAAGTCGAGCCGGAGCAGACCCGTGTACCGTTCTCGAAAATCCTGCGCATGCGTGGCACCTGGGCCTTCGCCCTCGCCTACTCCATCACCGCACCGGTGTTCTGGTTCTACCTGTACTGGCTGCCGCCGTTTCTCAATCAGCAATACAACCTGGGGATCAACGTGACCCAGATGGGTATCCCGCTGATCATCATCTACCTGACTGCAGACTTCGGCAGCGTCGGCGGCGGGATCCTGTCCTCGCTCCTGATCGGCCGCGGCATGAATCCGATCAAGGCGCGCCTGTTGTCCATGTTCCTGTTCGCCTGCTGCATCGTCGGCGTAATCATGGCGGCGGGTTCGAGCAGTCTGTGGGTCGCGGTGTTCGCCATCTCTCTGGCCATCGGTGCGCACCAGGCCTGGACCGCCAACATCTGGAGCCTGGTGATGGACTACACGCCTAAACACATGATGAGTACGGTATTTGGCTTCGGCGGCATGTGCGCAGCCATCGGCGGTATGTTCATGACTCAGTTGGTCGGCCACATCCTGACGGTCACCAACAACAACTACACCGTGCTGTTCACCCTGATTCCGGCGATGTACTTCATTGCTCTGACCTGGATGTACTTCATGGCACCGCGCAAGATTCCTACTGTCACCGAGTAAAGTTCCCTCCCTTGGCAGGCCTGGTTCCAGGCCTGCCTGTTTGATTTTCCTACCGACGACTCTGTTGCCACGCCGCCGCCAACCCGCTGCAGCAAATCACCGCGATCCCGATCACCGTGGTCAGGGTCGGTGTGTGGGAGAACAGCAGCCAGCCCAGCAAACCGGCAAAGACGATCTGGCAGTAACCGAACGGCGCCAACAACGCGGGCGCGGCGTGGCGGAAGGCCTGAGTCAGAAACAAATGCGCGGTCATCCCGCAGGTCCCCAGCGCCACCATCATGAAACCATGCCCCAGTGTCGGCACTTGCCAGAAGAACGGCACCAGCGCGCTCATCACCAGGGTGTTGCACAAGCCGGCGAAGAAGTTGCTGGTGGTCGGGCTGTCGATGTTGCTGAGCTTGCGAGTGAGCAACTGATAAAAGCAGAAAAACAGCGCCGAACAGAGCGGCAGCAACACCGCCGGCGTGAACAGATCGCCACCGGGGTGGACGATGATCAATACGCCGACAAACCCGCAAATCACCGCGATCCATTGGCCACGTGTCACGCGCTCCCCCAGCAGCGGCACCGAGAGCGCAGTCACCAGAACCGGCGCAAGAAAGTTGACCGCCGTCGCTTCAGCCAACGGGATGTACTGCAGGCCGGTGGTAAAAAACAAACTGGTGCCCAACAGGCACAACGCCCTCACCAACTGCAGCATCGGTCGTTTGGTCCGTAGGACGCGCAACCCGGACTGCGGCAGAAAAATCCCGGCCATCAACAAGGTGTGCACCACATAACGAGCCCAGACCACCATCACGATCGGATAGAAGCCCGAGAGGTATTTCGAAAAGGCGTCATGGCTGGAAAACAGGAAAGTGGCGACGACAATCAGCAAAATCCCTTTGAAGGGCTGGTTAACGCCGGAAAGCGGAGTGCTGGCGGTCATGGGTTTCCCTTGAGAAGTGAAACGTGTCTCGGGCGGCGAGTTCCAATAATTTAGAACCTGGTTCCAGATTCCAACACAAGCTTCAGCCGAAAGTGTTCGAATACCGCACAGTTTCACGATCAATAAAAATCAACCGTGGGAGTGAGCCTGCTCGCGATGGCGGACTGACATTCAACATTTGAGCTATTTGAAAGTTCACTTTCGCGAGCAGGCTCGCTCCCCGTAAATTAGCTGAACAACTCCGACGCCAGACTCGCCGCCGCCAATTCCTCGGTATACCTCAACAACAGCGGCGCCAATTCATGCAACCGCGCCCCCGGCATCCGCGCACTCGGTCCGGCGATGCTCAGCACACCGATCACACGACCCTCGCTCGGATGCCGCACCACCGCCGCGATCGCCGAGGTGCCCACCGCCGAGCTTTCCTCGACCCAGGCATAGCCCTGCTCCCGCGCCAAACGCAGACGTTCGAGCAGTTCAATGTTGGATCGCGGAGCATTCGGCCCGAGGTCTTTTGGCTGCTCGCCGCCCTGGCGCTCAACCAGCGACAACGCTTCGGCATCGCTCATGCACGCCAGCCACGCATGGCCCGACGCGGTATAAAACAACGGCGCATCGCGACCCATTTCCGGGTCGTAGCGCAGGCCGGAACGGGCCCCCTGGGACTTGGCAATCCAGATCTGCCGCTCACCTTCAATCACCCCCAGACGCACCAACTCCCCGGTGTCCTGGGCCAGGCGATCCAGCACTGGCTGAACGATATCGGCGCCGCTGCCCGACAAATAACGAAACCCCATCGCCACCAGTTTGGTGGACAAGTGATACCGCAGGTTCTCTGGATTCTGCCGCACATAACCCAACCTGATCAGTTCCGCGAGCAGGCGGTGAGTTGCGCTTTTCGGGATGTCCAGTTGCTCCGCGAGCATCTGCATCGGCAGACCGCGAGGGTCACTGGTGAGGCTTTCGAGCACATTGAAGACACGTTCGATCTGACTGCCAGCCATGGGAGGTTCCACCTACAATTTGCCTGATTCTAGAAGATGAACCCTGTAATGCGAAATCTGGAACCCGCTACTCGACAGACCCGCGGGTCGCCCGTTCGATAAAAATCCGCGCCCTGACGGAATTCAATGGGTGATCCATGTTCCTACAGTCAGCGATTCTTCCGGCCAGTGAACGAAATGCCGGACAGCCGGACTGGCGCCGCCCCCCCACACCAGCAACACTCATCACCACGGACAATCAGAGGATTCCCACATGCTATGGAAAAAAGGCCGACGCAGCGACAACGTGGTCGACGCCCGTGGTGATGATGCCGGCAGCGGTGGCGGTGGGATGCGTTTTGGTGGCGGCAAAGGCCTGAGCCTGACCGCGATCATCCTGATTGTGGGGATCGGCTGGCTCACCGGCCAGGACCCGATGCAAATCCTCGGGCAACTGACCGGACAAATGACCGAGCAATCGGCACCGGCCACCAACCAGAGCCGCAAGGCGCCGCCGGCCAATGATGAAGGGGCCGAATTCGTGCGCTCGATCCTCGGCGATACCGAAGACACCTGGGGCCAGATTTTCCAGCAGGCCGGTCGGCAGTATAAAAACCCGACGCTGGTGCTGTTCAGCAACCGGGTTAATTCGGCCTGTGGTCTGGCGACATCGGCGACCGGACCGTTCTATTGCCCGGCCGACCAGAAGGTCTACCTGGACATGGCTTTTTTCCAGGAAATGTCGCAACGCTTTTCCGCGGCCGGTGACTTCGCCCAGGCCTACGTGATCGCTCATGAAGTCGGACACCACGTTCAGACATTGCTCGGCGTTTCCGCGAAAATTCAGACAGCTCGCCAGCAAGGCCGGCAGATGGAAGGTGATGGCGGCTTGTTGGTGCGTCAGGAGTTGCAGGCCGATTGCCTGGCCGGTGTCTGGGCCAACAATGCGCAGCAGCGTCTGAACTGGCTGGAACCGGGTGACATCGAAGAAGCCTTGAACGCGGCCAACGCCATCGGCGATGACCGTTTGCAACAACAGGGGCAGGGTCGGGTGGTACCGGACTCGTTTACCCATGGCACATCAGCGCAAAGGGTGCGCTGGTTCAAAACCGGATTTGCGCAAGGCCAGGTGGGCCAGTGCGATACCTTTGCGGCGAAAAACCTTTAAATGAATAAGTGGTTGTTGATGTTGTTGTTCACCTGCGCGAGCACCCAGGCTGCGGAGCATGGCGTCAAAGAGCTCAGCCCCGGGCGGTTGTTGTTGAAAGAAGGTGAGATGGCGGTGAGCCTCGGCCCGGCGCCCGCGAAAATCGAACGCGTGCTGATCATCATCCATGGTCGTCTGCGCAACGCTGAAACCTATCGCCAAAGCGCCGAGCGCGCAGCGGAACTGGCCGGGCAAAGTGCAAGCACCCTGGTGATCGCGCCGCAATTCCTCAACGAAACCGACATCGCACTTCATCCTGTGGCAGACACGGTGTTGCGCTGGCAGGGCAATGACTGGATGGCAGGAGGTTTATCCACCGCTCCTTTTGCGCTGAGTTCCTTTGCAGCCCTCGATCAAATCATCGAGCGAGTCGGCGACCATCGACAGTTTCCGGACGTGAAGCAAATCATCCTCGCAGGCCACTCCGGTGGCGCTCAGGTGGTGCAGCGATATGCGTTGCTGGCCCGCGAGCAACCGGCCTTGACGGCCGCCGGCGTGAAGCTTCGCTACGTGGTCGCCAACCCTTCGTCCTATGCGTATTTCAATGAGCAGCGGCCAGTGGCGTTCAACCATGCGGCGTGCCCCGGTTTCAATCGCTGGAAATACGGGCTGACGGATTTACCGGTATATGCCAGTGGGCAAACGGCACCACAGATTGAAGGAAATTACGTCAAACGGGACGTGACTTATCTGCTCGGGCAGCAAGACACCGACCCGCAGCATCCGGCGCTGGACAAAAGTTGCGAGGCCGAAGCCCAAGGTGCTTATCGTCTGGTTCGCGGGAAGAATTTTTTCAATTACCTGCTGCGTCGTAATCCGAAAGGGGTGAATCAGCGGCTGGTTGAAGTGCCAGGGGTCGGGCATAACGGGGATGGGATGCTGACGTCACCGGAGGGGCAGAAGGTATTGTTTGGTCAGTGAGTTTGTATGGCCTGATCAGACGTCTTCGCGGGCAAGCCTCGCTCCTCCAAGGGCAGCGCGCCCCACTGTAGGAGCGAGGCTTGCCAGCGAAGGAGCCCTCAAGCCGAAAGCATCTCCCGCAACACCGCACAATCCGCCGCATGCCAATCCGTCAGCTCCGGCCAAGGGTTATCCGGCAGATTCACCAACACCGTCCGCGCCCCCGCCGCTCGGCCGCAATCCAGATCAAAGCGGTAATCACCGACCATCACCATCTCGCTCGCCGGCACGTGCCAGGCCTCGGCCAGTTTCAATAAACCACCGGGATGCGGTTTAGGCGGTGCTTCATCACGCCCCAGCACATCCTCCACGGCAAAACAGTCAGCCAGGCCGATCGCTTCCAGGGTTACGTGCGCCAGCTCCCGGGCATTGCGCGTGAGAATGCCAAGACGATAACCGCGCCCGGCCAACTCCCGCACCAGCTCCACCGCACCCGGCGCCGGTTTCGAACCCAGCGCCAAGTCCCGTTCGTGCTCCAGCAGCCAAGCATGCTTGGCGGCCGCTTCATCGGCCGGCAGCGCCGCGAGGTGGGTCAGGATGTCGTCTTCGGCGGGAATCGCCAACGCCACGCGGATCGCCGCGAAGTCATGCACGGCCACCGTCAGGGTGCCGTCCATGTCGAACACCCAGTGCCGCACCTCGGCCAGGCTCATGCCCAATCCTTGCGATGACGGATCAAGCCTTCCTGAGTCACCGAAGCCACCAGTTGCCCGGCACGATTGAACACGCTGCCACGGGTGAACCCGCGAGAATTACCGGCCCAGGGGCTGTCCATCGCGTACAGCAACCAGTCATCGGCGCGCAGATCCGCATGGAACCACAGCGAGTGGTCGAGGCTGGCGACTTGCATGTCTTTCTGCCAGACCGATTTTCCATGGGGCTGCATCGAGGTGGTCAGCAGACCGAAGTCCGAGGCATAGGCCAGCAGGTATTTGTGCAACGCCGGAGAGTCGGCCAAAGCACCGTCGGCGCGAAACCAGACGTACTTGATCGGATCTGACGGTTGCGGGTTGTAGGGATCTTTCTCGGTGATCGGTCGGAATTCGATCGGCTTGGGGCACAGAAATTTCTCGCGCATGTGCTCAGGGATCAGGTGCGCACGCTGCTGGGTGAGTTCCAGTTCCGAGGGCAGGTTTTCCGGGCCGACCACGGTCGGCATCTCGGCCTGATGCTCGAAGCCTTTTTCGTCGTACTGGAACGAGGCGCTGCAGGTAAAGATCGGGTTGCCTTTCTGGATCGCCGTCACCCGGCGCGTGCTGAAACTGCCGCCATCACGCACCCGGTCAACCTGATACACCACAGGCAACGCGGAATCGCCCGGGCGCAGGAAATAACCGTGCATCGAATGCACATGGCGCGCTTCTTCGACTGTCTGACTGGCCGCCGACAACGACTGACCGATCACCTGACCGCCGAACAACTGACGAAAACCCAGGTCCTGACTGCGGCCACGAAACAGGTTTTCTTCGATCGGTTCCAGGGTCAGCAAATCGACCAGATCATCCAACACTTGGCTCATTCAGACTCTCCTCACACAAAGCTTGCCGCGCAGTCTTGGCTGCGGCGGTCGATTCAGTTTATGGCCAGGGCCCATGGCAGCCATTGTAAACGTCCGTGACTGCTTATCCATGCAAGGTTTGCAGCCATTGTTCACGGGAGATGCGATACAGCACATGGTGACGCAGGGGATGATCGGCCGCGAGCTTGGGATGGTCAAAGTCATCGGCTGAATCATGGTGCATGCCGATCGCCTGCATGACTTTTTCCGAAGGCAGGTTGTCTTTGGCGGTGAACGACACGACTTCTTGCAGCGCCAACCGATCAAAGCCGCAGCGCAGAGCGGTCCACGCCGCCTCACTGGCATAACCCAAGCCCCAATGCTCGCGCGCCAGGCGCCAGCCGATTTCGGTCGCCGGGGTGAACGGCGCATCGAAACCAACCACACCGAGGCCGGTGAAACCGATGAATGCCCCGGTGTCCTTGCGCTCCAGCGCCCAGAGACCAAAGCCATGTTCGGCAAAATGCCCGCGAATCCGTCCGATCAGCGACGCACTTTCCAGACGACTTAAAGGCGCCGGAAAATATCGCATCACCTGTGGATCGGCGCACATCGCCGCAAACTCCGGCAAATCCTCATCGCGCCACTGCCGCAACAGCAGTCGTGCGCTCTCGAGTTCCAGTATCGGCTCCATCTTTGCTCCCCTTTCCATGCCGCAAGTCTACAACGCTGGTAGGATCCTTCACTCATTCCTACCTGAATTCGTTATGCCGCTGCCGCTGATCTACCACGAAGACTACAGCCCCGAATTCCCGGCGGATCACCGCTTCCCCATGGACAAATTTCGCCTGCTGCGCGATCACTTGGTGGACAGCGGCCTGACCCGGGACGCCGACCTGCTGCGCCCGGAGCTCTGCCCCCCGGAGATTCTCGCCCTCGCCCATGACGCTGCCTATATCGAACGCTACATGAGCGGCGAGTTGTCCCGCGAAGACCAGCGGCGCCTCGGCCTGCCCTGGAGCGAAGCGCTGGCCCGACGCACCGTGCGGGCGGTCGGCGGATCGTTGCTTGCGGCAGAACAGGCGCTGGAACATGGGCTGGCCTGTCATTTGGCCGGAGGCACCCATCACGCGCATTACGACTATCCGGCGGGTTTCTGCACTTATGCCGACCAAATTATGTAAACAAATCTTGTTAGACCGCGAAAATAAGGCCCTTGGAGAGTCAAGGTTTCTAAAAAGTGGAAATTAATACCCGAGATTCGACGAGGTGTTTACAAAACTCAGAAATCGCCCCAGCCCCCTCATATGCCATCGGGTGAATCGTGGCGGGAATCCGGGGTGAATCAGTGAACAGCATTACACCAAGAACGGGATTTTTATGAGGACCATCACGAATATCACGAATCGGCGACTAAAAATGTTTACTTATGATTGTGAATGATTATTATTAGCGTGCATCCACCCTGAAGGATATGCGTCAGTGATACGAACCTCTCCGGTGTTTTCCCGGTTACAAGCAGGGAACAACGTCTACGGCTTGCTCAATTCTCTACCTTCACCGATGCTCTGCGAAATGCTCGCGTTTGCGGGCTACGACTTCGTGATTCTCGATCTTGAGCACTTACTGCGCTCCGAAGAAGACATCATGCATTGTGTCCGCGCGTGTGAGGCCGCTGGCATTTCGCCTTGGCTGCGCATACCTCAAGTGGACGAAAAACTGATCGGTCGGGCACTGGATGCCGGCATCGAAGCCATTGTCCTTTCACGCACCGAAAGTGCTGCGCAAGTTCAGCGCGCCATCGAAGCGGCGTTCTTTCCCCCCTTGGGGAAACGCGGAATAACCGGCGGACGCATTACCGGTTTCGGTCGCCTGCCATTACCCGAATACATCGATCTGGCCAATCGTCAGACCCCTATTATTCCCATGATCGAAAGCCGCGCCGGGGTCGACGCTCTCGGCGAGATTCTGCAACTGCCGGGGGTCGGCATGATCATGGAAGGCGCTCTGGATCTGTCGCTCGATCTCGATCTGGGCCCCGACCCGCTCAATCCTCAAGTCTGGCAAACGCTGCAAAACATGGCCGATGCCTGCCTCAGCGCCGCAATACCTTTCTGCGCAAATCCCCGCACGGCCGAACAGAACACGCTGTGGCGCGCTCGCGGGATCCGAAGTTTTCTGGCCGGTGAAGACCGAGGCTTGCTGCATAACGCATTGAAAGCCCGCCTGCATTCTCTCCAACAGTAAAAATAAGCCAACGTAGTCCACATGAAAACAACAACAAACTCCCTACATTTTTCACTCAGTCTTATCACTTTGGGCATCTGTCACGGTGCCGTGGCCGCCGATCAACCCGTCGATTTGTCCACCAGACCTGCCAGTAACATGGAACTGGCACCCATGATGATTCAGGGTGACGTTCTCGGGACGGCCAGCGATCAGGAGGTGCGTACCTATGCCGGCAGTCGCAGCGTTGTCGACTCCAGCGAACAGAAAAAAGCCAGCGTCCGCGGTGTGGACGACGCGCTGCAACGGGTACCGGGCATCAAGATCTTTGACGAAACCGGCACCGGCGCCTTGCCACAGATATCGGTACGCGGGCTGTACGAGAGTCGTAGTGGCCGGATTCAAGCGTTGTCGGATGGCATTCCACTAGCACTGGCGCCGTACGGCCAGACGGGTCTGTCGCTGTTTCCAGTGACCATGGCCACTGTAGACCGTATTGATGTCGTGCGTGGGGGCGCAGCGGTGCAATACGGTCCGAACAACGTTGGCGGGGTGATCAACTTCATCAGCAAGCCGATTCCGCGCGAGTGGGAAACCACTCTGCAGGAGAAGTTGACGTTCAATGCTGGCGGGCGCCAGTTGTGGGACAACTATGTGGGCACCGGCGGCTACCTGACCGACAACTTCGGCCTGCAACTGGACCTCAATACCCTGGGTGGCGAATACGGGCGCGAGCACTCCGAGACCGATGTGCAGAACTACCGTCTGCGCGGCCAGTGGAACATTGACGACGATCGCGATCTGAGCTTCGGTATCCAGCACTACAAGGCCGATATGGACCTGGCCGGAGCACTCAGCGTGCAGGATTACAAGGATGATCCACGGCAATCGACGCGTCCGCTGGACCGCTTCGAGGGCGACACCAATCGCGTGTGGGGCACCTACACCCAGCGCTTGGGCGCCATGGGGCCGTTCGACTCAGTAGAATACAGCTGGACCAACTTCGCCCACGACAGCTACCGCAACTTCGTAGTCGGTCTGCCGTTCACTCCGGACGGTACGGCGGTGACCAAACAGGACGGCCCACGCGACTTTAAAGTCTGGGGCACGGAGCCGCGCATCAGTGCCACCATCGATGGCGACACGGTTGGCCAGACCTGGTTGCTGGGCACCCGTTATGTCAGCGAAGACATCGACTACAAGGTCAACCGCCAGCGCGTCGCTACCGGCGTGACGAGGCCGTTCCGGGACTGGAAGTTCGATGACGACGCCCGCGCGTTCTACCTCAGCAACGCCATCAGTCTGCTCGATCATCGCCTGGCCATCACCCCCGGCGTGCGCTACGAAAACGCCCGCATGGATTACGCAGACGGCATCACCGGGTTCTCGCGCGAGAACAAATCCGAAGAATGGCTGCCGGGCCTGACGGTGGGTTACCAGGCGACCGACGCCTGGTTTGTCTACGCCAACGCCCAGAAGTCCCTGCGTCCACCGCAAGTCACGCAGATCGTCAAGGAAGGCGATGTCGGCGCCGAACTGGCGTGGAACTACGAGACCGGCGTGCGCTATACGCCATGGGACGGCATGCGCGTCGACTTCAACTTGTACCGCATCGATTTCGACGACCAAATCAGCTACAACGCCACGACTGACCGCTTCAATAACCTTGGCAGCACACGTCACCAAGGTTTCGAGAGCGAGATTTTCTGGACGCCGCAAGCTCTACCTGATCTGGACCTGCACGCCAGCTATGCGTACCTCGATGCCAAGCAACGCAACGGCACATTCAAGGGCAACGAAGTGCCGTACTCCTCGCGCAATCAGTTCACGGTTGACGGTCGTTACCGTTTTGCCGAGCACTGGACCTACAACCTTGACGGCCTGTATGTCAGCAGCGCTTACACCGATGCCGCCAACTCCAGCGATGAAGATGCCACAGCCAGTGTGGGCAAACTGCCAGCTTACTGGGTCTGGAACACCGCCATTGAGCGTGAGTTCGAGCTGGCAGACAAAAGCGTCCTGACCGCGTCCGCGGGCATCAGCAACCTGTTCAACCGCGAATACTACTTCCGCGGTATCGACACCAGCCCGTGGGGTCGTCAACCCGCGCCAGAGCGCTCGCTCACCCTAGGCGTCAACTACCGCTTCTAAACCGCGCACTTGCGCACTTGTAAACCAGTGCCCGATCCTCCGGGACGGGCAACTGCTGCCCCCAGGAAACTGCCATGCAACGCCCATTCGTCATTCTTGCCCACGTCGCCCACCCTGCCATTCTTGAGGGTTTCCTGCCTGCCGCGCACAAACGCGGGTTGCCGATCGTGGTGATCACCGACCACGCTCAGGAACACCGGCGCCTGCTCGCCACCTCGCACATTTCGCCGGATGAGCTGCACGTTATCGAATGTGATGTGTTCAATCCGCTAGCGGTCGTCGAGACACTCAACAGCCAAGGTTTGCGCCCCGCCGCAGTGTTCTCCAACAGCGATCACCTGCAGACCGCGACAGCAATGGTGGCCGAGATATTCGAATGCCCCGGCAAGGACTGGCGACTGTGCTATGCGGCAAAGAACAAGGCGGCCATGCGCGAGCGCATGCAACGTCTCGGCTTGCCCGGCCCATGGTTCCAGGTGATTACATCGAATTCCAAACTGCCGACCGATGCGCCATGGCCGGTGGTCGCCAAGCCTCGTGAAGGCGTCGCCAGCCTGGACGTCAGACTGTGTCACAACGCCGCCGATCTGGCCGTTTACTGCAAACAGTTCTGGCAGCAGCAACCGGACCGGGCGTTGTTGCTGGAGGCGTACATGGAAGGTCCTTTATTCACCCTCGAGACACTGGGCGACGGGCGCAACCTGCAAGCCATCGGTGGCTTCGACGTCACCCTTTCAGCACCGCCGCATTTCGTAGAACTCGCCGCACGCTGGAATGGACAACTCAGCCGCGCGCAGCGCGCCGGCGCGCTAGCTCAAGTGGCCGCGTTCGGGGTCAATTTCGGGGTTTGCCACAGCGAGTTCATTCTGACCGCCCAAGGCCCGGTACTGGTTGAGATCAACTATCGCAGCATCGGCGATGGTCGCGAGTTCCTGCTTGATCGGCTGCTGCCACAGGGTTGGTTCGACCGCATCGTCGCTTTGTATTTGGGAGACAGCCTGATCGACGCGCAACCGGCGCAAGCCGAAGCAACCGTTCATTACCTTGTGGTCGACCGCTCGGGGCGTCTGGATCAGGCCAGCGCCAGCTTCAACGTCGAACGTGAGGGCCATTGGTGCGATTACCGCGCACTTCACAACACCGGCGACACCGTGACCATCAGCCATTCCAACAAGGACTACGTCGGCGTACTGAGACTGATCGCGCCGGATGAGGTGAGCCTCGAAGCGCAACTGAATTCGACTCTGAACGACCTGAAGTGGGTGATGGCATGAGCCTCTATCCGGACGCCGCGGATCAGGCGTTCATTACTCGACGCATCATCGACTGCTGCCTGCGCGAGGACATCCGAGGGATCGTCAGCACAGGACAGATTTGTCGGCTGCCGGAAGAACTGAGTCAACACTTGCAGCATCAGCCCGACGCAAGCTGGCTGCGAATCGCCCATCTGGGCGCCGACGAACTATGGCTGCCGGTGGTCAAGGCGTATCCGTTGCAGGACTGGATCGGTACAGGCGACGCCTGGATCAAAGTGTCGCCGCAAAGCCACGGCGAGGTTCAACACGGCTACGGGCTCTGGCTGGGCCACCTGAGCCACGGTCTGGACGAAGAAAGTCTGACGCTGTTCGCGGCGTACCTGAAAGAAGCGGATTGCGCGACCGAACACCGGACCCTGTGCAATCAAGCGTATCGCCAACATGCGCCCGCGCTGAGCGACGTGACTGACCTGAAGGACTGGTCGCAGAGGCTGCTGAAGATCGATCAACTGGCGAGCTACCTAGATCACCCGTTCTATCCAACGGCGCGGGCCAAAAGCGGCTTCGATGCCGCCGCACTCAAAGGCTACGCGCCGGAATTTGCGCCGCGCTTCGAACTCAACTGGCTGGCGATTCCCAACAACGCCCTGACTCTGACCAGCCCGCAGCCGCCGCACTGGCCAAACTTCGAGGACGTCGGCTTGTCACCGACCTTGCAAAACAGCCATTCATTACTGCCAGTACACCCGCTGACATGGGGCGAACTGGAGCAATACGGCCTGCCTGAAGGAACGCTCAAGGCTCCACGTTCGGCCATGCAGGTCGAACCTACGCTGTCCGTGCGCACGGTGGTCTGCATCAATCAACCTCAGTGGCACATCAAACTACCGTTGTTAGTCAGCACGCTCGGTGCGCGCAATTTGCGCCTGATCAAGCCCAGCACCCTATACGACGGTCACTGGTTCCAGACCACCCTGCAGGCCTTGACCGAGCGCGATCCGGCACTGGCGTCACGTTATCTGCACGTTGACGAAAAACACGGTGGTCATGCCGACGAAAGTCGTCACCTAGCCTATATCGTGCGCCGTTACCCGACGGGTCTTGAGAACACCACACTCGTACCTGTCGCCGCGTTGGCCAGTCCGCTTGCCGATGGACGCCTTTTCCTCGAACAGTTGGCCGAGCGCTTCTACGCAGGTTCGTTGCAACACTGGCTGGACGATTATCTCGATCTGCTGCTGCAGGTCCATCTGCGGTTGTGGCTGCATTACGGCATCGCGCTGGAGGCCAACCAGCAGAACGCCGTATTGATGTTCGAACAAGGTCAGCCATTGCGTCTGCTGATGAAGGACAACGACGCCGCTCGCCTGTGGCATCAGCGCTTCACCCATGCGTGCCCGGATCTCGCTGATCTGCCGGCAGTCTTGCAGGACGAGCGCATTCGCGTCGACAGCAGCCAACCGTTGGCCGAGATGTTCTGCACCATCACCTTGCAGCTGAATATTGTTGCGATCCTAGAAGCGATAGCGACCGCAGGCCTGGCCTCTCGATCCGGTCTGTACGGCACGCTGCGTCAGCGTCTCAAGACCTGTCTGCAACATCTCGAAGCAGAAGGCATCGACTGTGACGACGCGCGTCAATGGCTGCTCGACAGCCCGAAACTGCCGGTGAAATACCTGCTCAGCGCCGGCAGCCTGTTCAGCAAAGCGCATTCCGGTGCTAGCGACATCAACAAGTTCTATGGCTACAGCGCGGCGAATTTCCTGCTGGAGGATGCTCCATGCAACGGAGTCTGATCACCAGCGTTCTGCTGGGGCATTACCTGTCGGCTTTCACGGCGCTGGGTATTCCGTTGTACTTGCCGCGCATCCTCGCCGACCTCGCACCTGACACACCAGGCTGGGCCATCGGGGTGCTGTTCGTACTGCCGACACTATGCACCGCACTGGCGGCGCCGATCTGGGGACGCTGGGCCGATCGCAACGGTTGTCGCTTGTCGTTGCTGCGTGCGCATGCCGGACTGTTCGCGGGCTTCCTGCTGGCAGGCTTCAGCCCCAATCTGCCGGTGTTCGTCCTGGCATTGATCATCCAGGGCACCTTCGGCGGCGCGATGGCGGCGTCCAACGCCTACCTGTCGACTCAGTTCAAGGAAGGCGATCTGTCCCGCGCCCTGAACTGGACGCAGTATTCGGCGCGCCTGGCGATGATCAGCGGCCCGATCCTGTTGGGGCTGCTGACCGCGCAAGGCATGGGATTGAGCCTGTATCGCTATCTGGCCTGGTTACCGCTGCTGGCCTTCGTACTCATCCTGCCGCTGCCCAAGGACGCCCCCAAGCATGTCTTGGACAGCAAAAAAGCAGAGGCATTGGGCGACCTGCCGGAAGACATGCCGCGGCTAATGGCGGTGCAGTTTCTGTTCAGCTTCGCGATGGTCGTCACCTTTCCTTACTTCATGCCCTTCGGCGAGCAGCTGGGAATTGGCAGCGATGCCATGATCGGCGTGCTCTACAGCCTGCCGCATCTGGTTTACCTGCTGGCCCTGCCCTGGGTTCAGAAGCATCAGGGCAACCTGCTATTGCCGGGGCTGGCACTGCTGGTAATCAGTAACGCGTTGCAATTCTGGAGTGTGCAGGCCGAATCCCTGTTCATTCTGCGTCTGCTCAGCGGAGCCGGCATGCTGCTCAGTTTTGTCGGGCTGCACCGCTGCCTGAGCCAGCGCAGCCGAAAAGGCAGCGCCGGTCGCCTGTTCGGCTGGTTCGACTCCAGTGGCAAATGGGCCGGTACCGCCGCTGGTGTCGCAGCCGCTCTGGTCAGTCAGACCTTCGGCATTGCGTCCCCCTTTCTCGTTGCGTGCCTAGCGGCCATGACGGCCATGGTACTCGCGCGCCCTCTATTGATGACCTCCCGGGAGATTCCGGCATGACGCTCGCTATCAATACCGTATCGTTGAACACCGTATCCCAGCATGACCATGCCCTCGATGGCGAAGCCCAGCGACATGCCATCGAGTGCCTGCTCAATTGCTATCTGCGCGAATACGCATTGCCCCGCAACGAAGCGAACCTGAACGATCAAGCACAGGATCTGCCGATGAGCCTGCGCCAGGCCAATGGCCGTTGCATCAGCATTCGCCTACCCAGTGGCCGCTTGGTCGTACGCATCGACCGCGCCAGTCTTCTGGGCCGCTGCCACTACATCAGCGCCCCCTATTTCAAAGGCAATAACCAGAGCTGGCGACCGTTGAACGCCCACGAACTGGCGCGCCTGCTCTGTACCCCGCTGAGTGGAGCCGACCGCGTCGGCGAGATGCTGCAACAGATCGGCAACAGCCTGCAGATCACCCGCACCTTTCTGCGGCATTCACGCCCGGCCAACCAAGCAGCCGACAGCCTGCTGGCGTCCGAGCAACATCAACTGTGGGGCCATGCCCTGCATCCGACACCGAAAAGTCGCGAGGGCATCTCCCGTGACGATTTGCTGGCCTGCTCGCCGGAAGTTGGGGCGCGCTTTCAGTTGCACTGGTTCAAGGTTGATCCGACGCTGATTCGTCATCAGGGCGAAGATCCGCGCAGCACGCTGCGCCAACTGTCGGGGCGCGAGGACGCCTATCCGTGCCACCCCTGGGAAGTCGCCCGCGTGCTTGCCAACCCGCTGGTGCAATGGGCGCAGCAACAGGGTTTGATCACCTACCTCGGCCCCCTGGGTCAGGCCATGTACCCGACGTCGTCGGTGCGCACGCTCTACCATCCGCAGATGGCCTACTTCATGAAGTTCTCGATGCACGTGCGCCTGACCAACTGCGTACGCAAGAACGCTTGGTATGAACTCGACAGCGCCGTCGCCCTCACTCGCCTGCTCGGCCCCATCATGAGCGAGTTGGCGACGCAACAACCGGGCTTTATGTTGATGCCCGAACCCTGCGCCACCAGCCTGGACCTCAGTGCCCTGGGTACGCTGGAGGAGGCCCGCGAAGTCACCGAATGTTTCGGTATCGTTTACCGGGAAAACCTTCCCGTCGCCGAACGCGAGCGTTATCAGCCGCAAGTGGCAATGGCGCTGTTTACCTGGGATCAACAAAGTCGCAGTGTCTGCCACCCACAGGTACAGCGCTACGCCGACAATACCGGCTTGACCATTGAGCAAGCCACGCTGAACTGGCTGGATGCCTATGCCAGTCAGATGCTCGGCGGTGTGCTGTATTGCCTGTTCCGTCAGGGCGTGGCGCTGGAGCCGCATTTGCAGAACACGGTCATCGGCTTCGCTGAAAACGGCCTGCCCAGTCAGGTCTGGATTCGCGATCTAGAAGGTACCAAGCTGGTTCCTGAAATCTGGCCCCCTGAACGCCTGAGTGCGCTGGATGAACGTACCCGCAGCTCGGTGTACTACAGCGCGCAAAAGGCCTGGCAACGAGTGGGCTACTGCGCACTGGTGAACAATCTCGGCGAAGCGATCTTCCATCTGGCCAACGGCAGCGGCGCGCTGGAACAACAATTGTGGGACCGAATCGGCGACCTGCTGCACGCGCAATCCACGCGTCTGGGCCATCCGACTGAACTGCGTGAGTTGTGCGCCGGCGCGCCCTTCCCAAGCAAGGAAAACTTCATGACGCGCCTGATGATGCGCGCCGACCGCGAGGCCGGTTACACCTTACTGCCCAGCCCGCTGACGATGACTGAAAAGAGGAAACAAGCATGAACCTTCCTGCCTCCGTCACCCGACGCATCGAGCAGCTCAAGACTGAACACGACGCGCCATTGTGCGCCTACGTCTACGATCTGCCTGCCCTTGAACGGCACGTAAAGGCAATGCGTCAGGTACTGCCCGAAAACTGCGAATTGTTCTACGCCGCCAAGGCCAACCCGGAAGCCCTGGTGCTGAAAACCCTGGCGCCGTGGGTGGACGGTTTCGAGGCTGCCTCCGGCGGCGAGCTGACGTGGCTACATGAACAGTGCCCCGACCAGCCGCTGATCTTTGGTGGCCCCGGCAAACTCGATCGCGAACTGAATATCGCCCTGCAGTACCGGATTTCGGCGTTTCACGTGGAGAGCGTGACCGAACTGCGAAGTCTGGCGAGCATCGCCCGCGAACGCGGAGTGCGGGCTCCGGTGATGCTGCGGCTGAATCTGAAGCTGGCCCAGACACCGCAGAGCCGATTGGTCATGGGTGGCAAACCCACGCCGTTCGGTCTGGATGAAGAAGGCCTTGCAAGCGCCCTGCAATTGCTGCGCGAAGAGCCGTCCCTAGAGCTCAAGGGACTGCATTTTCATCTGTTGTCGCACCAGTTGGATGTCGACGCACACCTTGAATTGATTCGCAGCTACTTCCTGACCTTCCGCCAGATATGCGCCAACTACGACCTGCAACTGCCGCTACTGAACGTCGGCGGAGGGATGGGCATCAACTATCAGGACGCGGCGCAGTCGTTCGACTGGCCACGGTTTTGTCAGGGCCTGAAGGGGTTGATCGATGAGTACGACATGGGCGCGACGCGCATGCGTTTCGAGATCGGCCGTTTCATCAGCGCAGCATGTGGCTACTACATCATGCAGGTGCTGGACATCAAAAGCAGCCACGGCGAGTTTTTTGCCATCGGACGCGGCGGTACTCATCACTTTCGCACGCCTGCGGCTCAAGGCCACGACCATCCGTTCACCGTACTGCGAGGCACTCAGCCGGCACAAATCAGCGATCAGTCCGTGACGCTGGTGGGTCAGTTATGTACGCCAAAGGACGTCCTTGCCAGACAACAACCGGTGGCGCAGCTAGCGATTGGTGACCTGCTAGTATTCACTCTCGCGGGCGCCTATGCCTGGAACATCTCGCACCAGAACTTCCTGATGCACGAACCACCATTGAAGGTTTTTATCGAGGGCTGATTCCACGCATATCTGTGGTTGCTTGTCCGATGTGTCCTTCAAACTCTTCGGACAGCTTTCATCCTGCTTAACCGAATTTTCAACGGATGGGAAGTGGGTGGTGATAACTCCTTTCGAAGTCCCATAATGAGGTTTCGGCACTTGCCAATGGGGTTGCCGTCTGCCAGCGGACAACATGCCGAGATGACAATCGGGTCATATAATGAGTGGGTCAGAGCAGTTTTGACACTCCCTGTGAACAATAGGGATAAACTCGCGATCTTGCAGTTTGCGTAATTGCACGTAGTTGACCACCCATTTGCATTGCATCTGACCATCTATTTGTATTCAACTTGACCCGCGTGCTCCGTTACATCGGCAGATAAACGAGAAACTGGCCTACGAGATCGCGCTGCTCAAGCGCATCAAAGTTGTCAAGCGCAGCGAGCAATTAAGCCCGGATCAAGCCAGCTTGCTCGACGATTTGATCGATACCGACATCGCTGCTATCGAGGCTGAACTTGAAGCGCTGCAACCGACGTCAACAGGGGGTCATGCCGAGATAAGGGAAAATTAGGACATTTTCTTCGCATGCGGTTGTTCTATAAAGGGGGGGCCGCAGAATTCGGAAAAAATCGTACGCTAAGGGTTTCCGACCTGCCGTAGTGGCCTGAATTTCCCCTCTTCAAGCTTGCGGCTTTGCCGCCAGACGTAATCGCCGGTCAGGTTGATGTGCTCCCAGGGCGATGCGCGAGTTGGCGCAGGTGATGAACATGGCGCGAGGTGCCTGTTCGTGGGCGAGCTTCTTGAACAGGGCAGCCTGCTAAGGATAGACCTCGTCGCGAAACCGCTGGTAGCCCTCGACTATGTTCCGCAGGGCCTCTTCGGCACTTTCACCGTAAGCGCTCCATGAACCCCACATTCAAAGTCACCACCTGTCCCAGACGCGGCCCCCTATTTCTCTACCTGTGGCGCATAAATAGCTCACTTACTATTTTGCTGGCATAAGAATGCCAATGTTTGGCTATTTTAGTGGCACAACAGTGCCAAAGTTTGGTTATTTCAGTGGCACAAAAACGGCGTTTTTCAAGGTAGTTGTCGCGTCAACCGTCTAACTATGCCGCTCTTTTCTCGACCTGCTGTTCCCGATCCGGGTTCAGCAGCACCGTGCCGATCGGCTCCCAGTTTCGTGTCTGTCCAGACCAGCGCTCCGGGCATTTCTCCCGCGCTTGCTCATACAGCTCATGACGCCGAGCCAGGATCTGCTGATCCTGGCCACGGTGCCGTTCGGCCGGTGTCACGAAGCGGATTCGGCTGTGCCGGTGCTCGTGGTTATACCAGCGCATAAAATCCCTTACCCAGGCTCGGGCGGCGTCCAGGCTGGCAAAGCCATTTGTCGGCCATTGCGGGCAGTACTTCAACGTCCGGAACAGTGATTCCGAGTACGGGTTGTCATTGCTTACTCGCGGTCGGCCACGGGACGGCGTGATGCCCAGATCATGCATTTTGCTCAACAGCGTCAGCGATTTCATCGGTGCACCATTGTCCGAGTGCAACACCAGTGGCTCGTGCAAACACTGCTCGCCGATCACGCTACGTTGCAGTAGCGCAGCCGCCTTCTCGCCGCTTTCTTCTTCGTAAACCTCCCAGCCCACGGCCTTGCGGCTGTAAATATCCTCGATCAGGTACAGGTAGTAATACTTGCCACGCACTGGCGAGGGAAGGTACGTAATGTCCCATGACCACACCTGGTTAGGGCCTTTGGCCGCGTGAGTCGTCGGTGCGGCGTGGCGCCTGGGGGGCTGGCTACGACCACGATGCTGTTGTTGACCCGCTGCACGCAGCACTCGATAAAACGTCGCTTCCGACGCCAGATAGCGCTGTTGGTCGGCCAACCTCGGCACGATCTGGCTGGGCGGCAAATGGGCGTACGCCGGGCTGTTGCACAGGCTCATGATCGCTTGTCGTTCGACCTCGCTCAACGCATTGCGTGGCGTGGGCCGTACCGTGGTCGTTCGGGCATCGGCCTGAACAGCCTCGGTTTCGCTCCAGCGCTGCAAGGTTCTGAGCGAGAGACCGACTTCCTGGCATGCCCTGATCTTTCGGGCTCCTGCCACCCGGGCCTCACTCAACCAGGTCACGAGTAACTGCCGTTCCGGCAACGCGGTCAGTCGTCCTCGTTGTCGATCCCCCAGTAATCGTTGAGCTTTTTTCGCAGCACCAGCAACGCGGCGGTTTCAGCCAGCGCCTTGTCTTTGCGGCGCAGTTCGCGCTCAAGTTCCTGAATGCGTTTCTTATCTTTGCGAGACTGCTCTCGGTCTTCTTTTTGCTGGGCTTTTTCCGACTTCTGGCCAGCGATAAACGCTTGTCGCCACGCCGTGATCTGCTCGGGGTAAAGGCCTTTGCGGCGGCAATACTCGCCGAGGTCGATCTCGGACAAGCCGGCCGCTTCAAGGACAACAGCAAACTTGGTTTCGGCTGACCAGTTCTCGGTCAACGGCTTGTTTTCGGACACTGCATTTCCTTCAGAACTGAGCTGCTTGCGCCAGTTGGACAAAGACATTTCGCTGACCCCTTCGCGCCGGGAAACCTCGGCCATCGACAGGTTCAGCGGGGGAAGCAGCATCTTAAGTAATGCGGCTCTGCGTTCAGGTGAATAGTACGGCACGACCAGTCTCTTTCCGCCCCCGATATACTTTTTTAGGAAAAACCGGAGAGGCGACAACTATCCTGACACCGGGGGAAAATGCCAAGGCCGGGTATTTCAGGTGGCACAAAATATGGGCCCTATTTCTGTGGTATTTAAATGCCACATAAATGCCACATAAATACAGAAGTACGCCCTATCTGTGCTCATGTGAGCCATTTTGGACCTGTACCGGGGGTAGGACTATTGTTGTACCGGGGGTAGTATTTTCTGTTTTTACAGGGCTTTGGAGGCCCAAAAAACGTCGCGAATCTATTACGTGCATGGTGGATTTGGCGGTACAGCAAAGGATATCGAAAGGTCTCGATAGCGTACGATCCAACCACCCACGATAGGGTCAGGCTTAACGTCGTATCTCTGGCGAACAGTTCCACGGCAGCAGTGCTTCATAGTCCGCCACCGACTGCGCATGTGGTAACTGTTCCAGTACGTGGCGTAGCCACGTATAAGGCTCTTGGCCGTTGACCTTGGCGGTCTCCACCAAGCTGTAGATCTGAGCACTGGCGGTAGCGCCTTTGGGCGTGTCGCTGAACAGCCACGCCTTACGACCGATAACGAACG
>NZ_RXHX01000024.1:0-100420 GCF_005930655.1 Pseudomonas sp. FSL W5-0299
GTTGATTGCCCAGACGTCAGTGGAAGAGTCCAGTAGACGGGCACCGGGGATTTCTGGTTCACGCAGCAGCATGGAAAAGGGGTGACGGACGGGTTGCACGAGCATGGGGGAGACTCCTGTCGAGGGGGGCTGGGCGACGGAGTTATTTAAGGTGTTAGAAAGGGCGGTTGGCTACTGTCAGAAATAACAGGTTGGGTATGTTTCCAGATGAATGGCAGTCATCCCCTTGGGCAGTATCTATCCGGATTACGCGGTGCCAAACAGACAAATGACTATACCCCCGCTCCTTACTGTCATCGAGGGTCACCGTCGCATCGCTCGGGTTTGATGCTTTACTGAAAAGACCCTGAACCCCAGCGAGAACGCCGCAATGAACCGCAACGACCTGCGCCGCGTGGACATGAACCTGCTGGTGATTTTCGAAACGTTGATGTTCGAGAAGAACCTGACCCGGGCCGGGGAGAAACTGTTTCTCGGTCAGCCCGCTGTCAGTGCTTCGCTGGCCAAGTTGCGCGATCTGTTCGACGACCCGCTGCTGGTGCGCAACGGTCGGGTGTTGGAGCCGACCCAACGGGCGTTGGCGATTCTCAAGGAGTTGCAGCCGGCGATGGACACCATTTCCGGCGCGGTCAGCCGGGCCAAGGATTTCGACCCGTCCACCAGCCGCGATGTGTTCCGCATCGGCTTGTCCGACGACGCCGAGTTCGGTCTGTTTCCGCCGCTGCTCAAGCAAATACGCGAAGAGGCGCAGAACGTCGTGGTGGTGGTGCGAAGGGTGAATTACTTGCTGATGTCACCGATGCTGGCCTCCGGGGAGATTTCCGTCGGGATCAGTTACACCACGGAGCTGCCGGCCAATGCCAAGCGCAAGAAATTGCGCGACCTGAGCGTGAAGATTCTGCGTGGCGACAACCGTCCCGGCCCCCTGACCCTGGATGAATATTGCGAACGCCCTCATGCGCTGGTGTCTTTTTCCGGAGACTTGACCGGTGCTATCGACAACGATCTGGCGCGCATCGGCCGCTCGCGGCGGGTGGTGCTGGCGGTGCCGCAATTCGCCGGGTTGCGTGCCCTGCTGGCCGGCACCGACCTGCTGGCCACGGTGCCGGATTACGCGGCGTGTGCGCTGATCGAAGGCAGCAGCCAGCTGCGGGCCGACGACCCGCCGTTTGACATCGTGCTGTCCGAACTGTCCATGGTCTGGAACGGGGTCAACGATAACGACCCGGCAGAACGTTGGTTGCGTTCGCGAATTGCGCAACACATGTCGGCTGAGTTGCCGGTGCTTTGAGCGCGTTGAAAGCCGGATCGGTCTCGCGCAGGAAGATCGGCAGGTCGGTCATCGGTGGCATCGCCGGGATGTCGAAATACATCTGGATCACCCAGCCGCGGTGGTAACTGGCGTGATTGACCACGTGCAGCAGCATCGCGCCGGCGCTCATGGTGCCGCTCTCGCCGGAGACGAACGTGAACTCGACCGGCTTATCCAGCGACCTCTCGGTCTGCCTTGCGCTCCAGTTGCAATACCAGTGATCGATGTCCTTTTGCGCCATGCGCAAATCAGCCAGGTCGGGATGGAGCAGATCGTGTGAGGTTTTGAAGCCGTGCCCTCGGCCTTCGAGGTGAGCCTGCCAGATGCAGTCCACGACATAGATGTGATTCAGGGTGCCGATCATGTTCTTGAACACCGACACCCGCTCTTTGTTGACCTCCCCCGGCGGCAGCGCGGCCAGGCTGTCAAAGAGGCGCTCATCGGCCCATTGCTTGTAATCGGCAAGCATGCGGGCAGTGCGTATGTTGATCATCAGAGTTCTCCCATTACGATGGGCACACTGGCAAGCATAGACCGCTCGGCGGCTGGCAGCGCAGACGCTGATAACCGGCACCTCACCGCAACGCGACAGCTGCTACAGGGAATGCGGTGTCAGGCGTTGTACCACCCGATCAGCCAGCGCCAGGCAGCTGGTGAGGCCCGGTGATTCGATGCCGAACAGATTCACCAACCCCGGCACACCATGCTCGACCGGGCCGCTGATGAGGAAGTCGGCGGCCGGTTCGGTCGGGCCGGAAATCTTCGGGCGGATGCCGCTGTAGGCGGGTTGCAGGCTGTTATCGGGTAACGTCGGCCAGTAGCGGCGGATGGCCTGATAGAACCCGTCGACCCGGCGCGGATCGACGCGATAATCGACATGGTCGACCCATTCGACGTCCGGCCCGAAACGCGCCTGCCCGCCAAGATCGAGGGTCATGTGCACGCCCAGGCCGGCGCTCTCCGGTGCCGGATACACCAGATGCCGGAATGGCGCCCGGCCACTGAAACTGAAATAACTGCCCTTGCACAGGCGTGCCTCGGGAACGTATTGCGTCGGCAAGCCTTCGATCCGGCTCGCCACCTCCGGCGCGGACAAACCGGCGCAATTGATCAACTCGCGACAGGTCAAGGTCATCGGCTGTGCGCCGCCCATGTGCAATTCGAAACCTTGTTCGGTGCAACGGGCGGACACCAACGGCGTGTGCAAGGCAATCGAAGTGCCCGAGGCTTCGGCGTCTGCCTGAAGCGCCAACATCAGCGCATGGGAATCGACGATCCCGGTGGACGGCGACCAGAGCGCGGCGACGCAGGACAGCGCCGGTTCAAGCGACCGAGCCTGCCCGGCGTCCAGCCATTGCAAGTCATCGACGCCATTGCGCCGGCCCTGCTCCAGCAACCTCTGCAAGGCCGCGCACTGGCTGTCATCGGTGGCCACGATCAACTTGCCCAGGCGCTGGTAATCGACACCGCGCTCATCGCAAAAGGCGTACAGGCGATGCTTGCCCTCCACGCACAATTGCGCTTTCAGGCTGCCGCTCGGGTAATAGATGCCGGCGTGGATCACTTCTGAATTGCGCGAACTGATGCCCACACCAATCCCCTCGCCGGCTTCGATCAGGATCACTTCCCGCCCGCTACGGGCCAGTGCCCTGGTCACCGCCAGGCCAACCACGCCGGCGCCGACCACCACGCATTCGATATCGACGCTCACCTGCCCTCCGCTCATGTCAAGCCAGCCCTCGTTCCCGATAATCGATCAGGCTGGAGAATATCGCCAGCAGCATGGCCATGACCACGAAGAAGATCAGCACCAGGAAATACGAGCCGGTGAACTGCACGATCAATCCGATCAGGATCGGCACGATAACCCCGGCCATGTTGCCGCAGAAGTTCATGGTGCCGGCCAGCACACCGGTTTTCGAGGTGCCGCCGAGGATCGACGGAATGCACCAGTACATGCCGCACCAGCGAATGAAAAACATCGCTACGCAGAGCAGACCGATGGCCTTGCCGGCTTCATTGGTATAGGCCACCGCCAGCATGCACAGGGCCGCGACCAGCGCCGAACCACTGAACATGCTGCGCATCACCAGGTTGGGCGAGGCGCCGCTGGTTTTCCATTTATCCCCCAGATAACCGCCCACCAGCTCGCCGACGAAACCGCACATGAAAATCAGGAAGGTCGCACCGCCCATGCTCGAAATGTTCAGGCCGTGGGTCTGGTGCAGGTAGCTCGGCATCCAGGTCAGCAAACCGTAGAACACGCTGAGAATGCAGCAGTAACCGGCGAACATCGCCAGCACCGAACGGTCCTTGAGCAGCTCTTTGAGGGAGATGCTGGTCACCGTGCCGGGTTGGCTGACTTTGCGATTGCCTTCGGTGATGTGCGCCAGTTCCGCCGCGTTGACACCGGGGTGTTCGCTGGGATGGTTGCGGATGTATTTCCACGCCAGTACACCGGCAAGCATGGTGCCGATACCGGCGATCACGAAGGCGATGCGCCAGGAATCGAACCAGCCGATCAGCCCGGCAATGATGATCGCGCCGAAAGCACTGCCCAGCGGTGCGCCGCCATCGACCAGCACCGCGCCGCGTCCGCGTTCGTTGGGGGTCAGCCAGGCGCCGTTGAGTTTGGCCCCGGCCGGCATGATCGGCGACTCGGCGATGCCCAGCCCCATGCGCGTAATCAACAGCGTGATCCAGTTATGCGCACCAGCAGCCAAGGCCTGGAAGGCGCCCCAGGCGACAGTCGCGATGACGATGACGCGACGGGTCTGAAAACGGTCCAGCAGCATGCCGCCGGGAATCTGCATCAATGCGTACGACCAGAAAAACGCACTGAGCATCAAGCCTTCCAGCGCGGGAGGGATCTGGAACTCACTGGAAATCAGCGGCAAGGCCACCGACAGCGAAGCGCGGTCGATGTAGTTGATGGCGGTCAGCAGCAACATGATGAGGAAGATCCGCCAGCGCACGCTGGTCGGACGCTCGGTGGCAGACGCGGCGGCGAGCCGCAGGGTTTCAGCACTCGGATTGTTCATGAGGGGCGCTCTTGTTGTTGTGGGTGCAAGCGGCCCAATACCCGCCTATTAACGCAAAACCTGTAGGAGCGAGGCTTGCCCGCGAAGGCGGAGTGTCAGTGGACATCATTGTTAATGACACATCGCCTTCGCGGGCAAGCCTCGCTCCTACTGGGTTTACATCTTGGCTGACGGGTATTGGGTAAGCACCCCAACTCTAATCACGCGTCCTCGGGCTGAATAATGAGGGGATCTGATTAGGGGATCACCAAACGTCATCCCCCGAAAAGATCAGAACGTCCCGGGGTAACTGCCGCCGTCCAGCAGCAGGTTTTGCCCGGTGAGGAAACCGGCATTGGCGCTGCAGATGAACGCGCAGTAGGCGCCGAACTCATCGGGTTGCCCGAAGCGCTGGGCCGGCACGTGCTTGCGCCGCTGTTCGCTGATGCTTTCGACGCTGGTGCCATTGGCCTCGGCGGCGGCGCTCAGGGTCTTGTGCAAACGCTCGGTCTCGAACGGTCCCGGCAGCAGATTGTTGATCGTCACGTTATGCCCGGCCAGCCGCGACTGGCGTGCAAGCCCGGCGATAAAACCGGTCAGGCCGCTGCGTGCGCCATTGGACAGTCCCAACACATCGATTGGCGCCTTCACCGCGCCGGAGGTGATGTTGACGATACGCCCGAAACCGCGCTCGGCCATGCCATCGACGCAGGCCTTGATCAGCTCGATGGGCGTGAGCATGTTGGCATCCAGCGCCTTCAGCCAGTCGTCGCGCTGCCAGTCACGGAAGTCACCCGGGGGCGGTCCGCCAGCGTTGTTGATCAGGATGTCCACCTGCGGACACGCCGCCAACACCTGGTCGCGCACTGCGGGCGTGCTGATGTCCCCGGCCACCGTGCGCACGTCGATGCCCGGCGCCAGGCTGCGCAATTCTGTAGCGGCAGCCTGCAAGGTTTCGTCACCCCGGGCGTTGATCACCAGGTTGACGCCCTCCTTCGCCAAGGCCCGCGCACAGGCCAGACCCAGGCCCTTACTGGCGGCGCAGACGATGGCCCAGCGACCTGAAATACCCAAATCCATGACGATGCTCCTGACGGTTGGAAAACCTCACGTTACCACCAGGACCCGCCTCGCCGGGGGATGACAAAGGGTGATCGGCGGATCAGACCTTTTCATTATCAGCCGCCTCCCACGCTTATTACTGTCTGCGGACCAATAAGAACCGGAGAAACCCATGAACCCGTTCCAGTTTTATTTCCCCACCACTTTGAAAAGCGGCAATGGCCTGGTGCGTCAGGCCGGTGCATTGCTCAAGCCCCATGTTCGGAAAAAACTGCTGGTGGTCACTGACGCAGGGCTGATGGCGTCGGGCGTGATGGAAGGTTTTTTCGCCTCCCTGGCCGAGAGTGACATCGGCTATGAAGTGTTTTCCGGCGTCGAACCGAACCCCACCACCGACGTGCTGGAACGAGCCGTGGCCTTCCTGAAAAACCACGACTGTGACTCGGTGATCGGTGTCGGTGGCGGCAGCAGCATCGACACCGCCAAGGGCGTGGCGGCCATGGCCACCAACCCCGGCAACATCCTCGACTACGAGGGCTACGACAAACTGCTGCACCCACCCCTGCCGATCTTCGCGATCCCGACCACCTCCGGCACTGGCAGCGAATGCACCGCCTCCACCGTGTTCACCAACACCAAGACCCTGTTCAAGACCGTGATCATCAGCCCGGCGCTGTTTCCGAAACTGGCGATTCTCGACGCCGAGCTGACGCTCAAACTTCCACCGTCGATCACCGCTGCGACGGGCATGGACGCCTTGACCCACGCCATCGAATCCTACGTGTCGAAGCAGGCCAACCCGGTCAGCCAGGCCCTGGCGCTGCAAGCGATCAAGATGATCTGCACGCACCTGCCCAAGGCATTTTTCAGCGGCTCCGACCTGCACGCCCGGGAACAGATGCTGCTTGGGTCGTTCCTGGCGGGCGTGGCCTTCGCCCAATCGAAACTGGGCAACGTGCATGCGATCTCCCATACCTTCGGCGGCGTCTTCAACATTCCCCACGGCATCGCCAACGCCACGCTGTTGCCCTACGTCATCGAATACAACCTGGCGGCCTGCCCGGAGCTGTTTCGCGAGATTGCCATCGCCATGGGCGAAGACATCGACGGCCTGAGCCTGGCCCGCGCCGGGCACAAAGTGGTGGACCACGTGGTGGCGCTGAACAAGGCCATCGGCATTCCCGACAACATCAAGGACCTGGGCGTGGACCTGGATTACATGCCGCAAATGGTCAGTGACTCGATGCGCAGCGGCAACGTGCTGGTCAACCCACGCCTGACCACCGCCGCCGACATTGAGCGAATCATCAGCAACGCCTGGCACGGCACTCATTCCTGAAGAGAACACGCCCATGTTTTACGAAATGCGCACCTACACGATTCAAATCGGAAAAATGCAGACCTACCTCAAGCACTTCGAGGAGGCCGGGCTACCCGTGATCTCCCGCTACACCACGCTGGTGGGTTGGTGGTACACCGAAATCGGCGAGCTGAATCAGGTGATCCACATCTGGGCCTACGAGAGCCTTGATGACCGGATCAAGAAACGGGCCGCGCTGTATCAGGACCCTGACTGGCTTGAGGGTTTCGTGCCGAAAGCGTTCCCGATGCTGGAAAAGATGGAATCGAAACTGCTGATCGCCGCCGATTTCTCCCCGATCAAATAAACCCCTGTGGGAGCGAACCTGCTCGCGATAGCGGTATGTCAGACGCATCAAGGTTAACTGGCACTCCCCATCGCGAGCAGGCTCACTCCCACACGGGGATTTGTACTGGCCTGCCGAATCGGCTCAAACCAAGGACAACCTCATGTGCGACCACAATCCCAACAATACCGCCGCCGACCGATCTCCCGACATCAAGGCCTTGCTCGAAGGCCTGCCCACTAACTGGGGCAAATGGGGGCCGGACGATGAAGTCGGGGCCCTGAATTACCTGCAAAGCGCCGAGATCCTCCGGGGCATCGCCTCGGTGCGCCAAGGCAAGACCTTCACCCTGCAAGTGCAGATCGGCCATCCCAAGGGCGAGCCGTTGTGGCCCGGCCGACGCCCGTCGATGCGTGTCAACGTGCTGGACAAGGGCCACTTCCTGGCGGGCAAGACCCACTTTGACGGTCACGTGGAATACGCCGACGATGTGATCTTCATGCACCTGCAAGGCTCGACTCAATACGATGCGCTCGGCCACGTCTGGCACGACAACAAACTGTGGAACGGCTACGACGCCATGAGCACCATCGGCAGCATGGACAAGGCCAGCATCCTGCCGATTGCCGAACGCGGAATTGTCGGCCGCGCGGTGCTGATCGACATGGCGCGCCATCGCGGCAAAGCGGTGCTGGACAAGGGGGAGACCTTCAATCACCTGGACCTGCTGGCCGCAGCAAAAGCCCAGGGCATCGAGATCGAGAAACGCGACATCCTGATCATCCGCACGGGTTGGATCGGCTCGTTCTATGAGCGCGAACCGGAAGAGTTCTACAAGGACTTCGCCGAGCCGGGCCTGACCTTCAGCCGCGAGCTGGTGGAGTGGTTTCACCAGATGGAAATTCCCAACCTGGTGACCGACACCATGGCCAACGAAGTGGCGGTCGACCCCTCCTCGGGCGTGTTGATCCCGCTGCACAATGCCTTGATGCGCAACCTCGGCGTGACCTTCACCGAAGTGGCGCTGCTCGACGACCTGGCCACAGATTGCGCCGAAGACGGCCAGTGGCAGGTCCTCTACACCGCCGCGCCGTTGAAGATTGTCGGCGGGACCGGTGCGCCAGTGAATCCGATTGTGATCAAGTAGTCAGGTCCTGCTTCAGCTCGTTGATCAGCAGGGTCGCTGCCGGAGACAGGTCGGCGCCGACCCGGCTGATCACACCATAAGGCTCGATCAGCGCGCGCATGGACACCGGCAATTTCACCAGCAAATCGTGTTGCTCGCAGAATTGCGCGACTTCCACCGGGATCACCGCCAGCAAGGTCGGGTCCTGCTGCACCAACAGAATGGTGGCGAAGGTCGATGAGGTTTCCAGCGGATAACGCGGAATCTCCAGCCCCGCCTCATTTAACTCACGCTCCAGGGCCTGGCGCATCGGCATGTCCTTGGGGTAGACCACCCACCGGTAATCGCTCAGTTGCGACAACTGCAACGACTCGGCACGGGCCAACGGATGGTCTTTGCTGGCGACCACCGCCAAGGGCTCTTCGCTGAGTTCGATGCAGTCATAAGCGTCCGAGCGCTGGCCGACGCTGGTGCGACAGATCGCCAGGTCCAGCCGCCCTTGATCCAGCAAACCGAGCAAGGTGGCGCTGGTGTTTTCCACCAGTTCCACGGACAACTCCGGCTGCTTGAGCCTTAATTCGCTCAGGGCCCGGGTCAGCAACGGCACCGCGCCCATGATCACGCCTACCGACAACCGCCCGCCCTGGCCCTGCATGATGCTGAGCATTTCCTCGCGCAAATGTTCGACGTCGCTGTAGATCAGCCGTGCATACCGAATCATGCAACGGCCCATTTCATTAGCAACCAGGCCCTTGGGCTGACGTTCGAACAGCGGCATCCCAAGCAACGACTCGACTTCGTGCAAGGCCTTGGTGGCGCCGGACTGGGAAATCGAAATGTGCTCGGCGGCCTTGTGCAACGAGCCACGATCGTCCAGCGCGATCAGCAACCGCAGTTGTTTGAGTCGAAGCCGCGAAGCGATGCTGCCAAGTGAAGGAACCATATCGGTGTGTGCTCGATTCAATGGACAAATCCGTCAGGCCCACGCCGCCATTTGCCGGCGTGGGCAAAGTGGTTAGCTCAGGGGCGCCCTGCTCCACTGGCCATCGACCAGTCGATTGAGGCTCAGCGGGTTAGCGTTTTGCAGCGCCTGGGGCAGGTACTCATCAGGATAGTTCTGGTAGCAGACCGGCCGCAGGAAGCGATCAATGGCCAAGGTGCCGACTGAGGTGCCGCGCGCATCCGAAGTGGCTGGATAGGGTCCGCCATGCACCATCGCATCGCTGACTTCGACGCCGGTCGGGTAGCCGTTGAGCAGCAAGCGTCCGACCTTGTCTTCGAGTAGCGGCAACAGGTCGCCGAAGCGATCCAGGTCCGCCGGGTCGGCAATCAGCGTGGCGGTCAGTTGACCGTGCAAACTGCCGAGCACGGCGCGCAGTTGGTGCGGGTCTGCGACCTCCACCACCACCGTGGCCGGGCCGAAGATTTCTTCCTGCAACAACGGATCGCCGTCGAGCAACAACTGTACGTCGGCCTTGAACAGCTGCGGTTGTGCCGTGGATTTGCCCTGCGGCTGACCGGCGAGGTGATCGACCCGTTCGTGGGCCACGATGTGTTGAAGACCTGCGCGATAGCTGTTCAGGGCGCCAGCGTTGAGCATGGTCTGGGCCGGTTGGCTGCCCATGTTTTGCGCGAATACGTCCAGGAACTCGCTGAACTGCGGCGAGTGCAGACCGATGATCAGTCCGGGGCTGGTGCAGAACTGGCCGCAGCCGAGGTTGATCGACGCGGTCAGTTCCTCGGCGACTTGGCTGCCACGGGTGTTCAGCGCCTCAGGCAGCAGGATCACCGGGTTGATGCTCGACATCTCGGCGAACACCGGGATCGGTTGCGGGCGCGCGGCGGCCAGGTCGGACAAGGCTCGACCGCCCTTCAATGAACCGGTGAAACCGACGGCCTTGATGCCATCGGCCTTGACCAACCCCTGGCCGACACCCGCGCCGTAAATCATGTTGAACACGCCCGAAGGCATGCCGGTGCGCTGTGCCGCGCGCACGATGGCGCCGGCCACGCGATCCGCGGTCGCCATGTGCCCGCTGTGGGCCTTGAACACCACCGGGCAACCGGCGGCCAGCGCAGAAGCGGTATCGCCACCGGCGGTGGAAAACGCCAGTGGGAAATTGCTCGCTCCGAACACGGCGACCGGGCCGACGCCGATGCGGTACTGACGGATGTCCTGGCGCGGCAACGGTGTGCGTTCGGGCTGAGCCTGATCGATCCGCGCACCGAGAAAATCACCCCGGAGCAACACCTGCGCAAACAAGCGTAACTGGCCCGTGGTGCGATTGCGCTCACCGCGAATCCGCCCTTCGGGCAAGGCGGTTTCCTGGCACACCAAGGCGATAAAATCGTCACCCAGCGCATCGATTTCATCAGCTATTGCGCCAAGAAATTCCGCACGTCGTAACGGCAACAGCTGACGAAACGGGGCAAAAGCTCGCGTGGCGGCCGTCACTGCCAGCTCGACTTCCTGATCATTGGCCTGATGAAAAACATAGGGCAGTGCTTGCCCGGTACTGGCGTCGAAACTCTGCAACGTTTCGCCGCCCAGAGCGCTGCGCTGCCCGTCGATAAACTGCTGGCCCAAAATAGCGGACATCAAAAACTCCCTCGCCGGCGTTCGGCAGGCGATCATTCGAATTGAAGGGGTACGCCTATGGCGCACGCTTCACTCTATTGGCCGGGCTGATGGGCAACAAATGACAACAACGGGCCAGGGGATGAGTATTCGTCATCCCCCGCCCGTCATCGGTGGCACCAGGTGTCAGTGAATCGCGACCGGGTTGATGTTGACCTGGGTCGAGCCCTTGTACAGCGGCTGTCCGAGGACGAACATGAACTCCCAGGCCTTGTCCTTCACCAGCGCGCGGCTGTCGATCAATTCAAGGTTGTAGATGCCGTTCTTGGCCAGCATGAACTGGTTGACCGGGAACTCCTGGCCGTCTTTCGCCGGGTAGATCTCCGAGGCCCAGGTGTCGCCGCCGAACGCGACGATCTGCTTGTCCGCCAACCATTTGGCCGCCGCCATGCCGATGCCCGGCTCCACGGCGAGGAATTTCTCGTTGTCCTTGCCCAGCAGTTCCAGCCAACCGGTGTTGAACAGCACCACGTCGCCCTTCTGGATGCTGATGCCTTGCAGGTCCAGTGCCTTCTGGATGTCGGCAACGCTGAACTCGGTTTTCTCCGGCACGATGGCGCTGCCGTACACGGCGGTCATGTCCAGCACCACGCCACGGGTGACGATGGGCGGGACTTTTTCGATGCCGAGTTTTTTCACGCCTTCGACGGTGACGAAGTCCGCCGCACGGTTGCCGTTGTAGTAGACATTGTCGATGCCGATATGGCCGATGCCGTTGAGTTGGGTGCCGACACCGGTCCAGCCGACCACCAGTTCATCGTTGAAGGTGAACTTGTTAGGCCCCATGGTGGTGCCACCCGCCTCGCCCGGCTGGATGTTGGTCAGGTGAAAACTGCGGTGACGGAAGGCTGGCAGAGTCTTGTCGATGGGCACGGCCAGCGGATAGGTTTTGCCGCTCTTGATCAATTTGGAGGCGTTGATCACCGACTCGGCGTTTAACAGATTCAGCGCGCCGATTTCATCGTTGGCGCCGTATTTCGAGGGATACCATTTTTCGCTATCCGCCGCATGGGCGGCATGGAGGGTGAACAACAGGGCAAACGGCAGTACCAATCGGGTCAGCATGAGCGGGTCCTTGTGAGGTTGCAGTGGACCCAAGGTACGCAGCCCGTCCTTGCCGAAACAGACAGGGATGGGCAATACAATTGTTCTGGATTATCACGAGTGACATCAGTGGGGGTGAGCCTGCTCGCGACAGCGGCGGGTCAGCCAGCATCGACGTCGGCTGACAGACCGCTGTCGCGAGCAGGTCCACTCCTACAGGGAATGTTGTAAGCCGGAGGGCCATTAGGGGGCTGGCAGCCATTTCGTATGCAACTAACTGTCAATTAGCTGAACCAGTTCTAACTTCAATATCAAGTTTCGATGTTTTCCCCATTCATCTTGGTATTTGGCGGGTATTGGCGGTTGACTTCACCCACCTCCCTGAGTAAATTGCCCGGGCCTTCGACGAAGGCCTTTTTTCAACTCACAAAAGAATCCAATGGACACAGTATCTAGTCGCTGTCGGGTCACTGCGAATTCGCGGAGCCTGGCACATAACCCAGTAAATGACGGGACTCGATTTTTCGGTCGGGTGAGCTGCGCTAGAGCTTGATGCTCCACCGTAACTTGCCTCACCGGCGTCCGTCCGGTCCAGAGGCATGTTATGAACTTCAAAACCACCGTAATGCCGGGCGTGCGCGCCTTTGCATCGACCATGCGGGTCAAACTGTGCCGTGAACGCCTGTTGACGACTTGGGTCAGCGCCCCGTTTTCCAGCCCTTCCGCCCCTGCCAAGGCACACCCTCGTGCCAACTGGCGCGTCTGCCCGATGACGGGTCGGCTTCAGCAACGCTGGAGCTTCGACGACAGCCAGGAACCACCGAGTCGGCGCATCGCGCGGATGCTCGGCCTTACCCTCGAGCCCCGCGCATTCAGTTGACCTGAAGACACTTTAAAGTTCTTCCCCCAGCGTTTTCCTTGATAGGGAATTCGGCAACTTCTTATTGCCTGTTAAAACACAAAGTTATCGGAGTTAGTTATGGACGAAGCCAGTAGACGGTTCGCTGCGCATCAACTTTTGATTGATACGCAGCGAACGTTAAAACACAAGAAAACAACACTTTCGAAATTGATCGCCTGTTTGCGACTCGACATACATTCGCTCGCCTATGAATAGTTGAGCGAGCCGTGTGTCGTGCCGCAAGACGGCGGCAGGAGCACACACAATGACGACTGTAAAAACGCCGAATACTCGCGCCAAAGGCGCCAGCAGCGATAACGCCAAACTGTCGATGCGCGCCGCCCGGGAAGCGCAAAACAACCTGACCGTGACCCTCGCCAATCTCAACGCCACCCCTGACGGTTTGACTGAACTCGAGGCCGAAGGCCGGCTAGCCCGCGCAGGCTATAACGAGGTCGCCCACGACAAGCCGCCTCACGCCATCGTCCAACTGCTCAAGGCCCTGAACAATCCCTTCATCTATGTCCTGCTGACCCTGGCAGGCATCAGTTTCTTCACCGATTACTGGCTGCCGATCAGCCAGGGCGAAGGCGACGAAGCGGACCTGACCAAAGTCATCATTATCATGACCATGGTTACCCTGAGCAGCCTGCTGCGGTTCTGGCAGGAATACCGCTCGGCCAAATCCGCCGAAGCCCTCAAAGCCATGGTGCGCACCACCGCAACCGTGCTGCGACGCGGACAAAACGGCAACACCCCGGTGCTGCGCGAAGTGCCGATGCGCGAACTGGTGGCCGGCGACATCGTTCAGCTCAGCGCCGGGGACATGATCCCGGCGGACATCCGCCTGATCGAATCCCGCGACCTGTTCATCAGCCAGGCGGTGCTGACCGGCGAAGCCTTGCCTGTCGAGAAGTACGACACCCTGGGCGACGTCGCACAGAAGTCGGCGACCCGCAGCGCTGCCGATCAATCCAACCTGCTGGACCTGCCGAACATTTGCTTCATGGGCACCAACGTGGTCAGCGGCACGGCCAAAGCGGTGGTGGTCGCAACCGGCCCGCGTACCTACTTCGGCTCGCTGGCCAAAGCGATTGTCGGTTCGCGGGTGCAAACAGCCTTCGACCGCGGGGTGAACAGCGTCAGTTGGTTGTTGATCCGCTTCATGCTGGTCATGGTGCCGATCGTGTTCCTGCTCAACGGCTTCTCCAAGGGCGACTGGAGTGACGCGTTCCTGTTTGCGCTGGCAGTCGCGGTCGGCCTGACCCCGGAAATGCTGCCGATGATTGTCAGCGCCAACCTGGCCAAAGGCGCGATGGCCATGGCCAAGCGCAAAGTGGTGGTCAAGCGCCTCAATGCGATCCAGAACTTCGGTTCGATGGACGTGCTGTGCACCGACAAGACCGGCACCCTGACCCAGGACAAGATCATCCTTGAGCACCACGTCGACAGCAACGGCCGGCGCGACGACACGCTCCTCGAACTGGCGTGGCTCAACAGCCATCACCAGAGCGGTCTGAAAAACCTGATGGACCAGGCGGTGGTGCAGTTCGCCAATGCCAATCCAAAATTCAGGGTGCCGTTTGCCTACAGCAAGGTCGATGAGTTGCCGTTCGACTTCGTCCGTCGGCGCCTGTCGATCATCGTCAAGGACAGCCGCGACGATCATCTGATGGTGTGCAAAGGCGCGGTCGAGGAAATGCTGAGCATCGCCAGCCAAATTCACGAAAACGGCACCGTCGTGGCACTCGATGCACAGCGCCGCAAAGACCTGCTGGCGCTGGCCAACGAGTACAACGAGGACGGTTTCCGGGTGCTGCTGGTCGCCACCCGCGAGATCCCGAAAGCGCAAAGCAAAAACCAGTACAACACCGCGGATGAGCGCGAGCTGGTGGTTCGCGGCTTCCTGACCTTTCTCGATCCACCGAAGGAAACCGCGGGCCCGGCGATTGCCGCGCTGCGCGACATGGGCGTGACCGTCAAGGTGCTGACCGGCGACAACGCGGTGGTGACTTGCAAGATCTGCCGCGAAGTCGGGCTGGAACCCGGTACGCCGCTGCTCGGGCCAGACATCGAGAGCATGGACGACACCACCCTCAAGCTGCGGGTCGAAGAACGCACGGTGTTCGCCAAGTTGACGCCGCTGCAAAAGTCCCGGGTGCTCAAGGCGTTGCAGGCCAACGGTCACACCGTGGGTTTCCTCGGTGACGGCATCAACGACGCCCCTGCCCTGCGCGATGCCGATGTCGGCATTTCGGTGGACAGCGGCACCGACATCGCCAAGGAATCGGCCGACATCATTCTGCTGGAGAAGAGCCTGATGGTGCTGGAGGAAGGCGTGCTCAAGGGCCGCGAGACCTTCGGCAATATCATGAAGTACCTGAACATGACCGCCAGCTCCAACTTCGGCAACGTGTTCTCGGTGCTGGTGGCCAGTGCGTTCATTCCGTTCCTGCCGATGCTGTCGATCCATCTGCTGCTGCAAAACCTCATGTACGACATCTCTCAGTTGTCGCTGCCGTGGGACAAGATGGACAAGGAGTTCCTGCGCAAACCACGCAAGTGGGACGCGAAAAACATTGGCCGTTTCATGCTGTGGATCGGGCCGACCTCATCGGTCTTCGACATCACCACTTTCGCCCTGATGTGGTACGTGTTCGCCGCCAACAGCGTGGAAATGCAGGGCCTGTTCCAGTCCGGCTGGTTCATCGAGGGGCTGCTGTCGCAGACGCTGGTGGTGCATATGTTGCGCACGCAGAAGATTCCGTTCTTCCAGAGCACGGCGGCGTTGCCGGTGATCCTGATGACCGGGTTGGTGATGGCGCTGGGTATCTACATTCCGTTCTCGCCACTGGGTACTTTGGTCGGCCTGCAACCGCTGCCGTGGGCGTACTTCCCTTGGCTGGTGGGCACCCTGCTCAGCTACTGCGTGTTCGCGCAGATCATGAAGACGATCTACATCCGCCGCTTCAAGCAGTGGTTCTGATGGCCTGAGCCCCCGAAATCCGGGGGCAATCCCAAATGACCTGAACACCACAATCCCCTGTGGGAGCGAGCCTGCTCGCGATAGCTGACGGACATCCAAAAGAGATGTCGACTGATGCACCGCTATCGCGAGCAGGCTCACGCCTACAGGGGAATGCGCTTAACCCTATCGAAAAGGGAGAGTCCTGATGTCGGGAACGACTCTACTGATCAACCTCGCAGGCTCCATCGCACTCTTGCTGTGGGGCACTCACATGATTTCTTCGGCGTTGTTGCGCGGCTTCGGCACGCCGCTGCGCCAGTGGCTGGGCCACAACTTGAACAACCGCTGGATGGCGCTGCTGTCGGGTATCGGCATCACCGGCATCCTGCAAAGCAGCACCGCCGTCAGCCTGATGGCGACGTCGTTTACGGCCGCCGGGACCCTGGGGCTGGCGCCGGCGCTGGCGGTAATGCTCGGCGCCAATATCGGTTCGACCCTGGTGGTACAACTGCTCAGCGTCGACGTTTCAATTCTCACCCCCATCGTGTTGCTCGCGGGTTTGATGGTGTTCCGGCTGCGCGATGACTCACGCTACGAAAGCGTCGGCTGTGCGCTGATCGGCCTGGGGCTGATGTTGTTGGCCCTGCGCATGCTCGGCTCAACCCTGGCGGACGTCGAAGGCACGCCGGTCTTCCAGCTGATCATGCAGAGCCTGGACGGCGATCTGCTGATTGCGTTGCTGCTGGCGCTGATCCTCACCTGGCTGTGCCATTCCAGCGTGGCGGTGGTGTTGCTGATCGTCTCGCTGGCCGCCACCGGCCTGCTGTCGGGAACCACCCTCGTCGCGCTGGTGCTCGGGGTGAACATTGGCGGTGCGCTGCCTTCGGTGATCAATGCCGGTTCGAGCGTCGGCCGGCGCTTGCCGCTGGGCAATCTGCTGGTGCGTGCGGTCGGTGCCTTGGTGGTGTTGCCGTTTGCCGGGCTGCTGGCCGAGCTGAAGCTGGAGCCGTCGGTGTTGGTGGTGTCGCTGCACAGCGGTTTCAATCTGCTGCTGGCGCTGGTGTTCATCGGCCTGACCGATGTGCTCGCCAAAGGGCTGACCCATCTGCTGCCGGCCCCCGAGCGGGATGTCGACCCGGGCATGCCGCACTACCTCGACGAAGCGGGTCTGGAAGTGGCCAACATCGGCCTGTCCAACGCCGCCCGGGAAGCGTTGCGCATGGCCGACATGCTCTCGGCAATGCTCGGCCGCCTGGTGCAGCTGTTCCACACCTCGGTGCCCGCCTGTGCCGATGAAGTGCGACGCGTCGATCAGTCTCTGGACCTGCTGGGCGCGGCCATTCGGGCTTACCTGGCGGACATCGGCAAGGAAGGCATCAGTGACAGCGATGCCGATCGTTCCCAGGAAATCCTGCTGTTCGTGATCAACCTCGAACATGCCGCGGACATTCTTTCCAGCAGCCTGACGCAGTTGGCCATGCGCCGCTTGCGCCGTGGCGAACAGTTCTCGGCGTTCGAGCTGGGCAACATCGCGCCGCTGCACGACGCACTGCTGGAAAGCCTGAGCCTGGCGATCACCGTGTTTCTGCGTGAAGACATTCCCACCGCGCACCACTTGATCCATCGCAAGGAGACGGTCAGAAGGCTCGAAGCGCACGCCAGCCGCGAGCACTTTCGCAAGTTGCAGGAAGACAAGAACACCTGGGCGGAGTCCGGCGACATCTTCCAGCGGGTCCTGCGCGATTACCGCCGCGTGCATCACCACATCGCCGCCCTGGGCTATCCGCTGCTGGAGCGTGCCGGCGAGCAACCGGTCGAGAGCACCGACCTGACCAAGGAGAATTCCTCATGCGCCTCTTGATCTGCGCGGGCCGCTATTACGCCGACAGCCGTCTGTGCCGACGGGTCCTCGACGCCTTCCAGCGCCTGCACCCCGTGCGTGTGCTGATCCATGGTGGCAATCAATACCTGGGCGGTGACATCGAAGAGTGGGCCCGGGAACACGGCGCCGACATCGTGCGCTACCCGCCCAACTGGCAGCGCCACGGCAAGTTGGCTGAACGACTGCGCAACCACTTCATGTTGCTCGACAGCCGACCTGACGTGGTGATCGCCCTGCCCGGCGGCGAAGACACCGAAGAGTTGGTCGCCCGGGCCCGGACGGCCGGCTTGCAAACCCTATCGGTAGAGGATCGGGGGCTGACCGCCGCCGCCATCAAATAACTTCGAGATAAACTTCATGCAAAACCCCACTCGTCTATTCGCGTCCTTCGTGCGCAGCCTGCCAGCCGCTCAAGGCCGGCGCCTGCGCCGCAATCTGTTGTTCGTCAGCCTCACTCTGAGCCTGATTGCGGTGCTCAGCATCATCTCCAAAGCCAACGCTGCCGGCGGTGCATATACGGTGGATGACGCCGGAATCAATGCCCCCGGCGAATGCAACATCGACGCCTGGTATCAAAACGGTCGGCACGGCTCATCCAGCAGCGTGGTGTCACAGGACTGCACGTTCAAAGGTCTGCCCAACGTGCAACTCGGTGCCGCCGTGCAGCACGACCGCGACGACGGGGACTCGGAAACCCGGTTGAGCCCGCAATTCAAGGCGCAAATTTTCTCCCGGGAAGACCTTGGCCTTGAGTTGGCGCTGGCGGGGTCGACTCACTTTGCCTTCAATCGGGCCCACGCCTTCGATGGCGTCGACCTGAACCTGCCCCTCACCTACCAACCTTTCGAAACCCTGCGCCTGAACTTCAATGCCGGCTGGACCCATGCCTATGACGATGGCGAGCAAAACCATCGCTGGACCTGGGGCACCGGCGTCGAATACGACCTGGCCCGTTCCCTGACGCTGATTGCTGAACGCTACGGCCAGCAAGGCGGCGAACAGGCATGGCAGGCCGGGCCAAGGTTGCATGTCGGTGAGCGCATCGACGTCGATCTGGTGGTGGGCCGCAACCTGACGGGGGAACGGGATCAGTGGCTGACCACCGGAGCAACGCTGCGGTTTTGAACGATTAGGTGCGGATAACGCATCCACAGGGAACTCCTGACGTTCGCCAGGCATCCTAAATGATGAAGTACTCCTTTTTTTGCTTCACGCTTCAGAGGACATTGCTATGCGCCGTCTGATTATCATCTCCTCATTCATGTTGTGTTTGCCCTTCGGTTCGGCCTTCGCCAAAGTGGACGCCGGCGATGTCGCCACCTCTGCGGGGGTTTCCGCATCACTGTACTCGACGTTCAAGGACCACAAACTGGCGATTCCCGCCCGTGATGACGCCTCCAGCTTCGTTGCCAGTGGCGGTACGATTCGCGGTGTGTACCTGGAGTCGGTGTTGAATCAGATTCGCCAGGAAAATCCCGGACTCAAAGCCAGCGACGAAGAGCTGGCCAGAGCCATCCTCATCCACGAAGGCGTTGCTGCTGGCCAATGAAGGATTAAAAGGTAACGGTGGGGCTCGCGACAGCCGGATAGTCTCCAGCCCTGCCCCTTTGCTTCACTCCGCGGACAAGCGCGCCCACCCGGCCACCAGCTGCGCGCTGATGCTGACTCCGCCACACACCACAATCACCACGTCATGGGCTTCGGCGATCGCCGGATGGTCCAGGTATGCCACCGCCAATGAAACGCCGCACGCCGGTTCGACCAACTGGCGCAGGTCGTTGGCGTAACGCACCACGCCCATGATTGCCTCGTCATCACTGAGCACCACGCATTCGTGAGGAAAGTCGAGGATGTGCTGCACCGGCCACGCGGCCACTTTCGCAGCGCCCAACGATGTCGCGACGGTGTCGATACGCGGCAGCCTGACCGGATGTCCGGCCTCGACAGCGGCGGCAAAGGAGGCTGCTCCTTGGGTTTCGCAAGTGATGATCCGGCAGTCCATGCGATGGTGCCGGATCAAACCTGTCAGCAACCCCGCCAGTAATCCACCGCCCCCTACCGACGTCACCAGCGCATCGACTTGAGGGCAATCCTCGAGGACTTCATCAATCAGGGTGCTGTGCCCTTCCCACAGCACGGGATGATCGAAGGCGGGCACGTACTCGGTATCCGCATCCTGTGAAAGCGCTTTGGCCCGTTGGTTGGCCTCGTCCCAGACCTTGCCGTGAACGATGACCTCGGCGCCGGTTTTCCTGATCCTGGCACGGGTGGTTTCCGGGGTGGTGTGCGGCACAATAATGCAGGCTTTCAGCCCGAGGGCAGCGGCGGCCATGGCGGTGGCAAAACCGGCGTTGCCGCCGGAAGGACAGACGACTTTGCTTTTGCCTTGGTCCTTTGCCTGACTGCACAGAAGGCCCATGCCGCGTAATTTGAACGAGCCGCTGGGTTGCAGGTTTTCCAGCTTGAGCCAGATGCGCCGGGTCGGCGTTGACAAGCCAGGGTGCAGAATCAAAGGCGTTCTGATGTGAAGCATTGTGTGCTCCCTCGGCAGCACCGGCCTGTCGAGGTTTCGGCGAGCCGGTGATGAACGATCCTTCTCCAAGCTTAGTTCACCCTGCCCCAGGGCTATCGGTTTACCGGTAGCGCGGTGCCGCCGATGAGTGGCCGAACGAGCCTGACAGCACTTGGCGCCGGGCTTCGTAAGCGTCCCATTTATCAGCCTCGTGCAGGCCCGGGATGGTCACCACCTCACCCTTCGCCAGGCCGACCAGCGCCGCATCGACCATGTCCTCGGCGGACATCACGATCTCTTGTGGCAGGTTTTCCACCGGGTTGCCGGCCTCGCTCCAGAAATCCGTGGCAGTTGCGCCGGGCAACACCGCCTGAACGCGTATGCCTTTGTCGGCCAGTTCGTGGTGCATCGATTGGCTCAAGCCCAGCACGAAAGCCTTGGTACCGCCGTAAACGCCGTTGAGGATTTCTGGAGCGATTGCGACGATGGAGGAAATGTTGATCACGGTGCCGGTGCCCCGCGCGACGAAGCCGGGCACCACGGCATAGGACAGACGCATCAGCGCGGTGACATTGAGGCTGATCATGGCGTCCATGTCGTCCACCGGGCTGCCGAGCAACGGCATCACGCCACCAACACCGGCATTGTTGACCAGCAAGGTGATGCTCGCGTCGTTGCGCAGAATGCTTTCAACCCGTAGCAGGCCGGCTTTGTCTTTGAGGTCGGCAGCAACCACTTCCACGGCGCGGCCGGTTTCGTTGCTCAGATGATTGGCCAAAGCGTTGAGTTTGCCATGGCTGCGGGCGACCAGAATCAGGTCGTAACCCTGCCGGGCGAGACGGTCGGCGTAGACCGCGCCAATGCCCGAAGAAGCGCCAGTGATCAGTGCAGTGCCTTTGGATGAAAGAGCCATGTTCAATTTCCTTCACAGTGAGGCGATAAGGTCGCCGGGTGTGAACTGTTATAAATTGACTGACGCTCGTCTCAAATGACGTTTAAAGTACGTTTTTCGGACATTGGCTTTTGAGGGCACCATCATGACTTCCGTGGCGTTCGTGGTTTTCGAGGGGTTCCAGTCCATGGCGTTGGCGGCGATGCCGGTGTTCGAATACGCCAACTTCAGCGCTGGCGAAGCGCTTTACGAAGTCAGCGTGATCTCTGAGGAGGGTCGCTCCCTGCGGGCTTCCGGCGGCTTGAGTGTCGGCACCCAGGCGTTTGATGAGCGGGTGTTCGACACGGTCATCGTGGTCGGCGGCGATTCGATTCTCGAGCAGGCGCCCGAGGGTGTGTTGGCGTACCTGCGCGACAGCGTGAAAACCGCCCGGCGCACCGCGTCGATCTGCTCGGGGGCATTCGTGCTGGCCCAGGCCGGCCTGCTCGACGGACGGCGGGCCACCACGCATTGGGCCTATGCGCGGGACCTGCAAGCGCGGTTTCCCTCGATAAAAGTGGAAGATGATCGTATTTACGTGGTCGACGGTTCCATCTGGACCTCCGCCGGCATGACCGCGGGCATCGACCTGGCGCTGGCGATGGTTGAAAAGGATCATGGCGCCGACCTGGCCCGTTCGGTGGCGCAGAAACTGGTGATGTACCAGCGCCGCGCGGGTGGTCAGTCGCAGCATTCGGCCTTGCTGGAACTGGAGCCCAAATCCGACCGCATTCAGACCGTCCTCGGCTACGCCCGGGAACACCTGACATCGGCGTTATCGGTGGAGCAACTGGCGGAAGTGGCACGCCTCAGCCCACGACAATTCAGCCGCACCTTCCGCGCCGAGACCGGGCAGTCCCCGGCCAAGGCCATCGAAAATCTGCGCCTGGAGGCGGCGCGGCAAATGCTCGAGCGCGGACGGCTGACCCTCGACCAGATCGCCGCCGAGGCCGGCTTCACCGACCGCCGCCGCATGCGCGAAGCCTTCCTCCGGGCGTTCGGCCAACCGCCGCAGGTCATTCGGCGTAATGCCAGGTCGCAGATGACGGCGTAAGCGTCAGCGCGGGGGAAGCGCTGCTCGCAGGTCGACCGTTTTATACAGCGGCATTAATCACAGGGCCACGCCATCGGCCTGGACCAGCGGCATCAACCTTGGCATCGCCACCTCGAAGGGGTCCATCCACGCAGGCATCGGGGGCGACCCCTCGTCGAGCGGCTCGAAAAAATCATCCCAGTGAATCGGAATCACCAGCCCCTTCCAGGGTTTTCTCGCAGACCCGATTCAAACGGTCCATGCACCTCTGCTTTTGCCTGACCGAAACGTTTCCTGACGCCAGCCCAAACCGGCGAATCGGCATGAACATCTACACTGAAGACATCGGTGCAAAGCGGGAATGGGTGCCCATGAAAATCTCGGCCCAGCTGGCGTTTTTCGCCATCGTTTCCACCCTCGCCTACCTCGGTCTCGCGGTGTGGGGAATGGGCGGGTTTGCGGCGTTTTTTGCCCATGGCTCGCTGGTGGTCGTGGCCATTGCAACCTTGGCGATGGCGGTTGCCTCGTTGTTCACCGAGGTCAATCTGAGCTCCGGCGAACGTGAAGATCGGGCCAATCGCTGGGTGTTGCCGGCATTCGGCGTCATCGGATTACTGAGCGGATTTCTGCCGGCCTATACCGATCGGATCGACGTCTGGACCTTCGGTGGCGAGGATGTGCGCTGGTTGGGGGCATTGCTGTTCATCGGCGGCGGCGCGCTGCGGATGTGGCCGGTGTTTGTGCTGGGCAAGCGGTTTAGCGGGTTGGTGGCGATTCAGCCGGGGCACAGTCTGGTGACCGAAGGGATTTACCGCCGCTTGCGCAACCCCAGTTACCTGGGGATGTTGGTCATCGCCGTGGGCTGGGCGCTGGCGTTTCGCTCGGGGGTCGGGCTGTTGCTTGCGGCGCTGACGGTAATTCCGCTGATTGCGCGGATTCATTCGGAAGAGGCGTTATTGAAGGCGCAGTTCGGGAATGAATATGAGGCTTATTGCGCCCGGAGTTGGCGGTTGATCCCCGGGATTTATTGACCCTGCACAGTCCCAATGTGGGAGCGAGCCTGCTCGCGATAGCGTCGGCACATCCAGCCTCTGTTTGACTGAAAGACCGCTATCGCGAGCAGGCTCACTCCCACATTAGAGTGGGTGCAGGCGGATATGGTTATCGGGAGCCACTTGCGCCGCAACGGAGTCATAGCCGGCCAATGTCGCATGCACCGTCTGAATCGGATGGTCATGAGTCGAGGTGATGATCACAAGGTCCGCCCCTGCCGCCTCCGCCGCAAGTATCCCCACGGCGGCATCTTCAAAGATCAGGCAGTCAGTCACCTCGACTTCCAGCCGTTGAGCCGCCAGTCGGTAGCCCGCTGGGTCCGGTTTGCCGGCGCTGACGTCTTCGGCGGTGACCATAACATCGGGTTCGGGAATCCCTGCTGCCGCCATCCGGCGCACCGCCAGTGCTCGCGGTGCCGAGGTGACGATGGCCCATTGATTCTTGGGCAGGGACCTGAGGAAGTTCGCCGCACCGGCCACTTCGACCACCCCCTCCACGTCCTCGATTTCCGCTTCGGTGATCCAGTCGGCTTGGGCCTTGGCATCCACCCCGGACAACGCCAGACGATTAATGGTGTCGATGGCGCGGGCGCCGTGAATGGTCGGCAGAAAGGACTCGACATCCACGCCGTGCTGCAAGGCCCAAGTGGTCCAGATCCGCTCCGCGGCGGCGATGGAATTGAGGACGGTGCCGTCCATATCGAACAGGAACGCGCGATACGGGGTCTTGAAAACGGAGTTGTGGGCAGACAAGGATAAGCTTCCTTCGTGTGTCAGGCAGGTCCGTTAATGTACACGAGCGACACTTACTGTCGCGACTTGAAGGCCGCCTCGACACAATCCAGCAGTTGTCCCAACGCCCAGGGTTTTTTGATGAACGACACCTTATGCCGGACCCCGGAGGATTTGGGAGTTTCAAAACCGGACATGATCATGATCGGCTTGCCGGGCCAGCGATCGCCGAACTCATTGGCCAGATCCGCGCCGTTCCGCTTTCCGGGCATGGTGATGTCCGTCAACAACAGACCGACCTCGTTGGCGTGTTTTTTCAGGTATTCCGATGCGGCATCCGCGCTGACTTGCGGTTCAACCATGAAACCTTCTTCCTGAAGAATTTCACAGAGAAACTCAAGAATAAGCGGGTCATCTTCAACCACCAGAATCAACCTGCCAGGAAGCTGCTCGCCCGCCGTCGGTGTTGGACACATGACTTTGCCACTCCCTGATTACCTAATGAATTCGCAGGCTCAAAACCGCTGCCTACAGGTATGAGCAGCGGATCTGCAGGAAATTCATTTTTGATACAGGCGTCTTGAATATTGTGCGTACATGCCGACCATTGCAGCCGTTCGCCCACCCACAATTGTGTTTAAAATGCTGCCTCCCATCAAACTGCTGGCCCTGCCCGATGAACGCTGACGCTCTCTCCACCCTTCACGACCATTTGCTGACCGCCCTGGCCGATGCCCCCGCGGAAACCCGCCGGCTGTTCCATGGTCGGGGCCGGTGCTGGCCCGGGCTGGAGCAATTGACCGTCGACTGGCTGCAGGGGGTGGTGCTGGTGTCGCTGTTCAAGGAGCCTGAAGCGGCGCAGCTGGAAGCATTGAAGCGGTTGCTGATGACGGTCACGGAATCGGCGCAGTGGCAACAATCAGGGGCGCACACCCTGTTGCTGCAACACCGTTACCTGCTGCAAAGCACCACCGAATGGCTGCTTGGGGAAGCGATCGAAGAATTGATCATCACCGAGGGTGGCCTGCGTTATCGGGTGGACCTGGGCCGCAAGCAGAACACCGGGTTGTTCCTCGACATGCGCTACGGCCGCGACTGGGTACGGGCCAATGCCGCAGGCAAGCGCGTGTTGAATCTGTTCGCCTACACCTGCGGCTTTTCGGTCGCCGCCATCGAGGGAGGCGCCGAACACGTGGTCAACCTGGACATGTCGAGCCCGGCCCTGAACCGTGGTCGCGACAACCATCGGCTCAATGGCCATGACATGAGCAAGGTGAGTTTTCTCGGCCACGACTTGTTCAAGTCCTGGGGCAAGGTGATCGGCAAGGGCCCTTACGACCTGGTCATCATCGATCCACCGTCCTTTCAGAAAGGCAGTTTCCTGCTGACCAAGGATTACCAGCGCGTGCTGCGTCGGCTGCCGGAGTTACTCAGTCCCGAAGGGACGGTGCTGGCGTGCATGAACGATCCGGCGTTCGGCGCGGACTTCCTGATCGATGGCGTGATGCGTGAAGCGCCGGGTTTGCGGTTCGAGCGGCGGCTGGAGAATCCGCCGGAGTTTCCGGATGCTGATGTTGAATGCGGGTTGAAGGCGTTGGTGTTCACACTGAAGGACTGAGTGCTGCTGACTGTGGGAGCGACGATTCGACTTGCTCGCGATGGCGGTGGGTCAGTCGATATCTGTGTTGAATAATAAATCGCTATCGCGAGCAGGCTCGCTCCCACAGGGGGGCTGGTGTGGGGCTACTGCTTGGGTCAACGCGGCTGCAACACCAGCGCAAACAGTTCGCCGTGACCGTTCACATTGAGCTTGTGATAGAGGTTGCGTCGATGCACTTTCACCGTCTCCGGCGAGATGCCCATTTGCTGGGCAATGGCTTTGCTGGAGAAGCCTTGGAGAATCAGTCGAGCCGTTTCGACTTCGCGCACTGACAATCGCGCATCGAAGCGATCCAGCAAGGTGGCCAGATCGCCGGCCACGGCCTCGGCAGTCGTACCTTGCGGCGGCATCAATTGCTGGTGCCGGCGCATGGCCGACAGCACCCAATCGCGCACGCACAGCAAACTCCCCTGCTCTTCAAGCGTGAACCGCGTCGAGCGACCCAGCGATAAGCCGAGCACGGCGCCGTCGATGTTGACCATGAACTGCAACTCGTCACCGCCGACCACCGAGCGGAAGTAGCTCAGGTAATACTCGCTCTGCTGAAACTGGTCGGGAGCCACCGAGTCGAGGCTGTGCAGGCCATCGGCAATGCCCGCGCAAGCCGCTTGGTAAAACGGATCGAGCAGGTACATGCCGGCGCTGTAGTCCGCCAGTTCTTCGTGTTCGGTGGCGCCCCCCTTGGAGTCGAAGTCGATCAACAAGCGGGGCACTCGCCCCTCCCGCATCACCGCCACCAGTGCGTTGTCCAGCGGCACCAGCAGCCGCAGCGTGTCGACCAGCGCGCGCCAGAAACCGTCCTGACCCAACGCGTCAAATACCCGCGCCAGCCCTTGGTGCACCGGCAACTCTTTCAACAACGCGTCCACGCACTACCCCTTTCGAGTAACCCATGATGGGAATGGGTGTGTACCCCGCCTGCCGATACGCTGCAAGCACCTGTTCATCACCGGCCTGCAGCAGGCCAGGAGTGCCGCATCATGAGTCGTCGCCGTCAACAGATCAATCTTGGACTGAGCGCCTGTATGTGCGTTTCGCTGTCGGCGGTCGCTGCCGAGGGGCCCACGGTTCATGTCTACAACTGGTATGACTACATCGGCCCCACCACCCTGCACGACTTCAAGCGCGACACCGGAATCGAGCCGGTTTACGACACCTTTGACAGTGCCGAAGTGCTGGAAGGCAAACTGCTCACCAGCCGCAGCGGGTACGACGTGGTGGTGGCGAGTAACTTCAGCCTGCCGACCCTGATCAAGGCCGGCGCCCTGGCACCACTGCCTCGCGCACAGATGCCGGATTTCAAGAACATGGACACCGAGCTGCTGGCGAAACTGGCCAACAACGATCCGGGCAACCAGTACGCCGTGCCGTACCTGTGGGGCACCAACGGCATCGGCTACAACATCGACAAGGTCCGTGCCGCACTGGGTGACAAGGCGTCGGTGGATTCCTGGGACCTGGTGTTCAACGAAGAGAACCTGGCCAAACTCGGCCAGTGCGGGGTGGCGATGCTCGACTCGCCGTCGGAGATGTTGCCGGTCGCCCTGCACTACCTGGGCTTGCCGCCGAACAGCACTAGCCCCGAGGACTACAAAAAGGCCGAAGCACTGCTGCTCAAGCTGCGTCCGCACATCGCCTACTTCAACTCGTCGAAGTTCATCAGCGACCTGGCCAACGGCAACATTTGTGTGGCGGTGGGCTGGTCCGGCGCGATGCTCGAAGCCAAGACCAACGCCGAGCAGGCCAAGAATGGCGTGAAGATCGCTTATAGCCTGCCGAAGGAAGGTGCGCCGGTCTGGTTCGACACGCTGGTGTTGCTCAAGGACGCACCGCATCCAGAGCAAGGCCTGGCCTTCATCGACTACCTCATGCGCCCCGAAGTCATCGCCCCGGTCAGCGATCACCTGTCCTACCCCAACGGCAACCGCAGCGCGACACCGCTGGTGGCTGAATCGACCCGCAACAACCCCGCTGTTTATCCGTCGGCCGAAGCACTGGCGACATTGTTCACCCTTCAACCATTGCCGCCGGCCATCGAGCGGGTGCGCACACGGATCTGGAGCAAGGTGAAGAACGGGCAGTAATTCAGGCTGCTACAGGGATCGCATCAGCCACGCATTTTTTGAATAAATTGAAGATGAGAGAACCGATGAAACCACGTGCCCGCGACTTGAACATCCAGTTCGGCCAACTGCAACCCGGCCCCCTCAACGCCATTACCGATGTGCCCGGCGTGCGCGTCGGCCACAGCGATGTCCGCGGACGGACCGCCAATGGCCGCGACATCTGCACCGGCGTGACCCTGATAGAACCGCGTGCCGGGTCCACCAATCAGCAACCGTGTTTTGCCGGCGTCCATGTGCTCAACGGCAACGGTGACGCCACGGGTCTTGAGTGGATTCGTGAAGCCGGCTTGCTGACCAGCCCGATCGCCTTCACCAACACCCACAGCCTGGGCGTGGTGCGTGATGCGCTGATTGCCCTGGATCGTCAGGCTCAGCCCGATGACGGACGACTTTACTGGAACATGCCGGTGGTGCTGGAGACCTTCGACGGCCTGCTCAGCGACATCAACGGTTTTCATGTGAAGCCTGAACATGTGGCCGAGGCCCAGCGCAATGCCGTCGGCGGAGCGGTCACGGAAGGCGCGGTGGGCGGTGGCAGCGGGATGATCTGTCACGAATTCAAGGGGGGCATCGGCACGTCTTCGCGCCAATTGAGCAAGGCGCAGGGAGGCTGGACCGTCGGTGCGATCGTCCAGGCCAACCATGGCATTCGCAATGAACTGCGCGTCGACGGTTACCCGGTCGGTCGCTATATGGAACAGGCTGACTCACCGTTCCTCAGGGCATCGCTGCCTTATCCGGGCATGGGCTCGATCGTCGTTTGCCTGGCCACCGATGCGCCGCTGCTGCCGCATCAATGCACGCGCCTCGCACAGCGCGCCAGCCTCGGGCTTGCCCGTACTGGCGGCGGCAACGAAGACCACAGCGGCGACATTTTCATCGCCTTCGCCACCGGCAACCAACACGTGCCACCGGCCGCTTATGAAGGCAAAGGTGCCCCCACCTGCAACAACCTGAGCATGGTCAACAACGACCACATCAGTGAGTTGTTTTTGGCCGCGACTGAAGCGGTGGAGGAAGCGATCATCAACGCCGTGCTGGCGGCTGAAACGACGGAAGGTAACGGCCACACCGTGCCGGGGCTGGACGCGAAAACACTGCTCAAGGCCTTGCGTCAGGCGGGTTGGCCGGGGGAAACAGTCGGGATCTGAATACGCTTTAACGAAGACGCCCGATGCAGTGCATCGGGCGGCTATCGCTTATTTTTCCAGGATCAACAGCGGCGTGTCTTTTTTCACCAGGTACGTCGCCAGCTCCGAAGCTTTGCCGTCACCGACGTTCTTCGCGACATGCGCAGTGCCTGCGGGGATGTACAAGGAGTCACCGGCCTTGAGCGTGACGGGCGCCCGCCCTTCGAGTTGATACTCAAACGTGCCCGAGATGACGTAGGCGACCTCCACCCCAGGATGAGAATGCTTGGGGGAAGTGACGCCCGGGTCGAAATCGACACGCACCTGAATCACCTCACCCTTGGAAATATCGAGGTCCTGGCGCACCAGGTCCGTGCGGTGCAGGCCTGTCTGCCAGCTTTTTGCCGGAGTGGCTTGCGCCGGCGCTTTGGCTTCTTCAGCCGCGAAAGCGTTGAGTGATACGGCGGCAGCCAGGGCGATGCCGAGCAGGCCTGCGGTGTGACGGGAGTTGATACGGGACATCGCAATTCTCCAATGAATGCCGCGGTTGCGGTGGCTTCATTACGAGGTCGCGGTGTATCGCGCAAGTGTCGAGAACAGCATGGTTTTGTATGCCCAGGTAACTACCGGCGCCGGGGATACGTTCGGATACAACCGCAGATGCGCGTCAGTGCGCAACGCCGAATCTGGTCACGATGTCTTCTGGCTTGAGCTGTCGCCCATCCATTGAAACCAACTGCAATTTCTGGATTGGCTGACGATCCTGTGCGTCGACCATGACCGATCCCGCTTCGCCGGGTTCGTACAAAAACTCGTTGCCCCACTGCGACAAGGCAATCAGGACGGTTTGCAAGGCCCTGCCCTTTTCAGTCAGCACGTACTCCTTGTAGATGCTTCCATCAGCCGCCGGCTCCATCCGCATCACACCTTCTGCCACCAGGCCTTTGAGGCGGGTGCTCAGAATGTTTTTCGCGACATTCAGGCTTTTTTGAAAATCGCTGAAGCGTTTTGTGCCTGAGAGTGCATCGCGAATGATCAGCAAGGACCACCAATCGCCAATGAGGTCCAGGGATCGAGCGACCGGACACGGACTGCCCTGCAAGCTTTTGCGCTTCACGTAAACGAACCTCCACCAAAAGGGTGCCAACGCTGACGATAATTTGGTCAGATGGCAGGTGGTTGCATAATACAACCCATGCTGGTAAAAATCACTTCCACTGGTTTCATAATGAAACCTACAACCCGATTTCGAGTGATTCCCTGTGCCAGACGCACAGTGATTTCGCCCTCAATGGTTGCATGATAAAACCGTAGGAGATTCCCAATGAAACTGGCTGGAAAAACTGCATTCATCACCGGCGGCAACAGCGGCCTGGGCCTGGCCACCGCCAAACTGTTCATCGCAGAAGGCGCAAAAGTGGCGATCACCGGTCGCAGTCAAAAAACCCTGGATGAAGCCCGGGAGGCGCTGGGGCCAAACCTGCTGGCGATCCAGGCGGACCTGACCGACGTGAAAGAGATCGAGCGCGCCGTATCAGAAGCCGTCGCAACATTCGGCAAACTGGATATCGTGTTCGCCAATGCCGGTATCGCCGGACAGACCCCGGTTGGCGGCACTTCGCTGGAAACCTTCCAGACCATCATCCAGACCAACCTCACCGGCACGTTTTTCACCGTGCAGGCAGCCGAACCGCACCTCAATCCGGGTGCTTCGATCATTTTGAACGGGTCGGTGCACGCTGTGATGGGATGGCCGGGTTACAGCGCCTACGCAGCAAGCAAGGGCGCCGTTCGTTCCATGACACGGGTGATGGCCGCAGAATTTGCGCCGCGCGGCATTCGCGTCAACCAGATTACCCCCGGAGCTGCACGCACACCGGTCTGGAACCCCCACACGGTGAAAGTGGGAATGGATGCGCTGGAGGAAAAACTGAACACCACGATCCCGCTCGGTCGCATTGGCGAAGCGGAAGAAGTGGCCACCGTCGCCTTGTTCCTCGCCTCCAGCGACTCTTCGAATGTCGTCGGTGCGGAGATTGTTGTCGACGGCGGTGCAACCAGTTCGCCATTGGGCGCACCGGCTCACCGAAAAAACTGGCAGGCGTAACGGGTTTGTATCGGCGTGTATGTTCGCTGACGATCTTACACAGCGATACACAACCAGCGGATCAGGACACATAGGCACTACATAAAGGTGGAAAAGTGGGGGCTTCTCCCGTTCGTCCGTAACGCGGCGACATAAACGGTGAGGCCCCCAACCCTTTAGCAGGAACCCGTCATGATCAATGAAATCGACACCGTGCTGTATACCGGAAAGACCCACACCACTGGCGGCCGCGACGGCGAATCGAAGAGTTCGGATGGACGTCTGGACATCAAGCTTTCCCCGCCAGGCTCTTCAGGGGCTGGGACCAATCCCGAACAGCTATTGGCTGCAGGCTGGTCGGCCTGTTTCATCGGCGCGATCGGTAAAGCGGCTGCCGCGCTGAAGGTGACCTTGCCGAGCGGCGTCGCCGTTGATGCCGAAGTGGATCTGGGCAAGACCGACAACGCCTTTTTCCTCCAGGCACGCCTCAATGTCAGCCTTCCGGGTCTCGATCCTGTTGTCGCACGGGCGTTAGTCGATGCCGCCCATCAAACCTGCCCGTACTCCAAAGCGACCCGTGGCAACATCGACGTCACGCTTAATCTGGTTTAAACCGGGCCCATAATGCGGCCTGCCATCCCGGCAGGCTGTACCGAGTTTTTCCCTATAGCATTTATCCATCCTGCCGCCGTTGATCAAGGACGAAATCGGTCTAAAAAGTCCGGTTTGCGTTTCGCAGCCTTTGCTATTCTAAAACCTGTAGGTGAAGACGCAGACTGATGCGCAAGAGGATAGCGAGGAAGCGTGGGGCGCGCTCCTAAGGGTACACGGTTAGAAAGATTCTCCGAGTTGAGATCCAGCCCTTATGCCGTGTGAAGCAGGACAGCACAAAACTGTTCTGTCAGAAGCCTGATAAACCTTGTAAGCCAGAGACCAGCGCTGGCCACCTACTCTATTTCGAAGCCCGCCTTGTGCGGGCTTTTTCGTTGTGTGCAGGACCGGCAGCCAATGCCACTTCCCCTCAATCCAACCGTTCGTCGCCAAGCAGGCCTTTCCCCTATTGACTTCAATTGGCGACTGCGGGAATATTATTTCAGTCGCATACGATACAAACGTATACGACATACAAACAAACCTAGTACACCTTTGAGGATTCATCCCATGAGCAAGATCGAAAAAGTCCTGGCCTCCGGCAAAACCCACACCACCATGAGCAGCACCGGTACCACTTCGCGCGGCCATAACGGCAGCCTCGACATCGTGCTTTCGTCACCTGGCAGCGACAAGCCCGTTCATGAATTCAAAGGCACTCAGCCACACCCGAAAGCCGAGCAACTGTTTGCCGGTGCCTGGTCGGCCTGCTACATCGCCGCCGTCGGTCTGGCTGCCAAACAGCGCAACGTTGAGCTTCCCTCCGATGTGTCCGTCGATATCGAAGTCGACCTTGGCCAGACCGGCGACGCTTACTTCCTCCAGGCACGCCTGACGCTGCGCGCTCCAGGTCTGGATCAGGCCGTCGCGACAGAAATCGCCCACGCCGCAGACCAGATCTGCCCGTACTCCAAAGCAACACGCGGCAACATTGACGTGGCCCTGAACGTAGTCACGGCCTGATAAACAGCGACGCTTTGACATCATTTGGCTTTCAAGAAACATCATATATATCGCATGCGACTAAAGCGCATACGAAAACATACACATTGAAACATTCAGGTAATCATCCATGAGCAAGATCGAAAAAGTACTGGCCACCGGCAAAACCCACACCACCGCCAGCAGCACCGGTAACACCTCGCGCGGCCACAACGGCAGCCTCGACATCGCCCTCTCGTCGCCCGGCAGCACCCAGCCTGCGCACGTGTTCGCCGCCACCCAGCCGCACCCGGCCGCCGAGCAATTGTTCGCCGGCGCATGGTCGGCCTGCTACACCGCCGCTGTCGGGCTGGTGGCCAATGACCTGAACGTTGTGCTGCCGGCGGACATGTCTGTCGACATCGAAGTCGACGTCGGCCAGACCGGTGCGGATTACTTCCTTCAAGCTCGATTGACCCTGCGCGTGCCCGGCCTGGCGGACGACGTTGCAAAAACCCTGGCACACACCGCCGACCAGATCTGCCCGTACTCGAAGGCGACTCGTGGCAACATCGACGTGGACTTGAAAGTCCTCACGGCGTGATGCACCGCACGGCGGGTTCGACGTTACCCTGCACGTCGACCCGCCGGAAGGCAGCAACGAAGTTCTCGGACGCGACCTGTCTGATGCAGAATGAGTTCACGCCACTGCAGACCTCGATCGAGCGCCTGCGCAACAACCTGATCACATCAATGAACACTGAGGAGTAAGCGATGACCACGCACACTGAAACCGCAATCCTGGCCGGCGGCTGCTTCTGGGGCATGCAGGATCTGATAAGGAAACAGAAAGGCGTGCTGTCGACTCGAGTCGGCTACTCCGGCGGCGACGTGCCCAATGCAACGTATCGCAACCACGGCACCCATGCCGAAGCAATCGAGATCGAGTTTGACCCGGCCATTACCAGCTACCGCCAGATCCTTGAGTTTTTCTTCCAGATTCACGATCCGTCGACCGCCAATCGTCAGGGTAACGACATCGGTCTCAGCTACCGTTCGGCGATTTTTTATCTGAATGAAGAACAGAAGGCAGTGGCCGAGGACACCGTGGCCGATGTGAATGCATCTGGTCTCTGGCCCGGCAAGGCAGTCACCGAAATCGCCCCCGCCGGCCCGTTCTGGGAGGCAGAGCCGGAGCATCAGGACTACCTCGAACGGCTGCCGACCGGTTACACCTGCCATTTCATTCGGCCGAACTGGAAACTGCCCAAGCGCGCATGACGCGGTACACCCTGGGTTCCGGCAGCGGCGTCCAGGCACCGTGGCATCAGGTATTGGCCTCGCAGGGCAGGCTAAACAGCACGCCGACCGACGTCAGTCTCAATACCCTTGTGGGAGCGAGCTTGCTCCCGCAGGGTTTGCGTTTAAAGGATTCAGGCGTCTTGCTGCACCACGCCGCGTTCTTCCAGCAAGCGCACAAACATGGTCAGGCTTTGCGACACCGTCCCTCTGCGCCATACCAGCCAGGTGCGCAAAAACCGGAAGGCTGGCGACAACGGCCAGACACTCACCGTGGTGCAGCCCGGCATGCTTTCGAGCATGCTGCGCGGCATCAGCGCCAGGCCGGCTCCGGCGCTGACGCAGGCCAGCATGCCGTGATAGGACTCCATTTCGAAGATTTTCCCGGGCACTGCCGAGTCCTTGGCGAACCAGCTTTCGAAGTGGTGGCGGTAGGAGCAATTGGAGCGAAACGCATAGATGTTTTCGCCGTTGACCTCCCGCGCGCGGTGGATCGGGGCATGGTTGAGCGGCGCGATCAGCACCATTTCTTCCTCGAATGCCGGCACGCCTTCCAGTGCCGGGTGCAGCACCGGGCCGTCGACAAACGCAGCGGCCAGTCGGCCCGACAGCACACCGTCGATCATGGTCCCGGACGGTCCGGTGGACAGGTCCAGCTCGACCTTGGCGTGCTTCTGGTTATACGCGGCCAACAGCTCGGGGATGCGCACCGCCGCCGTGCTTTCCAGCGACCCTAGCGCAAAGGTGCCTTGGGGTTCTTCACCGGCCACCGTCGCCCGGGCCTCCTGCACCAAATCGAGAATGCGCCGGGCGTAATCGAGAAAACTCCAGCCGGCGGGCGACAGGCGCAGACGGCTTTTCTCGCGGATAAACAGGTCCACGCCCAAGTCCTGCTCCAGTTGCTTGATCCGTGTCGTCAGGTTCGACGGCACGCGATGGATGTGTTGGGCGGCCACGCTGATGCTGCCGTGCTCGGCCACTGCCTTGAAAATTTCCAGCTGAATCAGATCCACAGTCATTCTCCAAACGTGAACGATATGCTCAGCATTATTCAGTTTCCAGAAAACTAACGCCACCGTAACCTGAGCGCATTCCCACCTAGCAGGACGGTGCCATGACCAACGTTTCCAGTCTCACCCACGCCATTTCGATCAACCCCGCCACCGGCGAGCAGATCGGCCACTACCCATTTGAATCCGCTTCGGCGCTGCAAGCCGCACTGTCCCGAGCCGCTGACGGATTCCGTGTCTGGCGCAGCACAGCGGTGGCGCAACGCTCACAGCTTTTGATCGCCCTGGCGCAAGCGTTACGCGGTAACGCCGCAGCGATGGCGAACATGATTACTCTGGAGATGGGCAAGCCGATTACCCAGGCCCGCGGTGAAATCGAAAAATGTGCCCAGCTCTGCGAGTGGTACGCCGAACACGGCCCGGCCATGCTGACCGCCGAGCCGACCCTGGTTGAAGGCGGCAAAGCACGCATCGAATATCGTCCGCTCGGCCCGATTCTCGCGGTGATGCCGTGGAATTTCCCGATCTGGCAGGTCCTGCGTGGCGCCGTACCCGCGCTGATCGCCGGCAACACCTACGTGCTCAAACATGCGCCAAACGTGATGGGCAGCGCTTACCTGCTGCAGGAAGCCTTCAAGCAAGCCGACTTCCCTGAAGGTGTGTTCGAGGTCATCAACGTCACGCCAGAGGGCGTCTCCACGGCGATCGCTGATCCTCGCATCGCAGCGGTGACCCTCACCGGCAGCGTGCGCGCCGGCATGGCCATCGGTGCGCAGGCCGGTGCAGCGTTGAAGAAATGCGTACTGGAACTGGGCGGTTCTGATCCTTTCATCGTGCTCGACGATGCCGACCTCGACGAAGCCGTCAAAGCCGCGGTGATTGGCCGTTATCAGAACACCGGGCAAGTCTGCGCGGCAGCCAAACGCTTGATCGTCGAACAAGGCATCGTCGAGGAATTCACGCGCAAGTTCGTCGAGGCCACGGGCAAACTGGTGATCGGCGATCCACTGGCCGCCGACACTTACATCGGCCCGATGGCTCGCTTCGATCTGCGTGATGAACTGGATCAACAGGTGCGCGACACCCTGGAAGAAGGCGCGACATTGTTGCTGGGCGGCAAAAAGGCTGAAGGCCCGGGCAACTTCTACGAGCCTACGGTCTTCAAGGATGTCACCGACCAAATGACTTCGTTCAAGCAGGAACTGTTCGGCCCGGTCGCCTCGATCATCACCGCACGCGATGCCACCCATGCGCTGGAACTGGCCAATGACAGCGAATTCGGACTCGCCGCGACGATCTACACCGGCAACGTCGAACGTGCCCAGCAGATGGCCGGCGAACTGGAAACCGGTGGCGTGTTCATCAATGGCTACTGCGCAAGCGACCCGCGCGTCACCTTCGGCGGCGTGAAGAAAAGCGGTTTTGGCCGCGAGCTGTCGCACTTCGGCGTGCGCGAGTTTTGCAATGCGCAGACGGTTTGGCTGGATCGCCGCTGATCACCTCCAGTGGCCCGGGAGTCTTTTCACGCCCGGGCCTCTGCGCTTTATCGTTCAGAAAATAGACCTTGTCGTTAACCGACGATATCGATCAACTGCTCGCGCTGCGCACCGGTCAGCATCGGCCCGAAACCGGCGCCGGCGTTGTCCGCCATGTAGCGCGGGTTGCCGGTACCGGGAATCACGCAGGTCACCGCCGGATGCGACAGCAAGAACTTCAGCGCCATCTGCGGCCAACTGTTGACCCTCACGTCCGCCGCCCAGCGCGGCAAGGGTTTGTCCTTCAAGCGGCTGAGCAGGTTGCCGCCGCCGAACGGCCGATTGCAGATCACCGCCACGCCACGTTCGCGGCACATCGGCAGGATGCGCTTCTCGACGCCGCGGTCATCCAGCGCATAGTTGATCTGCAAGAAATCCAACGGCTCGGCCTTGAGTACCGCTTCCACCTCGTCATACGCCGACGCCGTGTAATGGGTGATGCCGATGTAGCGGATGCGCCCTTCTTCCTTCCATTTGCGCAAGGTCGGCAAATGGGTTTGCCAGTCCAGCAGGTTATGGATCTGCATCAGATCGATGCGATCGGTTTGCAGCAGTTTGAAGGACTGCTCCATCTGCGCGATGCCTTCTTCGCGGCCACGGGTCCAGACCTTGGTGGCCAGGAAAGCGGGTGAACGTGGCTCATGAATCGACAGCAACTCACCGGTCGTCTCTTCCGCCCGGCCGTACATCGGTGAGCTGTCGATTACCTTTCCGCCCTTCTCGAACAATGCGCGCAGAACGGCGGGCAACTGCTTGTAGGCGGGACTCGAAGGCCCGACATCAAACCCGCGATAGGTGCCCAACCCGACAAGGGGCAATGGCTCGGAGCTGGAAGGAATGGCGCGGGTCAGCATGTTCTTGCCTCCTGTGTCCTTCGACGGCGTGGTTGCAGCGAAGGCCGGGCCGAAGGTGAAAACCGCCGAAGCACCGGCAGCCAGCGTGAGTATTTGGCGACGTGTGTATTCATCAGTGTGGCTCATGGAATGACCCTTCCACCTTTTTGCTTTCAACCTGTTTTTCCTGATGCCTGGCCAGCCACAGGCATAACCAGCCCCACAGCCCGGCAAACGGCACGATCACCAGCGCCACCAGACCAAAACCGGCGCCCAATGCCGTCAGACCGACCGACAACCAGCCACTGGCGGCGTCTCCGCCGCGATACACCAGGGTTTCGATCACATTCTTGGCCTTGTACTTTTCCTCGCGGCTGACCACTGTCCACAACACTTCACGCGCCGGCCGCACGATGGCGAACTCGACCGCACGACGCAGCCCCTGCGCCAGGGCGACGGTAGCGGGCACGGGCGCCAGCGCCATGGCGCTAAACGCCACGATGGTCGCCAGCGGCAATGCCACCAGCGCCCCGCCGACACCGACCAGCCGAATCAACGGCGCCGTCAGCAGCAGTTGAAAGATCAAGGTCAGCGCCGACACGATCAGATCGACCACGGCGAAGAATTGCGTCCGGCTGGCCACATCAGCATAGCTACCCGCCACAATCCGTCCCTGCTCGAAATACAACAAGGTCGCGGCGCTGGTGTGCAGCAACATGAACAACACCAGCCCCAGCAGATAAGGCGAACGCGTAATCAACGTGATCCCGGCCAGCATGCTGCCGCCCATGCGCCGATCCTCCATCAAGCGGCTGCCGGACTGCGATTGGGTGCGAGAGAGCAGCGCCCGATAGCAGCGCACCGCGACTTCCAGCAGCAACGCCGCCGCGACGGTCAATGCCACCGGGCCCAAGCGCGTGGCCATGGTCGCGGCCAGCAACGGCCCGATGAACGTGCCCAGGGTGCCACCCGCGGCGATGAACCCGAATAACCGTCGCCCTTGTTCACTGGAAAACCGGTCGACCAGCACGCTCCAGAAAATGCTGACGATGAACAGGTTGTAGATGCTGATCCAGACGAAAAACACCCGCCCGACGGCCACCGGCGCAATGCGATTGGCGATCAACACACCAAACACCAGCATCGACGCGGCGATCACGCGATAGATCAACGGCACGAACCGCGTGGCCGGCAGCCGCGACGCCAGCGCTCCGAACACCGGCACCATCAGCACCATCACCACGAACGTCGCCGTGAACAGCCACTGCAATTTGTCGGCACCGCCCTCAAGGCCCAGGGCATCGCGCAACGGTCGCACCAGGTAATAACTGGCCAGCACGCAGAAATGGAACGCGAACCCCAGCATCAGGGCGGTTCTTTCGCCGGGCTGCACGTCGAGCCATTTTGCCGCGATGGGCATGGGTGCCCTCCTCTGTAGCCGGGCTCGGTGTGCCTCGCTACCGATGAACTAAACTCTGGCTCCGATCCAGTGGATTGGGTTTCTCAGCCCAGAGCCGTCAATGTCGCCCACTAAAGTTAGCCGAATGCCACGAACCCTGGTGTTAATCGTCGCCATCCTGGTCGCGTTGTACCTGGCGCTCTGTGCAGCGCTGTTCGTGTTTCAGCGCGCGCTCATCTACTTCCCGCAGCCCAGCGCCATCGAGACGTCCGAAACGCTGCTCAAGCTGACGGTGGACGATGTGGACGTGGCGGTGTCGATCAGGCCCCACGACGGGCCGAAGGCGTTGATCTATTTCGGCGGCAATGCCGAGGATGTTTCTCGCAACCTGCCAGGGTTCGCCCAGGCATTCCCGGAGCATGCGATCTATTTGCTGCACTATCGAGGTTTCGGGGAAAGCTCCGGCTCGCCTTCGGAGGAGTCAATTCAGCGCGATGCCATGACCTTGTTTGACAAGGTCTACGATACTCATCCGCACATCGCCGTGGTCGGACGCAGCCTCGGTTCGGGGGTCGCCGTGCGCCTCGCCAGCCAGCGGCCGGCCTCGAGCCTGATCCTGATTACGCCCTACAACAGCCTGGAAGACCTCGCCGTGCGCCAGTTCCCGTGGTTTCCGGTGAAGTGGTTGCTGCAGGAGCGCTTTGAATCTTGGAAGTACGCGGCGCACATCACGATACCGACGTTGCTGATCGCGGCGGAGCACGATGAAGTCATACCGCGTTCAAGCACCGAGCTGCTCTACACGCATTTCGCCAAAGGCGTGGCCACGCTGCGAGTCGTACCGGGGGTGGGCCACAATTCCATTTCCGAAAGTCCCGAATACCTGAAATTACTTGGCGACGCGCTGTGAACAACGCCTGTCTATGACCTGTAGCAGCTGCCCTGCTGGCTTCTCGAACCGGTGGATTTCGTGTCGGATTGAAGCGCCAGACTCAGACCTGGTAGAAGTCGCGATACCACGTCACAAACTGCTTCACGCCTGCATCAACCTCAACCTGGGGCGAGAAACCGACCCAGTCTGCCAGCGCCGACACATCGGCCCATGTCTTGACGACATCGCCCGGCTGCATCGGCAAATAATTGCGCAGCGCTGTTATGCCCAGCGCCGCTTCCAGGCATTCGACAAAATCGAGCAATGCGACCGGTTTTCCACGCCCGATGTTGAAAATCCGGTTGACGCCATTTGCCTCCTTGTCCGGGACCGGCGGCTTCGCAAGCAACCGGGCGATGCTTTCGACAATATCGTCGACATAGGTGAAATCACGCGCCATCTGGCCATGGTTGTAGATATCAATCGGCCGGCCCTTGAGCATCGCTTCGGTGAACGTGAACAGCGCCATGTCTGGACGTCCCCAAGGACCGTACACGGTAAAAAAACGCAGGCCGCTGGCACGAATCCCATAGAGATGGCAGTAGCTGTGGGCAAGCAACTCATTGGCGCGCTTGCTGGCAGCGTACAGCGACACCGGTTGATCGACCGGGTCGTCGACGCTGAACGGGAGTTTGCTGTTGGCGCCATACACCGAACTGCTCGACGCATAGATCAAGTGCACAGGCCGGTAGTGCCGGCAGGCTTCGAGCACGTTCAGGAATCCCACCAGATTCGATTGCGCATACACATCCGGGTTATCCAGCGAATAACGAACCCCCGCTTGCGCCGCCAGATGCACGACCTCGGTGAACTTATTGTCTTCGAATAACGCCATCAAGGACGGCTTATCGACAATGTCCATCCTCTGAAAACGGAAACCTTGCAATTCGCTCAGTTGCTTGAGCCGGGCATGTTTCAATTCCACGCTGTAATACGCGTTGAGGTTGTCGATACCAACAACATCACGCCCTTCCAGGCACAATCGTTTGACCGTGTGATACCCGATGAAACCTGCCGCGCCAGTCACGAGAATAGTCATAATACCGCCCCGCTTGCCTAATCACAGGCAGTTAGTTATAGCGTTGCAATGACCGTGATTCCAAGTTTTATAACTGGCCCCATCAGGGTGGCATCCTTCCGGTTTGCCCGCCCCCCACGACGACTATTTATAGCTAAAAAAAGTTTAATCCGTTCGACGGAAACTAAATCAGCTTTAAAAACAATCACTTGAACATTGCCGAATGCACTTTTGGATGAAAGGCATGTTTTTTGACAAGGAACGTTTGACAGCTTGTCGTGAGTGGTCAATAACTACACGGGTCTGATGAAACAGAATCCGAGTGCAGTTTGTTCGTTTATCGCTGCTTCTCAGACAACTTCTGAAGTCTTTGTTTTTTGCGGCCCCTTCGTATGGACCGTGCGGTAGCTTTGTCTCCGAATAATGACTCAAGCTATATATCCAACAGGCTGTCAGATATAGCGGACATTCATTATCACGCTGTTACGCCTATGTAACACCACCTGATTCATTATTGACACACGTCTTCGCCCCTCACATAAAAAAAACAACCCTGCCTGGCTTAATTACTTCTCGGGCCTCTATAGAGCCACTGCCTGCCTAAACTTTCGATATATACGGAGTTTACCAGCATGCCAGCAATCCGTTCCGAACGCTCTAACTGGTACCTTCTGCAGTGCAAGCCTCACCAGGATGAACGAGCCCACCTAAACCTGCTTCAACAAAACTATGTCGTATTTCACCCCCAACTGTTGAGTGAACGCCTGATTCGCGGCAAATATCAGAGGGTGCGCGAGTCCCTTTTTCCCGGGTATCTGTTTATCCATCTTGGCGGTAATGACAACTGGGCGCCCATACGTTCCACTCGGGGCGTCAGTCGTTTCGTCGAATTCAATCATGGTCCTGCGACGGTGGCTGAGAACGTCATCGAGCACCTGCGTGCACGCTGTTTCGAATCATCGGTATCCCCAGATACCCCGCCCCTTACGCCCGGCGACCACCTGCAAATTATCCGTGGACCACTGTCGACACTCGAGGGGATTTTTATCACTTCACATGGGGCTGAGCGCGTCATGATCCTGATGCAGTTTCTGAATCGGGACCAGGCGATCTGCATGCCCTTGAGTGACCTCGAACTTCAGCACCCCTCGTTTCAATCCAATATCTGACTGATCGCTTATTCCAGGAGCCATGACATGGCCTTGAATTCACGCTGCCCTTTTGCACTGATCATGGCCTCCCTCTACCCTGGAATGGCCTGGAGTATTGATCCGGCACCTATCGATGTTTACGGGTTCGATTTCACACCTACCTTTCTGTTTTCAGAAAGCTATGACGATAACTTTCGAGAACTGGAGAACAACAAACAGTCCTCGATGGTCACGAAGCTGGCGCCCTCTTTCGAACTCAAGGCCGAAGATCGCAACAGCGCTACCCGACTGACCTGGCAGCCCATCCGCTACATTTATCACGACGAGTCGGATGCCTCGAACACCGCACAACGGGTGCGGGCGGACAGCATCATGGAGTTCACCGACCGGCACCGTCTGAAGCTCGACGCCGAATACCGCAAGTGGGAGCGCACCGAGGACACGGCGGTCGACGGCATCAACGACAAGCTCAATAACAAAAGAGTCGGTGGCCTCTATACCTATGGCGCCAGGAGCGCTGACAACCAGATCGATTTTGGCGCCAGTTACGCGGAACTTCGCTACGACAACGCCGACGGCATCAATGACGACAAAGAGCGCAATACCGCCGCCCTGACCAGTACCTGGTATCACCGCATCGGTAGCAATACCCGTGGCCTGCTCGAGTACGACCACACCAATTTTGACTATCAGGAACCCAACAGCCCGCGCAGCAGCAAATCCAACGCGGTACTCGCCGGTGCCGTCTGGGACATTACCGCAAAGACCACCGGTAAAGTCCGTGTCGGTTATGAGAAAAAGGACTTCGACAGCAGCGAATCCAAAGACCTCGACAACCCCACCTGGCAAGTGGACCTGCAATGGAAACCACGCACTTATTCGACATTCACCCTTGTGGCCCGCCAGGCTCTCGCCGAGGGCGACGACGGTGCCGATGCCGTCAAGTCCACCTTCACCCAGGTCGGTTGGCGCCATGGCTGGACCGAACGGATCACCACGATTGCACAGGCCGGGTACGGTCGTTATGTCTACGAAGGCGAAAGCCGAACCGACAACTATCAGGACTACAACCTGGCCGTGGTGTATGCGATGCGCCGCTGGCTGGACATCGAGCTCGGCTATCGATTCCGCGACAACGACTCTGATGCCGACGACCAAAGCTACACCCGCAACGTTGTTCAGATCAGCTTCAACGTCAGCCTTTAAGAGGGTTTCGACATGAACTCACGCACCCTGGGCTTATTGCTCGCACTGCTTGTGCTACCCGATACCTACGCCGCAGACCCTGATACCCAGTACAAACTGGCCGCTGGCGATGTCTTGCGCATCATCGTGTTCGGCGAGCCGGAGCTGAGCATTAAAAAAATCCGCCTCAGCGATGCCGGCACATTTTCCTATCCGTTCCTGGGTGAGATTTCCGCCAAGGGACTCACACCCGGCCAGGTCGAAAAGATCATCGTCGACGGACTTAAACAAGGCTATCTGAACGACCCGAAAGTCAGCTTGAGCCAGATCGAATACCGCTCGTTCTACATCAACGGCGAAGTGAAAAAACCCGGCAGCTATCCCTTCATACCCGGACTGACCCTGGAAAAAGCCATCGCTCTGGGCGGTGGACTGACCGAGCGAGCTTCCATCAAACGCGTGACCATCTTGCGCGGTGATGGCGGCCCGACCCTCACCGATGAGGTCACGCGAAACACCACGATTGCCCCCGGTGACACCATTTCCATTGCACAAGGCTTTTTCTAATCATGGACAACAGCCCTAGCACCTACGTCGAACGTCCTCTGCAAACGCATCTGCATCAGCAGTACAGCGACGACAAGGACACCATTGATCTTCTCAAACTCTGGAGGGTGATCTGGCGCGCCAAATGGAGCATCGGATGGTTTGTCCTGCTGTGCGGTTTGCTGGCGGTCGTTGTGGTCTCGAACATCACCCCGCAATACGTCGGCAGCACCACCTTGCTGTTCAACGATAAAACCCCGCCGCTGATGTCCTTCCAGCAAGTCAAGGACTCAGGCAGCAACGCCACTGATTACTTGCAGACACAACAGGCGCTCCTGCAATCACGGGACCTTGCCGAACGAGCAGTAAAAAAACTCGAGCTGACGACCAACCCGGTCACCGATCCGCGCCAGCAATCGAAGCCATGGTTCACGCCACGCCAATGGCTGGCCGACCTGAACCTTGATCAATGGATCCCGGGGCTGGGCGGCCTGTTGAAGCCGATGAAAGCTGAGCCAAGTGAAGATGATGTCTTCAATCAGGTCACGCAGAACCTCATGCTGCACACCAGCGTCAAGTTCGTCGGCAAGAGCCAACTGCTCGAAATCGAGGTCGAGCTGCCAGACCCTGTCCTGGCGGCAGCGGCGGCCAACGCGTTGGCCCATGGCTTTACCGACAGTCAGCTCGACACCAGCGAAAAGTCCTCGCAGACCACCACCGCGTGGATGAACACACGATTGGTCAAACTGCGCGACAACCTGCGTGTTGCCGAGAAAAAGCTTCAGGGCTACCGGGAGGAACAAGGCCTGGTCGATGTCGGCGGGGTTGCCACCATCAGCGCCAACGAACTGGAAATGACCGGCAATCGCATGGTCGACGCCCGCCGCAACCGCGCTGAAGCCGAGAGTGAATACCGCCAGGCGAAAGCCCTGAGCAACGGCGACCTGAGCCGACTCTCCAGCGTGCCGGCAGTCTTGAGTAACCCGCTGGTCCAGCAATTCCAGGCGGACCGAGCCAAGGCGCAAGCCAAGGTCGATGAGCTGTCAGGACGCTATGGCCCGAAACACCCGAGCCTGATTTCCGCACAATCGGAATTGCGCGCCGCCACCACCAGTCTGCAATTGCAGGTGCAGCAAGTGGTCGCCGGGATCGAACGGCAATACCAGCTGGCCTCAGCCAGTGAAGCTTCGCTGCGCCAATCCTTCAACAGCAACAAGGCGCAGATCCAGGACATCGCCCGCAAGGAATTTCAGTTGCGCGAATTCCAGCGGGAAGTCGACAGCACCCGTGCACTGTATGAAACCTTCGTCACCCGCTTGAAAGAAACTGCGGCCACTGCCGACATGGACTCCACCAAAGTGCGCATCGTCGACCCGGCGATTGTGCCAGTGGAAGCGAGCAAGCCACGTAAAACATTGATTGTCGGGATCGTCGGGTTGGTGGCTGCAGTGATCGGCGTCGCGTTGGCGCTGCTCTTCGACAGCCTGAGTAACACCTTTAAAACCGACGAGACGATTGAAAGCACGCTTAACATTCCTCTGCTCAGCGTGGTGCCGCTGGTGATGAAGAAAAGTCGCCGCCAATTGGCGCGCTTGTTCGAAGACAACGACAACCCGCGCTTTTCCGAGACCATCCGCAATCTGCGCACCTGGCTGATGTTGCAAAGCAGTGAAATGCCGTCGCAGGTGGTACTCGTGACGTCGACCGTTGCCGGTGAGGGTAAAAGTACCATTGCCACCAACCTGGCCAGTTCCCTCACTTCGCTGGAGCGAGTGTTGCTGATCGATGCCGACATGCGCCAACCGACCCTTTCACTGAACTTCGATTTTCCGCCTGACAGCCCGGGACTGGCCAATGTCATTGCGGGCACCGCCAGGCTTGAAGACTGCATCGTTTCGGTGGGCAATCTGGACATGCTGCCGGCTGGCATGGTCATGCCGCCTTCGCGTGATCTGTTCACCGCGCCGCGCCTGCCTTCCCCCGCCGAATCGCTAAACCCGTCACGCCAGCCTCCACCGCAGGATCTGCTCAGTTCGCCGCGCATGGCGCGCATGCTTGAGGCGCTGAAGTCGCGTTACCGCCACATCATTATCGACTCACCGCCTGCGGAAATGATCAGCGATGCACTGTTGCTGGCCAAGCATTCGGATGCGGTGATCTATGTGGTCAAGGCCGACAGCACGCCGATCAGTCAGGTGCAGAAGGGCATTGCCATGTTGCAGCAAAGCCATGTGCCGGTATTTGGCACCGTGCTCAACCAGGTAGACCTGCGCAAGGCGCGCAAGTACGGCTACCACCATTCCAAGACGTTTTATAACTACGACTTCGCCCCCCGCTGACACCATAAAATCTGCGGCGAGGCCGAACGGGGCAAGCCCCCTCACCACAGTCTTTCTGCCATCACCACACATTGCTTCACCTCTGCCGAGCTACGGAAAAGCCTGCGGGAGCCACGCCGTGCGCGCCCATCAGCGTTGATGCATTAATTCTGCCTTGAGGTTAAGCCCATGACTCCTCTCTATACCGCTCACATGACACACCGCCGAGGCCTGACGTTCTGGGGGCAGTGGTTGTGTGCACTGACGCTGGCGACTTCGCTGCTGATGCTGCTCGTGTATTGGCGCGTTGGCAGCCTCACCAGCGAATACCGCATCCTGATAGTTCTGACGGTGCTCGGCTCGGTGCCGATCTACAGCGTGATGCAGGTTTACCACAAGCGTCACGGCCTGGTGGTCGGGCTCGGCCGGTTGCTGGCCGGCTGGCTGATCCTGCTGGCCGTGCTGGCGGCCATTGCGTTCATCACCCAGACCAGCGCGATTTACTCGCGCCAGGTCATCATGGTCTGGGCGGTGCTGGGATTCGTCGCCCAGGCTGCGATGTTTCTGCCCCTGCATTACTTCGCCCGGTTGCATTCGCGGATGGTCTGCAACGAGCGTCGTGCGGTGATCATCGGCACCTGCCCGACCGCCCATGAACTGGCGAAAAAACTCTCCAGACCAAACCGTGCGCTGGTCATGGGTTTCATCGCCGCAGCCGACAACAGCGGCCCGGCCCCCAGCATCCTGCCGTTGCTCGGCCACGTCGATTCGATCCGCGAAATCATCACGCGCCTGGATGTGCGCCGCGTTTACATTGTCCTGCCGATGACGCATGCCGCGACCATCGAAGCGTTGTACATCGACCTGCTGGACATGAATGTCGACGTGGTCTGGATCCCGGATTTCGGCAGCATGGTATTGCTCAACCATTCGATCTCGGAAATCGAGCGGATGCCCGCCATTTACCTCAACGAAAGCCTGATCAGCTCCCATCCGGCCAGCCTGTTTTGCAAAGACCTGTTCGAACGCAGCCTGGCCGCCGTGGCCATTATTGTCCTCAGTCCGATGCTCTTGACGGTGGCGATCGCCGTCAAGCTGACTTCCGCCGGTCCCGTGCTGTTCAAGCAAAATCGCCATGGCTGCAACGGCGAAGTGATCAAGGTCTGGAAATTTCGTTCGATGCGCCTCCACGACGATAGCGAAGTGCACCAGGCCACCCGTGACGATGAACGCGTCACGCTGATCGGACGCTTTCTGCGCCGCAGTTCCATTGACGAGTTACCGCAGCTGTTCAACGTGTTGTTCGGGCAAATGGCCCTGGTCGGTCCTCGCCCGCATGCGGTCACCCACAACATTTACTACACCGGCAAAGTGCGCGCCTACATGGCCCGTCACCGCCTCAAACCGGGGATTACCGGATTGGCCCAGATCACCGGGCATCGAGGCGAAACCGAGACGGTGGAAAAGATGCAGCTGCGCGTCGCCCAGGACCTCAACTACATCAACCAATGGTCGCTGTGGCTGGACATCAAGATCCTCATCAAGACCCCCTTCACGCTGTTCTCGAAAAACATCTACTGACCCCTGCCCCCTCGTTGATCACTGTCACGCCGACCTGAGGTTTGATCATGAATGTGAGCGTATTTGGTATTGGTTACGTGGGCCTTGTCCAAGGCGCCGCGCTGGCGGAAGTGGGCCATAACGTCCTCTGTGTGGATGTCGACGCCGACAAGGTACAGGCGCTGAAGGACGGCACGCTGCCGCTCTACGAGCCGGGGCTGAAAAGCCTGGTCCACAGCAATTACCAAAGTGGCCGGCTGCAGTTCGGCACTGATCTCGCCAGCGCTGTCCACCATGGTGATGTGCTGTTGATTGCCGTGGGGACACCGCCGGATGAAGACGGGTCGGCAGACCTCAAACATGTATTGAGCGTTGCGCAAACCATCGCGCTGAACATGGACCGGCATCACATCATCGTCGATAAATCCACCGTCCCCGTCGGGACCGGTGACCGGGTTCGCGCGCACATCGAGCAGGTGCTGGCCGACACCGGTCGCTGCAACCTGACCTTCGACGTGGTCTCCAACCCCGAGTTTCTCAAGGAAGGCTGCGCGGTCGAGGACTGCATGCGCCCGGACCGGATCATCATCGGCACCGACAGCCAACACGCCGAGGAGGTCATGCGCGAACTGTATGAACCGTTCAATCGCAACCGCGAAAAGATCATCGTCATGGACCTGCGTAGCGCCGAACTGACCAAGTACGCCGCCAACAGCATGTTGGCAACCAAGATCAGTTTCATGAACGAAATGGCCTGCCTCGCCGAAAAACTGGGCGCCGATATCGAGATGGTCAGACACGGTATCGGCTCTGATCCGCGCATCGGTTATCAATTCATCTATCCGGGTGTGGGCTACGGCGGGTCGTGCTTTCCCAAGGACGTGAAGGCGCTGATACAGGCCGCCGCCAGCGTCGACATCGATGCTCGGGTACTCAAGGCCGTCGAGTCGCGCAACCACGAACAGAAGGCCAGCCTGTACACGAAGATTTTCAATCACTTCGACGGCGCCCTTCGCGGCAAGACCTTTGCCCTGTGGGGGTTGAGTTTCAAACCCAACACCGACGACATGCGCGAGGCCCCCAGCCGGGTGCTGATGGAAGCCTTGTGGCACGCCGGCGCCAGCGTCCAGGCGTTCGACCCCAAAGCCATGGAGGAGGCCCAGCGCATTTACGGTTCGCGCGACGACCTGACCCTGGCCGGCACCAAGGAGGCGGCCCTGAAAAATGCCGACGCCTTGATCATCGTCACCGAGTGGCAATCGTTTCGAGCCCCGGACTTCGACTTGCTTGGCCGGCAGCTCAAGCACCCGTTGATTTTTGACGGACGCAATCTGTTCGATCCGCAGCGGTTGAGCAAACGGGGTTTTACCTACGTCTCCGTGGGCCGACAGACCCGCTCAGTCATCTGAAAGGAGCGGCGCCATGATCAGGCTGGAATTAGTCGGGCAATACTCAACGAAGTTACTGGAGGCCAACCAGGCCTATTCCTTCATCAACTTCGCGTCCATTGGCAGTGTTTTCGAGCAGCCCCCGAACACCGTCACCTATTTTTGCGACGGCATGCTGATGTCGACTTTCATGTCGCGTGTGACCGGCAGGAGGATCGGAAGGGTCAGCTTTGACTTCACGTCCATCGCCGACCTTGTGCTGCGCAGCGCCGAGCAACAGGGCAAGCGCGTGTATTTCGTCGGGGCCCGGCAAGCGGAACTGGAACTGTTCGTCAGCAAGATCAAGGCCCTTTACCCACGGCTGACCCTCGCCGGTTACCACAACGGTTACTTCAATGCGTCCCAGGCCGAGGGCATTCAGGCCGACATCTGCCGCAGCGAAGCGCACATCCTGATCGTGGGCCTGGGTGCCGGACTGCAAGAGCAGTTCGAGCAGGACGCGTTGCGCGCGGGGTTTCGCGGGGTCGCCTTCACCTGTGGCGGGTTCATTCGTCAGGAAGCCCTGGCCACGCGCAACTATTACCCGGCGCTGATCAATCGCCTGCATATGCGCGCGTTTTATCGCATGTATCGCGAGCCCCATACGATCAAGCGCTACCTCATCGACTACCCGAACAACTTTGTACACCTGTTGGCGCTCATCGCGTCACGAAAAGTCGCCATCAGCGTTGAGGAATGACCATGCACATCCTGTTTATTCTCAAGGATTTCAAGGTGGGCGGCGGCGTCGAGCGCGTCCAGCAACGGCTGTCCGAGCAGTTTCTCAAGGATGGCCAGCGCGTGAGTTTTTTCGTCATGAACGGCGACACGCCGGACACGGAAGGTGTTCAAACGCTCGGCAGCGCCAGCGGTGGCGGCATCGTCGGCCTGCTCAAGTCCATTGTGCAGTTGCGCCGGCTCATTCGCCGTGAGGGCGTCACCCACGTGATTTCCGCCAAGGAGCAAGCCAACCTCTGCGCCTGGTTCGCCACCTTGGGCACTCCTTGCAAAGTCATTTACAGCCGCCACGCGGCACTGGATTGCACTGAACAGAAAGCCGGCCCTTCAAGCCTGCGCCTGCTCTATACGTTGTACCTCTGCGGTAGCGGCAAAGTGGTCACGGTCTCCACCGCCTTGCGCCAGTCCCTCATCGAGGTGATGCCCTGGGGTCGGCAACGAATCCGCTATTGCCCCAACGCTGTCGTCACCGAACAACTGCTTCAAGCCGCACAAGCGCCGTTGTCCGCTGATTTGCCCCGCGACTATTGGTTGAGCCTGGGCCGCCTGGTGGAACCTAAAGGGTTTCATCTGTTGCTGGATGCCTACGCCCTGGCGTTGCGCAGCGAGACACTGCCGGATCTGGTGATTGTCGGTGACGGTCCGTTGCTCGACGCACTGACCACTCAGGCAGCCCGACTGGGCATCACGCACCGGGTGCATTTCACCGGATTCCTGAGCAACCCCTATCCGCTACTGAGGCACGCACGGCTGTTCATTCTGAGCTCCGTGCAGGAAGGCATGCCGACCGTCCTGATCGAGGCGCTGGCACTGGGCACGCCCGTGCTGGCATGCGACTGCGAGACCGGCCCAAGGGAACTGCTGGACAACGGTCGACTGGGTCAACTGGTCGCCGTCAACGACGTACCGGCGCTGGCGCGGGGAATGCTTCAAAGCCTGACCGCACAAAGCGGCGTTGCACCTAGCGCAAAAATGCTCAGTGACGCCATCCATCCGTACACCAGCCAGCACGCCGCGCAAGCGTACTACCAGGTATGGAGCCAATGAAAAAGCTGCTGATTATCCTGCATGACCTCGGCGCAGGCGGGGCTGAAAAAATGATGGCGCGCCTCGCCGGTGCCCTGGTGGACGCTGGCAATGACGTGACCTTGCTGTTGCTCACCGGCGGCGGCCTCCATGCGGCGAACCTCGACCCGCGTGTCAAGAAAGTTGAACTGCAAAGCCAACGCACCGCACGTGCGGTACCGGCACTCGCGCGATTTCTGCGCGCCAATCGCTTTGACGCGCAACTGGCGGCCCTCACGCACGTCAACGTGGTGGCGATCGCCGCAGCCGTGCTGTCCGGCACGCTGGCACGCCTGCACGTCAGCGAACGCAATGCGTTTTCCCATGACAAACACGTCAACCCCGACTTCATGGTGCGGGTCGCGTATCTGGTGGCGCCACTGCTGTATCGGCTCATTCCCAACCCGGTGATCTGCGTCTCGCGCGGTGTCGCCCAGGACCTGGTCGATACCACCCTTGCGCGTCGCCAGGACGTGACCATTGCCGACAACCCGGTGCTCGATAACGACTTCCGCGACAAGTCGCCTGGGCCGCCAAGCCACCGCTGGCTGCTGGAAAAAACCGGTTCGGTGATTGTTGCCGTGGGTCGCCTGGTGCCGCAAAAAGGCTTCGACACCTTGATTACAGCGTTCGCCGCGTTGCCGGATTCAGACGCCCGCTTGATCATTTTTGGCGAAGGCCCGCTCAGGGCGCAGTTGCTTGACCAGGCCCGGACGCTGGGCGTGGCGGATCGCTTCGACCTGCCGGGTTACACCTGTGAGCCTCTGGCAGAAGTGGCCGCGGCGGATTGCTTTGTGTTGTCGTCACGCTTCGAGGGCAGTCCCAATGCGCTGGTAGAGGCCTTGTCCACGGGTACACCGGTGGTGGCGACGCGCTGCCCCCATGGTCCTCAGGACATCCTCATCGGCGGCCTCGTCGCACCGCTCGTGCCCGTCGACGACCCGATCGCGCTGTCGCAGGCGGTTGCCCTGCAACTCTCCACACCACGGGACCTGCAACGTCATTCCCGCCTGGATGCGGCCACCCGGTTCATGAATGCCAGCGCGGTGCAGACCTACCTCGCCGCGTTGCTCGGGAGTCCGTCATCATGAGCACACTGCAGATCAGGTATTCGACGTTGCGCGATGGCTTCACCTTGTTTGGCGTGCTGTTCTACATCCAGGTGATCACGTTTGCCCTCAGTCTGGGGGGCGCCTCCAGCTTCGGCGACATCGATAAAGACCTCGAAGGCAACGTCGCCAACCAGATCTGCGGCCTGATCACACTGTTGGTGCCCTTGTTCTTCTTCATCCGCAACAAGGTGTTCCTCAGCAAAACCTTTTACCGCAGCAACTTCTTTCTGCTGGTGTTCATGCTCTGCGTCATCGCATCGATCGGCTGGTCCCACGACCCGATGCTGAGCCTCAAGCGGTTCATCGCGATGCTCAGCGTGGTGTTTTTTGCCGGTTTCATTGCCTACAACTACCCCCTTGAAAAAATCACCTTCATGCTCGGCTGTGCCATCGGGGTGGCGGCGTTGATCGGATTGATACTCGCCGTGGTCATGCCGGGCGTCGCGTTCTTGTCCGGTGGTATTCGCGACGGCGCATTCAAGGGTATTTTTGCCGAAAAGAACGCCGGCGCCCGGCTCAACGCGATTGCCATCCTGCTGTTGCTGCCGATGATCCGCCAACGCAACCGCTGGGCCCTCTTCTGCTCGTTTTTTTCGCTGATTGCCATCCTGCTTGCCCAGTCGGCGACCGGCGTGGCATTGATTGTTTCCGGCACGTTGAGCTACTGGTATTTCCTCACCCTGATCCGCCTGCGTATCAACCGCTCGCAGTGGCTGTTCTTCGGTTGCACGCTGGCGTTCCTGCTGGTTTGCCTGCTGCTGTACAACCACCTTGCGTGGCTGCTGGAGATCGCCGGCCGCGATCCGTCACTCACGGACCGCACGTTGATCTGGGAGTTGCTCGCGCCCTTTGTCGACCAACAATGGCTCAAGGGTTACGGCTTTGGCGCCTTCTGGGCCAGTCCCGACGCCAATGCGTTCATCCTTCGCTGGGGCTACATCGGCAACGCCCACAGCGGCTACATGGAGACCCTGCTCAACGGCGGCGTCATCCAGTTGACCGCACTGGCGTTGCTGCTGGGCGAAGCGCTGTTCAAACAATACCGCGCCGTGACGGCGAACCAGGCGGCGCAGTTTCGCGCCAGTGCCCTGGTGATCATCGGCTTGTTCGTCGTCACCAATTATGTGGCGTACGTGATTCCCAACTACCGCTCCGCCGAGTTCCTGGTGTTCTGCACCCTGGCCCTGTCCTTTCGGCGTCACCACGCGACCTACCCCGAATTATCACCGACACCCCTGCGCCAGCGTCCGTCTGGCGGGGAATTCCCGCGCGATTCAGCCCAGGCGTAATCAAAGGAGAAACACCCGTGTCAGACCAAACCTCCCCTCTAGCGCATTCAGTGTGCGTCGTAATCCCGATGTACAACGGCGCCGGCAGCATCGAGCAAACGCTGACGTCCCTGGTCGAGCAAACCCGGCTGCCCGATCACGTGATCGTCGTCGACGATGGCTCCACCGATGACGGCCCCCAACGGGTCAAAGACTTCGTGGCGCCGTTTCGCCTGACGCTGTTGCAGCAAGCCAACGAAGGCCAGGCCAGCGCCCGCAACCACGGATTGCGGCACTCGGAAGAGACGTTTGTGGCGATGCTCGATGCCGATGACCAATTTCGTCCACAAAAGCTGGAGCTGCAACTGGCCCTGTATGACGAACTCACTCGTCAGGGACGGTCGGTGGGGCTGATCGACTGCTACACGCAGGTCAATTACAGCGACGGCCGGCGGCAACTGGACAACCGGCGCAAGAACGGCCGGCATTTCTACGATTTCATCCACGCCAACGTCGTCAATGGCGTCTCCACCGCGCTGGTCAAGCGCGAGGTGATCATGCAACTCGGCGGCTTCGATGCCAGCCTGCGTTACTCCGAAGACCGCTACATGTGGACCCGGATTGCCGAACACTGGGAGATCCACACGGTGCCGCAGGTGCTGCTGGAGCGCACGGTCAACGGCGGCAACATGACCGCGCAGCCGAAGAAGTACTACCAGAACAAGATCCGGTTCATCGAGGTGTACCTGGCGCGCTATGGCGCGCAGCTCAGCAAGCAGCAACGGATCGATTTCGTGCTGGGCAACCACACAGATTTTCTCAATGCCTTTTCCCGACGCGACGAGCATGCCGAGGTGCTCGACGTGTACCGGCGAATGCTTGAGTGCTCCTGGCAAGCACTGATCTTCGCCAACGGCAAACCGACCTTGCGCTACCTCTATGCCCGCGCCAGAACCTTGCGCAAGGCGACGGCGTCAACCACCGCTCATTGAACCGGTCCCACACCCATGGCCAATCATCGCCTCATTACCCTAGGGTGGATTTTCACCGAGAAATTCGGCCTGATCTTCCTGTCCATGATTACGTTTGTCGTGTATGCCAGGCTGCTGTCGCCGGCGGAACTGGGTGTGGGCACGGTCATCATTGCCATCGTCGAGTTGATCGGCCTGGTGTACTCATCGGTTCTGGAAGACCCGTTGGTACGACTCGAACGGCTGGAGGACAAACACATCACCACGGCCTTCTGGGCGGCGGTGCTCGTCAGCCTGGTGTCCATCGTCGTCATCTCGGGCGCAGTGATGCTGTACACGCCCGACCCGGTGCTGCAATGGATGACGGCGGTGGCCTCGGTGAAAATCCTGTTCACCATGATGGCGCGCGTCTACGTGGCGCAGATGCGCCGCAATGGCAACTTCAAGATGCTGGCGTCACGCACGTTACTGGGCAAGGTGTTTGGCGGTGTTGCCGGCATTGCTGTCGCACTCTGGGGTCTGGGGGCATGGGCGGTAATTGCCCAAGCGGTGATCATGGAACTGGTATCCATCATCGTGTTGATGCTCGGAGACCGGCGCCGCATTGCCTTCCATATCGATGGTCCGGTCTTGCGCGAACTGTTGAAGTCCGGCGCACCGGTTGCCATCAACGCACTGAGCTCACAAACACTTCAGCGCGGGGTCAACGTGGTGCTCGGGATGACGGCCGGCGTCAACGCGGTCGGAATGTTCAACATGGCCATGCGTATCATCGAGCTGCCGCGCACTGCGATTTACAACGGTCTGTTGAGCTATGCGCTGCCGGCATTCGCCCGGCGTAGCGCGGAGCCGTCGCGGCTCCTGGGGATCATTGGCGATTCAACCGCCGTCAGCGGCTTTCTGTTGACGCCCCTGTTCATTGGCATCGCGCTCACGGCAAACGACCTCATCCCTTTGATATTCGGCGCCAAGTGGACCGACGCCATTCCCCTGCTGCAAGTGCTGGCCTGCACGGCGGCCATTGGCAACACCGCCATGTACGCCACGACGGCACTGGTGGCAGTCAACCGCAGCCACCTCACGATCAAGGCTGAAGTGGCAACCACCGTTCTCGCGCTGGCGCTGGTCTACACCCTCGGCAACCTGTATGGCGGCATGGCCGCTGCCCTTGCTCTGCTGGCCCGGATGCTGATCATCACGCCGCTGCAAATCCGTGGGCTCATCGCGGCCATCGGTTACGGCTGGCAGCGGTTCTTCGACTCCAATTACCGCAGCGTGATTGCTTCGGTCGTCATGGCCGCAACCGTCCTGTCTGTTTCACCGCAGCTGGGTTTGCACGGCTATCTGCACCTGTTCTGCAACATCGTGGTTGGCGCGCTGAGCTATGCCGTGGCGTATAGCGTCATGCACCCGCGCTGGCCGCAAGAATTCAAATCGGTTTTCACCGCCCGCTGAATTCAATCCCTGAGACAGGAAGACCTCACCATGCGCAAAACTACGTTGATTACTGGCGGGGCCGGCTACATCGGTTCCCATACCGCGTTGGCGCTCATCAACGCCGGGCACAATGTGCTGGTGCTCGACAACCTGTGTAACAGCTGTCGAGAGTGCATCGGGCGTCTTGAGTTGCTGACCCACACCCGTGTCGATTTCGTCAATGGCGATATTCGCGACCCCATCCTGCTCGACGATATATTCAGCCGCTACGACATTGATGCCGTGGTGCACTTTGCCAGCCTCAAATCCGTAGAAGAAAGCGTGCGCAAACCACTGGACTACTACGCCAACAATGTCGCCGGCACGCTCAACCTGTGCCGGGCGATGGCGCGCAATAACGTGTTCCAGCTAGTGTTCAGCTCATCGGCCACGGTGTACGGCGAGCCCACACGCACGCCGATTGCCGAAGATTTCGGCACCGGCAAGCCGGTCAATCCCTATGGACGCACCAAGCTCATGATCGAGGAGTTGCTCACCGATCTGTGCCACTCCGATCCGCGCTGGAGCATCGGGTTATTGCGCTACTTCAACCCGATTGGCGCGCACGAAAGCGGGATGATCGGCGAAGATCCCAGAGGCCGACCCAACAATCTGTTGCCCTGCCTGACGCAGGTAGCGATCGGACGAATGCCCGAACTCACGGTGTACGGGTGCGACTACCCAACCGTGGACGGGACGTGCGTGCGCGACTACATCCACGTGGTCGACCTTGCCATCGGCCACCTCAAGGCGCTTGAGGTGTTGCACCACCACAGCGGCATCAATTTCTGGAACCTGGGCACTGGCATTGGCTACAGCGTGCTGCAGATCATCCAGAGTTTCGAGGACATCACCGGCATCACCATTCCCTACCGTTTCGCACCGCGACGCGAAGGTGACATCGCCAAATGCTGGGCCGATCCCAGCAAAGCCGGGCGGGAACTGGGCTGGACCGCGCAGCGCGATCTTCAACAGATGATTATCGATACCTGGCGATGGCAGTCGTGTAATCCGCAGGGGTATCAGTCTTCATTCGAAACGCCAGTGCTGAGTGCCGTGAAGTGAAGCCGATGTTTAATGCCTCTGTGCTGGCCCTGCTGCTGTCGGTGTCGATGGTTTGCAACGCCGCACAAGCGCCCCCCGGTGTACCCACCACCGGGCTCGTGCTGTGGCTGGATGCGGCCGATGCATCATCAATGACCCTGGATGCGCAGAACCGTGTCCAGCACTGGAGCGACAAATCCGGCGAGTCCCATCACGCCACTGTGGACGATGCCGCCTCGCAGCCACAGCGGATGGCAAACGCCCTGAATGGTCATTCGGTCGTGCGCTTCAGTGGCGTGTCGGCGTTTGTGGGTAAAACCATTCGCAGCGCCAAAGGCCCTGTGACGGTATTGATTGTGTCCCGTCGATTGCCCGAGCAAGCCGAGGCCGATCCCTGGCAACGGTTGTTCAGCTCACGCCCACAAACCGCCCACAACGATAACGTGTTGCCGAACTTCGCCATCAGCCTGCAACAGACCACCGCGTATGGGCCGACCGTCTCCGTCCTGGAGCTTTACGATGTGCCGATTGGTCCGTATGCCGTCGGGCGCAATGTGGTCGGCAATGCCGACAACTTTCGCGGCGACATCGCGGAAGTGTTGGTGTACGACCGTGCGTTTGCCTCCCTCGCAGAACGCCAGCGCGCATTTCAGTACTTGGCGGATAAATGGTCAGTTGCCATTCCCAAACAGGCCGATACCTGGACCCGTGTCGGACCGCTGGGCCGATTGCCGGCCCAGACCAACGCCAACCTGCCGCTGTCCGATCAGGTCAATGCCGGCCAGTGGGTGCTCGACACGAAACTGTCCGACGACTTCAATGGCACCACCCTCGATCTCGAACGCTGGCACGTCAACAACGCCATAGGGAACGAGTCGCTCGGACGCAAACCGGCACTTTTCACCCCGGCCAATGCCAGCGTCCACAATGGCAACCTGAACATTGTTTTTCGCAAGGAAACCCTGCCGCAGAAATACGTACAACTCGGTTTCAAGGACTACACCTCAGCGATGGTCCGGACCAACGAGCGCGGGTTCTACGGGTATTACGAGGCACGCGCCAAACCCATGAACTCGGCCGGTTCCAGCGCCTTCTGGCTCGCGTGGACGGGCATGACGGACAACGCCACCGAGATCGACATCTTCGAAATCGGCGGCAAGACGAAAAACGCAGCGTTAGACCGTTCGTACAACATGAACGCCCACCTGTGGGCCACGCCGCATAGCACCGAGCATATCGCCGACGGCAGCGTCTGGATCAGTCCCTGGCGCCTGGCGGATACCTTCCATGTCTACGGCTTCGACTGGCAGCCCGACACCCTGCGTTGGTACGTCGATGGCGTGCTGGTCAGGGAATCGAAAAACAACCATTTCTTCTTCCCGATGCAGGTTGTGTTTGACAGTGAGGCCATGTGGCAGTGGTTCGGCGTGGTCGACGATGCTGACCTGCCCTCTACCTTCCGCGTCGACTACGTCAAGGTGTGGCAACGGCGTCGATAGCCATTCAACCGTCGCCTGGCTGACGTCGCCTCAAGTGATAGATACGACCTGTTTATCCTGACAGCGCCACCCCCCCTGAACTTTCTTTCGACCGCAGGGGTCGACCGCGTTCCAGCCTCCTCCGTGCCACCGACGATTCCCGTACCGGGCGTCTCAACCGGCTCACGGCGACGGTTAAATAACAAAAATGGATGATCACGATGAATTGCCTTATCTGTGTCGGCGTGGCGGAACGCATTCAGTGTCAGGGCCCGTGGGAGGAAAGGGATTGCCCGGACTGCGGGCGCTATCGGGTGTCCGATGAGCTCCTTTTGAACTTGATGGATCAGGGCCAGATCTTCGATATAGACAAAACCAGACGTTGGCTCGACAGCCGACGCAAAGAAGAAGGCATGACACCTTCAATAGAACTCCACGAAGCGCTACTGCTGCTATAGCGTTCAGCCCGGGTCAAATTTCAATCGGCAACGTGGTCAGTTTCCATTCAGCGCTAACACGTCTGGAGCGCATAGACATGATCAAAGGCCGGCTGAAAGAACTGGACTTGCTGCGCTTCCTCGCGGCAATCGCAGTCGTGTTTTTTCACTATGCTTTTCGGGGGTATGCAAAAGGCGACATGTCAGTAATGCCCTACCCGTTGTTGGCCGAGCCTGCCAAATACGGTTATCTGGGCGTCGAACTGTTTTTCATGATCAGCGGATTCGTCATCCTGATGACCGCTTCGGGCAATAACCTCAGGGCATTTTTTATATCCCGTGTCGTTCGTCTCTGCCCTGCTTTCTGGGTGTGCTGCACCCTGACGTTCCTGATCACGCTTGCCATCGGCCGGCCAAGATTCACGGCTGATATTTACCAATACATGATTAACATGACATTCCTTGGCGACTTGATGGGTGTGCCACCGATTGACGGGGTCTACTGGTCGCTGTTTGTCGAAATAAAGTTCTACCTGATGATCTCCTTTCTGTTGGGCTTCAAGAAAATAGAAAAAATAGAGACCTTCCTCGTACTGTGGCTGTTGGTCTCCGCCACCGCAGAAGTCCTGGCTTTTGAAAAGCTGCGCTCGATATTAATTACCGATTACGCGGCCTATTTCATCGCGGGCTCGACGTTCTACATTATCTGGGCCAAGGGATTCACAACGATACGGGTGCTCCTGTTGGCGGGGTCATTGGCATTGGCCAACTACACCGCCATTGCCTGGGCCCAACTGCTCGAATCAAAATATTCAACCGAATTCGATCTTCTGATCGTATGCGGCATGATTACCCTGTTCTTCATGACCTTTCTTTTGATCGCAACGAATAAAACGGCAGCCATCGGTGCATTGAACTGGACGGCATTAGGCGCGCTCACGTATCCCCTTTACCTGCTCCATCAAATGATCGGCTTTATGATCTTTAACCTTGCCTATCCGGCGATGAACCCGCACGTACTGCTGTGGGGCACCATCGCCTTGATGATCAGTGCGTCTTACATCATCCACAAAAAGATAGAAACGCCCATGGCCAGGCAGATCAAGAAAATCCTTTCATTGTCCTTCAAGCGTGTCGAAGCTGATTAGCGCCCACCTGGGCGCCAACCGACGCCCTCAAATCATCGGCGAAGTGCTCACGACGCGCAGTGCCAACCCTTCGTAGGCATCCAGCGTAATGGTGAAATCACCCTCAGGCGTGAGATCACCTTCGACTCGCTCGTTGATGATGTCGACCACCGGGCCCGGCGCAATATTGGGCAGGTGCAAGGTTTCGGTGATCGGCGTCGAGCCGAAGTTCAGCGCAGTGATTTGCGTGCCTTTACCGGCCGGCAATTCATGGACCATGACCAGCAGGCCCGGGTGCTGGACATCGGGAATCAGGATCTGCCGACTGGCGGCGATATCGTAAGCGCGGCGCGCGGCGAGGATCCTCTTGAGTTGCGAGACGAACGAATCGGAGTCCTTCAACTGGCTGGGCAGGCTGCCGTACAAAGTTTTCGGCCGTGGCATTTGCCCTGCGGACAGCGGTGCGTCCGGATTGAGGTCCACCAGGTCGTAGGCGCCACGATGAATCCAGCGCGTGTCGCCGTCACCCATCAAATGCTCAACCTGTTCGGCCGGCAACGGCAGCGCGCCGACCAGGTCCCAGCCGGACAGCGCAAACACGCCCGGTTGCATGGCGTTGTACATCACCAACAGCAAATGCACCTGGCGAATCTGTTGGATGTCCGCCTCGGTGATTGCGTCGAGATCACGAATTCCCAGCGCTGCCGTGATGATGCTGGCGGTGGTGCAAGACACGCCGTTGGTGACAAATTTCAGGTTGTAGGGCGCGTGCTCGCCCGCCAGACGTTCGTACATCTGCTCGCGAATGTGTTCACGCAGGATGTTGCCCGGGAAGGTCTGGCCTTGGTAGAGGTAGGTGTCATGGGCGTGCAGCGTCCAGAAATGCACCAGCTCCAGGGTCAGTTCGTCGTGGTTTTGCAAGGCATGGATCAGCGATCCCGGGTCGATGCCGAGGGTGTGCATCTGCCGCAGCATCAAGCGCAGGAACTCGGTGTCGCCCATCAGCAACGCGTGCTGGTAGGCCGGTCGGGTGATGAAGTCATAGGAAAGGTCGGCGCCGCCGTGGGACATGTTGGCGATGTCATCGACGGTCAGGTTGAGCTCCTGGAAACTGAAACCGCCGGCCTTGCGGATCGCCCCGGCCAGCAGCTGGTTACCGGTGATCGATAACGGATGGCTTTCAGACCAGGCTGTGCCGTCGAGCTTGCGCTCCACGCCGAGGAATCCGTTGGCGTCCAGGCGCAGGATTTTCGCGCCCATGACGTCAATGGCGTGCAGCGCATCGCCGATGATCATCTGCTGCGCGGCGAAGGTCGGGTCCAGCCAGTTCAACGACGGCTGCCCTTCCTTGAAGTAATGCAGATAGACCCAGCGTCGCAGCTTGCCATCGACGCCGATCACGATTGGCGTCGCGCTCCAGTCGGTCTCCTTGACCCCGGGTTCGAAGAAAATCACCCGTTGCAACTGGCCGACGATGTAGTGCTTGTCCCGGAGCACGTCGACCTGCAGCGGACTGAGATTTTGTGCATCCCGGCCATCGGCGATGTCCGGCAGCAACGGCCAGTCCTCTTCGCGGATTTCGACCATGTGGTAGAGGCCCGGATAGTCTTCATAGGCCATCTCGGCCAGGCGGAAGTCTGCGCCTTTGCCGGTGTGCGAAGGGATCACGTCATCGATGATCACCGCATTGTGCGCGGCGGCCATGCGCACCAGCGCCTGGAGCTGCGCCTCGGTGCCCAGTTGCGGGTCGATCTCGAAACTGATGCGGTCAAAATTGCCGTCAATGGTCGGCGTGCGTTGGGTGCCTGTCAGGCCGCCCGACATTTTCAGCGGCCCGTTGTGAATACCCTGGATGCCGATTTTCGACAGGGCATGCCATAAGGTTTCGTCGCCCAGGGCTTCCAGCACGCTGCCGTCTTCGCGGGTGACGATGGACGCCGGGTAGGCGGTGAACCACACCGAGGCCAAGGCGGAAGCATCACGGGGCCGGGTATGGGCGTAAGGCTGTTGCCACAGTCGACCTTGCCCCGAATAGAGCTTGGCCCGCTGCCTGGCGGCATGCAGCATCGATTGTTCAACCAGCCAGGTCACATGGTTTTTGTCAGCCGCGGTCATAAAAGCAATCACCTGTTGTCGGGGAAAAAGTGCGCGTGGCCATCCCATGCGTACCTGCACCGATGGACCCGTCCTTTTCATATGAGGCCCTGGGTCGGCATTCGTTGCATCACGCGGTGACGATTCAGAATCCGCTTGCTGTTGCAAGTCATACCTGTGGGTGAATCCTTAACACCTATATATCCCTTCGAAGCAACCTAGGCATAAGTGACGTAATTTCGCCTCTGTTTAAGATACAGACGTCAAATGCCAAGGCTTGACCGGACCCAAAAACGTCCAGGCTCAAGTCAATTCGACGCTGACGTCGGATCGCCGAACCACACGCTGGCGCTGCCGGCGGAAGCCGGGCAGGCGGAGATCGGGATGCAACGGCCCCTTTGGTCCAACACGCCGCTGATAAACCCGCTGACCAACACCTTGCCGAGGGCGGTGCTGACCGCTTGAAAGAACGGCAACTGGCATCGGATGGCTCCGATCATCTGAAGCAGAACAGCCTTGCCTACGGTGCCAACAGCAATATGCGCGGTACGCGTGTAGCGGAAGGCGGGTCTGATCGTTTGATGCAGGACCGTGTTGCCGACGGTGGCTTTGACTTCGGTTCCGACACGAACTCGGACTTCTGCTACGCCTGCCGCTGATCGAGCACCCATTCAATGCTCGACAACAAAGCCCCTCACCACAAAAGCTCCACGCTCAGGTGAACAGCAAGACGTCCACAAGGGGCTTTTTCAGTTCCTGAATAACGCTTCCCAAACGCCCGCCAACCCGTTTTTTTGGCGAGCGTTTTTTTCTTCTGCGTTACGCCACCACGGGTTCTCTTTTCAGCGCGGGCAACGCAATGGCGAACGCCAGGCCAATCAGCCCCGCCGCGACCGCAAAGGTGATTGCCATGCCATGGGCGATCGCGTCCGGGGCTGCATGGGTGATGTCGGGCGTCGATGCCGCCAGCGCAAACACCGCGCCCATGACCGAGGCGCCGGTGATGAGGCCGAGATTGCGTGACAGGCTGAGCAAACCCGCAATGACGCCGCGCTGATCCTGGCTAACATCGGTCATGATCAATGTGTTGTTGGCCGCCTGGAACAGCGCATAACTGGCAGTCATCACTGCAATCGGCGCGAGGTAGCCGATGATGCCGACGCGCGCCGGCATCAGCGACAACACGCACGCGCCGAGCGCCATCGCGACGAGCCCCGAAACGGTCATGCGCTGAGCACCAAAACGGTCCACCAGACGGCCGGCGGGGACGCCCGCCAACGCAGCCACCAGCGGGCCGACGGACAACGCGAGCCCGACCAACGCGGCATTCAAACCGAGTGCGCCCGAGAGATAAAACGGCCCGACCACCAGCGTCGCCATCATCACCGTCGAGACGAGCATGCTCATGGCCAGGCTCGTCCTCAATCCCCGATCACGCAACAGCGCCAGTTTGATCAGAGGCGATGCAGCTGTCGCCTCGACGAACAGGAAAACGCCTGCCCCGGCAACAGCGATGAGCAATAACGCAAGGTTCAGCGAACCCCAATCGCCTTCGCCCCATGTCATGGCCAGCGCATACGCACCGAGCGTCAGGGCCAGCACCAGCGTGCCGAGCAGATCGAATGCGCCGCGCTGAACCTTCGGCGCTTGGCGATCGGCGGGCAAATAGCGATAGGCGAGCACAACGTTCAAAACACCCAGCGGCAGGTTAACCAGAAAAATCGCCTGCCAGCCGAAGCCGGAAATCAACATGCCGCCGAGCGACGGCCCCAGCGTGGTGCCGATCGCCGACACCGTGCCGAGCAATCCCATGGCGCTGCCGGTCTGCGCCTTGGGCACCGTCTCACCGACCAACGCCACGGTGAGCGCCAACATGATCGCGGCGCCCAGACCTTGCACGGCCCGGGCGGCGACCAGCCACCCCAGCGACGGCGCCAGGCCGCACGCCAGCGAAGCCAACGTAAAAATGGCAATGCCGGCCAGCATCAAGCGGCGACGCCCGACGATGTCGCCCAAACGCCCAACACTGACGATCAAGGTGGTTATCGCGAGCAGATAGGCCAGGACGATCCACTGCACTTGCTGGAATGAAGCGTCCAGTGCCTGGGACAAGGTGGGCAATCCTGCATTGGCGATGCTGGTGTCGAGCGAAGGCATCAGCATCGACAGCGAGAGGCTGGCCAACGCCCAGCGGACCGAACCGGAGGATGCGATAAGTTTCATGGTAGGGCTCACTTGTGAACTGTAGACCTTCAGCGTATGCCGGCGCCTGACAAGGCGGAAGACGCACCGTTTGCACTTGATACCTGCACACAACGCCATGTCACCATCCGGCCGTGCTAACGTTAAAGCATGACGACTCCCGACCTGAACCTGCTGATTACCCTCGATGCGCTGCTCACAGAAGGCAGTGTGGCGCGTGCCGCCCAACGACTGCGGCTGAGCCCGTCGGCCATGAGCCGGGCGCTGGCGCGACTGCGTGAAACCACCAGCGATCCCTTGCTGGTCCGCGCCGGTCGCGGCCTGGTGCCGACACCCCGGGCACTGGAACTGCGCGAACACGTCAGCCAACTGGTGCAGCACGCCGAAGCGGTACTGCGCCCCGCCGAGCAGCTCGACCTCAAGCACTTGGTACGCACCTTCACCCTGCGCACCAGCGACGGCTTTGTAGAAAACTTCGGGCCGGCGTTGATTGCTCGCCTCAGCGAAGAAGCACCGGGGGTACGGCTGCACTTTTTGCAGAAACTGAACCAGGACAGCACCCTGCTGCGGGACGGCACGGTCGATCTGGAAACCGGCGTTGTGGCGGACACCACCAGCCCGGAAGTGCGTACCCGCGCGTTGTACCAGGACCGTTTCATCGGCGTGGTACGGCCGGGGCATCCACTGAGCATGGGCAAGATCACGCCCGCCCGGTATGCGGCCGGCCGGCATGTCCTGGTCTCGCGGCGCGGACGGGACCAAGGGCCAATGGATGATGCGTTGGACACGCTTGGACTGACCCGTGAGATCGTCACCATCGTCGGCGGTTTTTCCGCGGCCCTGGCGTTGGCCCGGGCCTCGGACCTGATCGCGACGGTGCCCGAACGCCACACCCACACGCTGCGCGCCGGCCTCCACAGTTTTCCCCTTCCGCTCGCCACGCCAGTGATCACCATTTCAATGCTCTGGCACCCGCGAATGGACGCCGATGCCGCGCACCAGTGGTTGCGCGGATGTCTTCGGGCGGTGTGTGCGGGATCGCTGGATTAGCAAACTGATTTTTGTCGCCGCCGGGTCTAGACTCTATGCGTTGCTTCGGGCCACACCGGTCGGGCCAGCGATCTGGATAGAAGGGAACGTCATGAGCGACAAAGACAATTTGCGTAAGTACTCCTCTCAAGTGGTCGACGGCGTGGAGCGCGCGCCCGGCCGTTCGATGCTGCGGGCCGTGGGCTTCACGGATGAAGACTTCAAGAAACCGCAGATCGGCATCGCCTCGACGTGGGCGATGGTCACGCCGTGCAACATGCACATCGACAAGCTGGCCATCGAGGCCGAAAAAGGCGCGAATGCCGCGGGCGCCAAGGGCGTCATTTTCAACACCATCACCATTTCCGACGGCATCGCCAACGGCACCGAAGGCATGAAGTATTCGCTGGTGTCGCGGGAAGTGATCGCCGACTCCATCGAAGTGGTGGCCGGTTGCGAAGGCTTCGACGGATTGGTGACCGTGGGCGGTTGCGACAAGAACATGCCGGGGTGCCTGATCGGTATGGCGCGGCTGAATCGCCCGTCGATCTTCGTCTATGGTGGCACCATCCGCCCGGGCGCTGGCCACACCGACATCATTTCCGTGTTCGAGGCCGTGGGTCAGCACGCCCGGGGTGACATCAACGAGATTCAGGTCAAGCAGATCGAGGAAGTGGCGATCCCTGGCCCCGGCTCCTGCGGCGGCATGTACACGGCCAACACCATGGCCTCGGCCATTGAGGCTTTGGGCATGAGCCTGCCCGGTTCCAGCTCCCAGGACGCCGTCGGCAGCGATAAAGCCTCGGACAGTTTCCGCGCCGGCCAGCAGGTCATGGAGTTGCTCAAGCTGGACCTCAAGCCGCGCGATATCATGACCCGCAAGGCATTCGAGAACGCCATCCGCGTGGTGATCGCCCTCGCCGGCTCGACCAATGCCGTGCTGCACCTTTTAGCCATGGCGCATGCCGTGGATGTCGAACTGACGCTGGATGATTTTGTCGAGCTGGGCAAGATCTCCCCGGTCGTGGCCGACCTGCGTCCCAGCGGCAAATACATGATGAGCGAGCTGGTGGCCATCGGCGGCATCCAGCCGCTGATGAAACGCATGCTCGCGGCCGGCATGCTGCACGGCGATGTGTTGACGGTGACCGGCAAGACCCTGGCCGAGAACCTGGCAAACGTGCCCGACTACCCCGAAGGCCAGGACGTGATTCTGCCGTTCGATCAGCCGGTCAAAAAGGACTCTCATCTGGTGGTGCTGCGCGGCAACCTCTCGCCGACGGGCGCTGTGGCCAAGATCACTGGCAAGGAAGGTTTGCGCTTTGAAGGCACGGCGCGCGTGTATCACGGTGAAGAAGGCGCGTTGGCCGGGATTCTCAATGGCGAAGTCCAGGCCGGCGACGTCATCGTCATTCGCTACGAAGGCCCCAAGGGAGGGCCGGGCATGCGCGAAATGCTCTCGCCGACGTCGGCAGTCATGGGCAAAGGTCTGGGCAAGGATGTCGCGCTGATCACCGACGGCCGCTTCTCCGGTGGCTCCCATGGTTTTGTGGTGGGGCATATCACGCCGGAAGCCTTTGACGGCGGGCCGATTGCGCTGATTGAAGATGGCGACAGGATCACCATCGATGCTGAGACCCGGCAGATTACGGTGGATGTTTCAGACGCGGAATTGGCCGAGCGCAAGACCCGTTGGGTGCGGCCGGAATCCAAATACAAACGCGGGGTGTTGGCCAAGTATGCGAAGACTGTGTCCAGTGCTTCGGAGGGTGCTGTGACGGATAAATATCTTTAAGGGATAGGTTCTGCGCTGTCTGATCTGGCGCATTCGCGAGCAGGCTCGCTCTTGCATGGGATCTTCATTGAACACAGGATCTGTGTTCGAAGCAGACCCCATGCAAGAGCGGGCCTGTTCGCGAAGAGGCCTTCAATATCACCAAGAATCAATGGATCAGCGCACAAGCCTCAAAGCCGAAACCGATCCACCGACTGCGACAGCTTGCCCGCCAAGGTCGACAGCTCATCAGTCGTCGAAGCCGTCTGGCCAATAATCTTGCTGTTGCCCTCCGACATCCCGGCAATCATGTCCACCTGTTGGGCAATTTCGTTACTGGCCAGGCTCTGCTCGCCGATCGTGCGAGTGATGTCATTCACCAGCTCAGTGGTATTGAGCGTCGCTTCGAGGATTTCGCGGATCGCGCGCTCGACGTCGGCCGTCACCGCCATGCCTTTGTCGACCTGCGCAACGCCCGCCTCCATGCTGGTCACCGCCTCGCGGGTGCTTTGCTGGATGCGCGCGACCATGCTGGCAATTTCCTGCGTGGAGGCACTGGTGCGTCCTGCGAGACTGCGGACTTCGTCGGCCACCACGGCAAAACCACGGCCCTGTTCACCGGCGCGAGCAGCTTCGATGGCGGCGTTGAGGGCCAGCAGGTTGGTTTGATCGGCGATGCCCTTAATCACCTGAATGATGCTGAAAATCCCCTCGGACTCCTTGTCCAGCGTGCGGATCACCTGGGCTGACTGCTGCGCCGAACGCGCAATGCCATCCATGTCATTGACCACCTGATGAATCACCCGACCACCGTCCTTGGCCAATGCCTCGGCCTGGTTGGCCATGTTCAGCGCGCGTTCGGCGTGACGGGTGACTTCCTCGATGCTGGCGGTCATTTCACTGGCGGCAGCGGCCATGGTGCTGGCGGCGACGCTTTGCTGCTGGCTGCTGTCGGCGACCTGATGGCAGCCACTGCTTAACTGCACGCTCATGCCGCTGACGCCATGCGCATTGCTGCGAACCACCTCGATCATGCCGCGCAAGTCACGCTGCATGGTCGCCAGGCTGCGGATCAAGGCGCTCGCTTCGTCATTGTGGGTCGGTTCGACAATCGGCTCGCTGAGGTTGCCATGGGCGATGCTTTGGGCAATGCGGCTGGCGGTCTGCAACGGCCCCATGATGCTCGAAATCACCCAGCGTCCCTGGATCAGCAGTAACAACAGGCTGGCGATCAGCACGATACCCAGCGTGAAGTTGGCGCTGCTGATGGCCTGCTCGGTGTTTTTACTGGTCTGTTGGGTGCTGGTTTCGATCACCTCGCTGAGGGCTGCCATCTGGTCTTCCAGTTGGCTGAACGCGGTATTAAACGTGCCGAGTTCCTTTTGCGCGGAATCCGGATTTTCCAGCGCCAGACCGACAATGCGCTCGGCGGCGCTGATGTAGGTGTCGAGGCTCGGCTTGACCTTGTTCAAGCCCGCCTTGATGGTGTCGTTGACCGGCAACTGGAGGTTTTCACCCAGCACTTCACGAAAATGCGCCGCATGCTCCTCGATGGAACTGTGCACCTCGGCTTTGCTGCTGGTGCTTTTGCCCAGTCCGACCACCATCGCGGACAGCACATCGGCGCGCAGTGCGTCGTGCATCATGTCGGCTTCGAGGTGATTGCGCAGCGCGGTCAAGCTGACCTCGTTGTCCTTCACCGCTTCGGCCATCCGGGTGTTTCCCACGTAACTGACCAGGCTCACGATCAGCGCGGTGAGCAAGCTCGTACCAATCAGCAGCAACAAACGTAATTTTATAGACATGGGGTAGCCCTCTCGGTACGTCGCTTTTATGAACACGTTATCGGCGGCGCCCGCCACTCTTTGATGCCTGACGCCGGACTTTCAGTGTTTTGCGACATGCGGTAGTCATCGCCGGTTTCTCCAGCGCAAATTTCCCCTCTTCACGCCTGAACCTAGTGCCTGAACGCAAGTCTTAGCCGAGCCGTGAATTCCCATTGCCGCTGTCATCTCATCAGAGCTGCCGTCCCATGCGCCAACCTCGCCTTGCCTTGCGTTTTGTCTCGCTCATGCCTTTGCTTGCTCTGTTTGCCAGTCCTGCTTATGCCAGTGGTGAACGGCAACTGGTGGAAGCCATCAACGACTACCGCGCCCACCCGCAACGTTGCGACAGGCGCCCGGCCCAACGTTTGGCCCCGCTGTCATTGAAGTCGAACCTGGCGTTGCCGATTGGCTATGGCGGCGGTTTGCGCGATCGATTGAAGGCTTCAGGCTATGCGGCGGTGACGGTGCGCACCCTGCGTGTGGTAGGCGCGCAGGACGCCGACGAAGCGTTTGACCTGTTTCAGGACGAGTACTGCGGGGCGCTGCTGGATAACCAGTACGCCGACATTGGCGTCAGTCGAGCCCGAAGCGAGTGGCAGATCGTGCTGGCGCAACCCGTTCTCGATAGCCGTGTGGGTGATTCCCGTGCGACGAGCAAGGGGATGTTGGCGCAGGTCAATGCCGCCCGGGCCAAATCACGGATGTGCGGTCGTCAGCGCTACCCCGCCGCACGACCGCTGAGCTGGAACCCCGCCCTCGGCGCGGCAGCGCAAGGGCACAGCAAGGCCATGGCCTATGGCAATTACTTTGCACACCGTGACCCCGACGGTGATGGCCCGGCGGATCGAGCAAGGGCCGCCGGTTACCGAGGCCGGCAGATCGGCGAAAACATCGCCGCCGGGCAGAGCTCACCGGGCAAGGCAATGGCAGGCTGGCTGGCCAGCCCCGGGCATTGCGCCAACTTGATGAACCCGATGTTTACCCAGGTGGGCGCGGCGTATGCAGCGGACGCACGCAGTGATGAAGGGGTTTACTGGACGATGATGTTTGGTGCGCCGTAATCCTGATTCTGCGCTGTCGCTTCCGATTTGCTACAGGGCTAGCGCTTGCGCGCCAGGCGTTGCTGCCAATTGCCGCCATTGGCGCGCTGGCATTGTTCTTCAGAATCAAACTGCACATGGGCCGCGACCGATCTGACGTGTACATCCGCTTCGCTTAATGCTGTAGCCGTCAGTTCGACCATGCGTTCGCCCTGCCCGCTCGCCAGCGCCTGATCCTTGTTGGCCTGGGTGTCGAAAACCCAGACAATCCTCAGGCTGGAAGGAAACTCCTCATAATCGACTTCGTGGGTCAGCCATTCAAAGCCGACGATGTGCGCTTTGGCCGTTTCACACGCCTCAGTCAGGGTGGCAATCAGGCGACGCTCGATGTGTGCTTGATCGCGTTTGCTTAAACCCATGGGGAATCCTTTGATGGTCGAAATGTTAAACCGCTGTCAATCGTTCACTTCTTGGGGCAATCGATGCTCCCTGCCAATCAAACCGATTTCGCCGGACTCCAGGGGTTCCTGAGTCGGCCCACAAAAGGCCCCGCCAGCCACTGTCTGATGGAAGCGACAAGATCGGCAGAGCCCGAAACCCGGTACATTTTCCCCTTGTTGAATAGTCCTCAACAGCTCCAGCCGCAACCCTTCCAGATCCTCTGATCGAGCGCCCATGCGCTTGGCGGTAGCGACCAGGTCATCCAGAGGCATCCCGTCGTCCAACAGGGCCCAGATCGTTAGCGCTGATGGTTTTGTTCATGCTATCGAACCCCGACTCACTCGAACGGGATAACCGAAGTGTTCATCATCTAGCCCCGCTCGCCGTTGAGCATGGCCTGATGAAACGTCGGCAATTCTTTCAAAGCATACAACGACGCCTGCTGAAGCACGGACTCCCGACTGCCAGAAAATCGCTGTTTGCGGCTGAATACCGCCATTTCCTGCCCTGCCATGAAGGCCCATGCAAAGCAAACCGTGCCGGCTGGAATACCATCAACATCCTCTGGCCCCAGCAGCCCTGTCGTGGACACCGCCACGTTGGCCGGGCTGTCACGCAGCGCGCCGATGGCCATTTCCCGAGCCACTTCGCAGCTGGTGAGATTAAAGGTCTCGATAGTGATTGCACTGACTGCGAGCAAGCGTTGCTTGGCCTCGGGTGAGTAAACCACGTAGCCGCTTTCAATCAGCTCACCGCTGCCGGGCACCTGGGCCAGCAGCGTGATGATACTGCCCGCCGTGCAGGATTCTGCGGTGGTCAGCCGCAACGACTGTTGACGCAGATAATCGACGACTGTTTCAACGATCGACATCGCACTTAACCCGTTTTCCGTGTTTAACACCGAATCAAACTTCAGCCTCAGCTGTGCACCGGCGAAGCTCATCAACCGCTCCTCTTTCTTAGTGCTCGGTGATAATCCTCGCCCGCGATGGCGCGCAGATACGCTTGATCGGCCTCAACCCTGAGGTCGCGCCATTCCTGCCAGCTCACGATTCCCAGGCGATCCATCTCGTCAGACTGGCGAATCAGCTCCTCGTGATACGCATCGGGGCACTCCATGCGCAGCTTCAAGTCCTCAAGGACAAGATGCCAGGTGTTGAGCGCACGCAGCTTTTGCTCTTGCGCCGGAGTCAGCAGATTGGCAAACGAGTGCATGGCAGCGCCCCCCGAGAGTTCTTTCAGAATGGATCAATCCATCGTGAAAGCGGTTCAGGTGCACCGACCAAAGGCAGTTTTTCAAGGCTGCGCCCCAATGGTGAGACGCAGTCCATTGCCATAGCTTATTTCCCCTTAAGAAACTCGACCGTTTGCGCCGTACTCCACAACGCATTGGCGATGTAGCGATAGTTGATCAGCGCTGCCAGGTAGCCATCGCCCTCGGGAGTCGTCGGGCCGGCGGTGGCGTCCCGAACCACGGCCACTTCGAAGCCAAGCTCCAGCAGTTCACGCAAGTGCGACTCGACACAGAGGTTCGCCGCCATGCCCGCCAAAATGATTTGCGACACGCCGTGCTTGCGCAGCTGCAACGCCAGGTCATTGGTTTCCGGGCCGTACACCTTGTGCGGTGACGCGATGATGGTTTTGCCGTCGAGAATGTAGGGCTTGTACTCGGGCATGAAGTCGGCACCGGAGTTCTCGAAACCGTCGAGGGTCAGCGGCCCCTTGCGATCAAACATGCAGATACTGTGCATGACCTTCTCAAGCGGTCCGCCGAAATGCCAGTCGTGGTCACATGGATAGTAATAGTGCGGCGAAACGGCGACCGTGATGCCCGCGCCCTTGGCGGCCGCAAACAGCTGGCCGATGTGCTTGACGGTATCGTGCTCGACGATGCTTTTTCCAAACACGCCCCAGCTCACGCCTTCGGGGCTGAGGAAGTCGATTTGCGGATCGATCACCACCAGCGCGGCCCGCGAGAGATCAAGCTTCATGCCGGGATCGGGCAGCGCAGGCTCTGCCGGGTCTGCATACTGGGGGGCGATGCGGTTCGAATCGTTGCTCATGACAGTGGACTCCGGTCGATAACAGGAAAATCGCTCTGCGCCATGGCGCCCGGGTGGGGCGTTGTCTACCATCGGCGAGAACTTCATCCTATTGCCCTGCCCTGCGCGGCTTTTGCCAGGACGTGCAGAGTCTTTACCCGGTCGTCTCTATCATGGATATCCTGTCCGAATTCTTCGAACGCACCACCCTTCAGGGCAGGCTGTTCTTCTCTGGCAGGGTCGATGGCACGCTGGTGCTCGACAAGCCTCCTGGCATGGCGTTCATCCATGTCATCAGTGAAGGCGGGATCGACATGGTGCAACCCGGCCTGCCGAAGATCTCCATCACCGAACCCAGCGTGTTGTTTTGCCCGAGCAGCTGCCGCTACCAGTTGCGCGCCAGTTCGGCACACGGCGCCGAGCTAATCTGCGCCTCGTTCCAGTTCGGGCGCAACGCCCTGCAACCCTTCCCTCTGGGCCTCAAGGAAACGCTGGTTTTCCCGTTCAGGGAACTGCAGAACATCACGCCCGTGATCGGCTCACTGCTTGCCGAATTCAAGGATCAGGCCCCCGGCAGAACCAAAGCGCTCAACCTGTTGCTTGAGTACATTTTCGTGGTGTTGGTGCGCCGTTCGGTCGTCGAGCAAAAGATTTCCAGCGGCCTGCTTTATGCGCTTCAGGATGGGCGTCTTGGGGCGGTTTTCCAACGTGTTCACCAGGAGCCGGAGGCGCTGTGGACTGTCGAGAAACTTGCTGGCCTGGCGAACATGTCCCGGTCGAAATTCTCTGCGTACTTCACGCAGATCATGGGTGCATCACCAATGGGCTACGTGACGGCCTGGCGGATGAAAGTGGCCCAGGACCTGCTACGCGACGGGGTTCAGATCAAGGTGGTTGCCGCATCGGTCGGGTACAGCTCGCAAGCTTCTTTCTCCCGTACTTTTCTCAACGTGATTGGCTGTCCACCGGCTGAATGGTTGAAACGTGATGCCGCTGGGGAGGTGCCGCGGGTGACCGCGCGCGTGCAGCGGGTTCGGTCGGATGACGCGGCAAATGAAACTGCGTGAGCTCGCGCTTTTGTGTCTTCTAGCGCCCTGAGTTTTATACTTCTGTCCCGGCGGCCAATACACCGGGGTGCGGTATCACCACCTCCCATGGAAGACGTCCGCGCACGACTAATCAATCGAATGGAATCCATCACAATGAGTTTCACTGCTATACAAAAAGTCTCCACTAAAGCCTGGTTCGCGCTTGTGGCCCTGGTGACAGTTCTAAGCGGCATTGCAACGATTTACGCCACGTTTCACGAAACCAACCCCAACAATCCCCGCTTCATAGGTCGCTGGACGACCGATTACACCTACCCGATCACCAACGGCACGTTCGAATTCAAGGGAATGACAGAGTACTTCCGCAACGGGCGGTACAACGTCAATGGCGTTGTCTTTGTGGACGGAACCGTTGAAGCCAAACCTTACCGGCTTGAGTACAGCGTAAACGGAGCCGGCAGCTGGACGGCCGATTCCAGCCTGCTTTCGTTCACATTGGCTGACATGAAATCAATTCCCAAGTCTTACGTAATCAACGGCACAGCCATTTCCCCCTTGCTGGTTGCCAAGTTTGCCGGGCCCTCCTTGCCAAACTTTAGCGACGGCTTAGCGTCCGGCGCTTCCGACGAACTCAAAATCCTGATGATCAAGGACAATGAGATAACGCTTGAGGGTAAAGACCCGGCAGGGAATGCCTTCACCCTACAGACGTACAGACAGCACTAGGTTTCAGCAGAAAAAGCGTTTGTGCCTGTGCTGCTGTCTTCGCGGGCAAACCACGCTTCCACAGAGATAGGGGTCGATCACGTCTTGTGTGAACGACGCAGGTCAACCGTAGGAGCGTGGCTTGCCCGCGAAGAGGCCGGAACAAACAGCACATATTCCGAAGACGTCCCTGTTACCGCCCCAGCCTTTGCGACCAACGGCGTAATTCACCTCAAGCCCGCCACAATCCCTCTGGCCCGACAGTCTCCGGCGCTCAATCAAACTGAACGCGACGACATGGCTGGCCGCTACAAATACCTGCTTACAATTTAGCCAGTCATAAAACCCGATCGTGTACTAACGAGTGTTAGTTTGGCCGCCTTATCGGTCCATGAGATGCCAACGTAGTCATGCGCATCAAACTTCCCAGTTTTCCTGCCTTCTGTGCTTACCTTCTACTGTCCTGCCTGTTTGCGACCGCGTGGATCACCAATCCTGCCAATACGCACTCTTCCTTTGCCCTGATCAGCCCCGTGATGGCAGTGGCCGGCAAAGTGGCCAAGCCCATCTATACCAGCCGTTTCGCCTCCTCCGGGTTGGTGGATTTCGTGCATTCCTCGGCGGTCACCGCACTGCCCGACGGCAGTCTGATGACGGTCTGGTTTGCTGGCTCCCGCGAAGGCGCAGCCGATGTACAGGTGCGCTCCGCCCGGTTCGACTCGAAAACCGGCGAATGGGGTGCTGAACAGGTATTGGCCACTCGGGACTCGACCCAACAGGGCACTCGAAAATACATCCGCAAGCTGGGCAACCCGGTGGTGGCGCTCGCGCCGGATAATCGGGTGTGGTTGTTCTACGTGTCCGTGTCCATGGGTGGCTGGGCCGGTAGCGCGGTCAATGTGATGGTGTCCGATGACTTCGGTGAACATTGGTCCGCTCCGCGCCAACTGATCACCTCGCCCTTTCTGAACATCAGCACCCTGGTCCGGTCGGCACCGGTGTTTCATGCCGACGGTTCCATCGGCCTGCCGGTCTACCATGAGTTCCTGGGCAAGTTTGCCGAGTACCTCTACCTGAGCGCAGACGGCGATGTAATCGACAAATTCCGCATCAGCCACGGCATGAATTCATTGCAACCCGCGGTGGTGCCGCTGGATGGCCAGCGCGGCATCGCCTTGCTGCGTTATGCCGGCAACACCCACCACCGTGTCCTGGCGACCCGCACTGAAGACGCCGGGCAAACCTGGAGCGAACCTTATCCGCTCGACCCCTCGAATCCGAATTCCTCGTTGGCTGCCGTCGCAACACCCGAACATGGGTTGCTGGTGGCGCTCAACGACCTGCAGGAGGGGCGCTTCAAGCTGAGCCTGTATGGGACCGATGCCAAAATGGACGATTGGCGCTCATTACGCGACCTGGACAAATCCCCGGATCCACTGGGCGCGCCATTTTCTCCTGAAGCCTACAAGGAGATCATCGGCAGAGAATTCCGCGGTTCCAGCGGCGCACGCCGCCATTCACTGGAAGCGGAGTTCCTGGATAACCTCGACAACCGTGTCTGTAAAACCCAGGGGTGTGAATTCGAATACGAATACCCGTATTTCATCCGCAGTCCTGACGGTATGTATCACTTGGTTTATTCCTGGAACAACACCTTCATCAAGCACGTCACCTTTAACGATGCATGGCTTAGCGAGCGCCTCAAATGATCAGCCTGTGGCAAGCCCATCTCAGCTTCGCAATGATCATCTTCCTGCTGCTGCCGTCGTTCGGCTTGTCCAGGAACTGGCGGATCGCACTGCTGGCCGCCTTGCTGGCCGTCAGCTTCTTCTCGCCGGACGGCTTGTCGTTGGCCGCGTATTTGCGCAGCTACATTGATGACCTTGCGATCACCACCCTGGTGTTCATGGCGTGGGGCTGCTTGCGTCGACTGGACATGCTGCCACCGGCACGCGGCAAAACCGGCGTATTGATCCTCTTCGCCGCGATGGCCCTGGTGTTGTACCCGGCCACTCTGGGCATGAGTGATGTGGACCCCTATCGGTTAGGCTACAGCCCGCGCCCCATGTTGATTTTCTTCGCAGTGCTGACGCTGGGCCTGTTTTACCTGCGTAACGGCCTGGCCGTCTTGATGCTGGCCAGCGCAACCCTGGCCTTCATCGCCGGGATCAAACCTTCGCAAAACTATTGGGATTACCTGGTTGATCCGCTGCTGGGTCTGTATTGCTGCGGGGCACTGCTGACGCTTGCCCTGCGCTGGACCTATCGCCGCTCAAGCAAGCGGCGCGGTGCAGTGAGCGACGAACTCAAATCCGTTTGAGATTTAACGACTTTTTAACAGGGGAACAAGGATGGGTTGGCTGCACTCGAGACGTTTACATTATTGGCTAGGCGCTACAGCGATTGCGTTTGTGCTGTTTGCACTGCTGAGGATGGCGTTCTTCTTCGGCTTTTCCGGGTTCGAACCCAAAGCCCTGATCGACACAAAGGGCGTCTGGGAAACCCTGAGCATCGGCTTCAGTTTCGATTTGCGCCTGGCCATCCTGACCATGTTGCCGTTGGCGCTGCTGGCCTGGATGCCTCGCTGGAACCTGCTCCGCAGCCGCCTGCTGCGCCGTATCGCACGCGTCTATCTGGTCGCCGCCCTGAGCGTTTTGCTGCTGATCTACATCATCGACTTTGGCCACTACGCCTACCTGGGCGTGAGGATCAACGCCACCGTGCTGCGCTTCATCGAGGATGCGCAGATCTCCCGCGACATGGTTTGGCAGACTTACCCGGTGATCTGGATTTCACTGGGCTGGCTGGTAACGATCGCACTGGTGACACTGGCCCTGGTGCGCCTGGAACGCGTCACGCTGGACCGCCCTCGCAAAGCCATTCGCAAGCTCTCCGCGACGTGGGGCGGTGCGTTGATGGTCGTCCTGGTGCTGCTGGGCATTTTGGGTCGTGTCGAAAACATGAACCTTGAAAACCCCGTTCCGTTGCGCTGGAGCGATGCGTTCTTCTCGGGTAATAACCAGATCGCCGCACTCGGCCTGAACCCGGTGCTGTTTCTCTACGATACGGGCAAAGTCGGCCAATCGCGTTATGACGAGGCGCAAGTGCGCGAACATTACGCGGTCATGGCCAACTACCTGGGCGTCGACAAACCCGACCCGCAGACCCTTGATTTCGTGCGGCACCAGGCCCCCCAACCGTACAAAATCCCGGGCTCACGTCCCCCGAACGTGATGTTCATCATGCTTGAATCGCTGGGCACCAGTGCCGTCGGGGCCTACGGCAACCCGATCAATCCGACGCCCAACCTCGATCGGCTGGCCACTCAGAGCTGGTTCTTCGAGCACTTCTACGTACCCGTAACGGGGACCGCGAAAACCGTCTGGGCCAGCATCAGCGGGGTGCCTGATGTCACGCGACAGGAAACCGCGACGCGTAATCCGCTGATCACCCAGCAAAACACGCTGATCAATGCGTTTACCGGTTACGAGAAGATCTACACCATCGGCGGCAACTCCGGCTGGGCCAACATGAATGCCCTGATCCGGCAGAGCATCGACGGCGTGCGTCTGTTCGAAGAGCGGGACTGGAAATCGCCGGTGGTGGACGTCTGGGGTATTTCCGATCTGGACCTGTTCAAGGAAACCGACCAGATCCTGCAAGCACTGCCCAAGGACAAACCTTTCTTTGCCTATGTGCAGACGGCCGGCAACCACCGTCCGTTCACGATCCCAAAAAGCAATGACGGCTTCGAGGTCAAGCACCCTACCCTGGCCGAAGTGCAGGCCGCCGGATCGCGCAGTGTCGAGCAGTACAACGCCGTGCGCCTGCTGGACTTCAACCTCGGCCGCTTGATGGAAATCGCCAAGGCCGGTGGCTGGTACGAAAACACCATCTTCGTGATGTTTGGCGACCACAACACCCGTATCGCGCAGATCCCGTTCCTGGCACCGGCCTACGAGCAACTGGGCCTGGAGAGCAACGCGGTGCCGATGATCATCCACGCACCAGGCTTGATCGGGACGCGCCAGGTCAAGGAAGCGGTCGGCCTGGTGGACCTGCTGCCCACCGTGGCGGGGATGGCCGGCCTTGAGTTTCGCAACAGCGGCATGGGCCGTGATATCCAGCAGCCCGCGCGCGAGGGTGAACGCGTGGTGCCTCTGGTATTGCGTGAGGGCACGTTCCCGCTGATTGCCGGCGTGACTCAACACTACATGGTGCAGATGGAGCACGACGGCAGCTCGCCGACCCTTCACGACCTGGCTTCGATGACGCCACGGGACAACGTTGCCGAGAAAAACCCTGAAGAGTTCAAACGCCTGTCGGCGCTGACCCGCGCCATGCATGAAACCTCACGGTTGATGCTGTACCAGAACGTTCGAAAGTAACCGTTCAAGCCCCGCAAACCCGCGTCTATGCTCCAGATAGACGCGGGCCCTCCCCGCGACACCCGTAAAAGACTCTGTCTATTACTCCCCAATACTCCACCTATTAGCTGACTTCCCAAGTGGGGTCTAACCTGTATCCAGCGCTGGCGGAACAAGCTGGCCGGTTTAGTGCTGATAAGGAGACAGGAATGAGTCCGAAGCTTGACTAGGCCACCCGTGGGCCACCGCGCAGGCAACTCGATTGCCGCAGTTCAGAATTCCCGTGTGGTCCAGACAATCAGTTGATCCAACTCTGGGTCCTGCAGCCTATGTCATTGAATTCGCTCGTTGCTATCTAACGCCCACCCCGGGCCGATAGCCGGATGAAACACGACCAAAGGTAGCTCACACATGGCAAATGAATCGAAATGCCCGTTCAATCACGCCGCTGGCGGTGGCACGACGAACCGCGATTGGTGGCCGAACCAACTGAATCTGAAGATCCTGCACCAGCACTCGTCCCTGTCCGACCCCATGGACGAGGGCTTCAACTACGCCGAAGAATTCAAGACCCTGGACTTTGAGGCGGTCAAGCGCGACTTGACGGCGCTGATGACCGATTCGCAAGACTGGTGGCCGGCGGACTTCGGTCACTATGGACCGCTGTTCGTTCGCATGGCCTGGCACGCCGCAGGCACGTACCGCACAGGCGACGGTCGGGGCGGCGCCGGCTCGGGCCAACAGCGTTTTGCACCGCTCAACAGCTGGCCGGACAACGTCAGCCTCGACAAGGCACGCAGGCTGCTCTGGCCGATCAAGCAAAAGTACGGTCGCAAAATTTCCTGGGCCGACCTGATCGTCCTTACCGGCAACGTCGCGCTGGAGTCCATGGGCTTCAAGACCTTTGGTTTTTCCGGTGGTCGTGCGGACGTCTGGGAACCCGATGAAGACGTCTACTGGGGCTCGGAAAACAAATGGCTGGGCGGCGACACCCGCTACGGCAAAGACGACAATGCTCCCGTGGAAGCACCCGGTGACGGTCCACTCGTGGCCGAACCCGGCAAAAACGAGGAGAGCCGTACCGAACACGGTCGCAATCTCGAAAACCCGCTGGCCGCCGTGCAAATGGGCCTGATTTACGTCAACCCCGAAGGCCCGGAAGGCGAGCCAGACCCGGTCAGATCCGCCATAGACATCCGCGAAACCTTCGGCCGCATGGCAATGAATGACGAAGAAACCGTGGCGCTGATTGCCGGCGGCCACGCCTTCGGCAAAACCCACGGCGCCGGCCCCGCCGACAACGTAGGCGCCGAACCTGAGGCGGCGGGCCTCGAAGCACAAGGCCTTGGCTGGAAGAACAGCTTCGGCACCGGCAAAGGCCCGGACACCATCACCAGCGGCCTGGAAGTGACTTGGACCACCACACCCACCCGCTGGAGCAACAACTACCTGGAAAACCTGTTCGGCTTCGACTGGGAACTGAGCAAAAGCCCGGCCGGTGCGCACCAGTGGGTTGCGAAAAACAACGCGGGCGCCGGCACCATCCCGGATGCTTTCGACCCGTCCAAACGGCGTAATCCCACCATGCTGACCTCAGACCTGGCCCTGCGATTCGACCCGATCTACGAACCGATCTCGCGGCGCTTCCTGGCCAATCCGGATCAGTTGGCCGACGCCTTCGCCCGTGCCTGGTTCAAACTGATCCACCGTGACATGGGCCCCCTCTCCCGCTACCTCGGCCCGGAAATGCCCGGCGAAGAACTGCTGTGGCAAGACCCGATCCCGGAAGTCGACCATGCTTTGGTCAACGACAGCGACGTCGCAGCGCTCAAGAGCAAAGTGCTTGCCTCGGGCCTGAGCGTCTCGCAATTGGTATCAACAGCTTGGGCAGCGGCTTCCACCTTCCGTGGCTCCGATAAACGTGGCGGCGCCAACGGCGGTCGTCTGCGTCTGGCGCCGCAGAAATCCTGGCAAGCCAACCAGCCTGAGCAACTGGCGAACGTGCTGGCGAAACTGGAGAGCATCCAGAGCGAGTTCAACAACAGCGGCAAGAAAATCTCGCTGGCGGATTTGATCGTTCTGGCGGGTAATGCAGGTGTCGAACAGGCCGCAAAAAATGCCGGCCACAGCGTCACCGTGCCGTTCACACCAGGGCGGATGGACGCCTCGCAAGAGCAGACGGATGTCGAGTCTTTCGGCTTCCTCGAACCCATCGCCGATGGCTTTCGCAACTACCTCAAATCCCGTTACAGCGTGTCGGCCGAGCATCTGTTGATCGACAAGGCGCAACAGCTGACGCTCACCGCGCCAGAAATGACCGCGCTCGTGGGTGGTCTTCGCGTGTTGAACACCAACGTCGGGCAAACAAAACACGGCGTGTTCACCCAGCAGCCAGAGGCATTGACCAATGACTTCTTCAAGAACCTGCTGGACATGGGCGTGGAATGGAAACCGACCTCAGAGGCCAACGAGGAGTTTGAAGCACGCGATCGCAAAACCGGTGAATTGAAGTGGACCGGCACGCGGGTTGATCTGGTCTTCGGCTCTCATGCGCAATTGAGGGCGCTGGCTGAGGTGTACGCGAGCAGTGATGCGAAAGAGAAGTTTGTGAAGGACTTCGTAGCGGCGTGGACCAAGGTGATGAACCTGGATCGCTTTGATGTGAAGTGATGCCGTTGTTGAATCTGTGACGCCTGAAAGGGGCCACCTCGATCCAGTGATACGGAGAGGCGTGGCCCTTTTGTCATTTGCGGGTGCCTGTCACCCCGCACCGGTCGCAATCATCACAGGATTCAGTAACCCACCCCACGAACACCACCCGATGCCCGAATGGATTCGCCGGTGACCCAATGCGAGTCGTCGGATGCCAGGAAAACGGCCAGCGGCGCAATGTCTTCGGGCTCACCGAAACGGCCAAGCGGCGTACCGGCGATCAGCTGTTCACCAAACGCTCCGGCAAAGTTGCCCTCCGTCGCCGGCGTATTGGTGTGACCGGGCAAGATCGAGTTGACCCTGATCCCTCGCGGCCCGAGCTCTCTGGCCAAGGCAAACGTCAATGTATCAACCGCGCCCTTGGTGGCCGAATAAACGCTGGAGGCCAAGTAGGGATCGGTGCTGAGAATCGAGCTGATGTTGATGATGCTGCCCGAGGGGCCAAGCAGCTTGACGGCTTCTCGGACCGCCAGGAGATACCCGAGCACATTCAGATTGAATTGCTGGTGGAACGCGTCCTCGGTGAGGTCTTCGATCATTTGAAATACCGCGACGCCCGCATTGTTCACCAGAATATCCAGCGCCCCGAAGTCCGCCTTGACCGTGTCGAACAAGCGGACCACATCGGCTGATTGGCTGATATCCGCCTGAATGGCGACGGCTTTACCGCCCTGTCCCTGAATCTGCGCGACCACCGCATCGGCGTCGGCTTTGCTCGACGCGTAGTTCACAACGACCGTTGCTCCTGCCGCGCCCAATGCTTTGGCAATACCTGCGCCGATGCCTTTCGATGCGCCCGTGACAACAGCAATTTTTCCTTCAAGTTTCATGAGGCTGACCTTTACCTGAGTTGATTGATCCATAGCAGGTCTGCCTGCCATCAGGTTTTGAAGGCCTGAACGCAACCTGCCGCTTGCCCCCAGTATCCGGGCAGGCGAAGGACAAACGTTTGCCAGTTGTTATCGAATGCTTGCCTATTCTTCTCGCATGGCTTGCCCTGCTCGCGGCGATGGCTCATGTTCAGCGTATGAATCCTGCGATCGAAGAACTGCGCCGCCTCGTGATGCGCGCGGAAAACAAGTGGACGGACACCGGGCTGCCGCGTGTGACGATGGTCCAGGCGGAGGCGTGTGCGAGCCAGGTGTATCAGCCGATGCTGCACCTGGTGCTCCAGGGTGCAAAAACCTTGTCTATCGGCGATCAGGTTTATCAGTATCTGCCGATGACCTACTTCCTCGTGCCGGTGGACGTGCCCGCCACCGGTGAGATACACCCCGGCGGACCAGGCTTGCCCTATCTTGCGATCAGCCTGACCCTGGACCCGAACGTCATCGCGACGCTGCTGACAACCGACATCAAGACGACCGCGCCGCCACCCGCAAGCCGCTTTGCGGCGGTGCCGGCACAGGCTGAAATGATCGACGCCTGGTTGCGCATGATGCGGCTGATGGACCGCCCAAACGAAGCCGCGATACTGGCGCCGATGCTAGAGCGGGAGATTCTGTTTCGAGCCTTGCAAGGACCGCTAGGGCCGATGTTGCGTGAAATCGCTCGCCCGGATGGTCGTCTGGCGCAGATACGCCGCGCCACCCAATGGATCCGTGAGCACTACACCGAACCCTTTCGCGTTGAGCCACTGGCGACCATGACCGACATGAGCGTTGCGGCGTTTTATCGGCATTTCAAATCCATCACAGGCATGACGCCCATTCAATATCAAAAGCGCCTGCGCCTGCTCAGGGCTCGCTGGTTATTGCTGTTCGACCCTCGCGATGCCGCTTCAATTGCCTTTACCATGGGGTATGAAAGCGCATCACAATTCAGCCGTGAATATGCACGCCTGTTCGGCATGCCACCGGCGCGTGATGCTGCAAGGTTCAGGGCGCCCGTTGTCCCGGGTGATACTGAGATGACAACACTTGATCTGCGGCCTGAGCTTAGTCCTGCCTGACAATATCGACCGAGGGGTTGGTCGAACCCTATCTTCAATCGAACCCCTACACGCCTGAAAGGTCTGCTCCTATAGTACTTCTCTGGAATGAGCTCTCATGTCTGCGCACCAAAGCCTTGTTGTACTCGCTCGGGGAGGCTATGCCGCTCGCGGCGTTCTTTACCTGATCATTGGCATCTTCGCGCTGCTGGCGGCTCAAGATTCGACAAAACCCAAAGACAGTCACAGGAGCCTGGAGGCCGTGTTAAGCCAGCCTTTCGGTTACGTTTTAGTCGGATTGGTGGTGGCAGGCCTGCTCGCCTTCGCCTGTTGGCGAGTGCTGCAAGCCCTGCGCGACGTTGATCATCACGGTCACGAAATGAAGGGGTTGGTCATCCGGGCAGGACTGTTGGCAGGAGGTTTGGTCAACGGCGCGCTGGCGTTTTTTGCGTTGGGCTTGCTCATCAGCGGCATCAGCAGCTCGGGCGATTCCGGCGGTGGACAGACCAAGGATTTACTGGCGCACCTGTTGTCCTGGGAACACTCGAATGTCGTGGTCTACCTCGTCGCGATCATCCCTCTGGGCGTAGGCATTGCTCACATCATCAAGGGCTGGAAGTCATCGTTCGAAAAATATTTTGAAGCGGACGAAGACGTCATGCGCTACGTCCGTCCGGTCTCTCGATTCGGTCTTATCGCCCGTGGCGTCGTGTTCATCGAAATAGCGCTGTTGCTGATCATCAGCGGCTCCCGCTATAAAGCCATGGATCCGCCCGGCATGAAGGAGGCCCTCGATGCGCTGCAGAACCTGCCGGCCGGCGGGGTCATCTTGATGGTGATGGCCCTGGGATTGATCGCCTTTTCGGTGTACAGCTTGTCCGAAGCCGCCTGGCGCAAGATCAACATGGATGTGCCTGGCGTACCGGGCGCCTAGCGGCATGAATGGCCGACCGGTTTTTGCAACCCCCACACAGCTGACTTCAACGAAGGACTGATGATGACCTTTCTGATTTTTCTTTTAGCCTGCGGCGCGGCGGCCAGTACTGGCCTTCTTTTCAAACCGGGCCAGTGGTACGAAACACTCGTCAAACCGAGCTTCACGCCACCCAACTGGCTGTTTCCCGTCGCCTGGTCGATTATCTATCTGTTGCTCGCCTGGGCCGGTTACCGGTTGTCCCTGATACCTGGAAGTCAGGTGGTGCTGGCGTTATGGGCGGCGCAGATTGCCCTGAATACGCTGTGGACACCGGTGTTTTTCGGCGCACACCGCATTTTTGCCGCGATGGTGATCCTGACGCTGCTCTGGCTGGTGGTCGCAGCGATGGTGGTGATGGCGATGCGGCTAGATGTGATCACAGGCTTGATCCTGTTCCCCTACCTTGTGTGGCTTTGTGTGGCGGCTGCGTTGAATTTTTCCATCTTGCGCAATAACCGCGGATAGCGAACTTCGAGCAGCTAACTCGACTGCTGTTGTTTCACGACTCGCCGTCGACAAGTCTCACCCTGTGGCAGTCAGACGGCCCCAGTTTTTGCCCGCTTGATGAACGAACATCCATCGGCATCAGGGCCTGGCCGGATGCGTTGTCCAACAGCACAGAACGCGTTTCCTGCGGCTGGAACAGGAAACGTTCGCCCCACTGCCTCATGCTGACCACCACCGGAAAGATCTCACGTCCTTTGTCCGTCAGGACGTACTCCTTGTAGGCGCTTCCATCTGACGCCGGTCGAACGTCGAAGACCCCGACTTCAACCAATGCCTTCAGTCGCGAGGCCAGGATATTTTTGGCCACGCCCAGGCTCTTCTGAAATTCGCTGAATCGGCGAATATCGTCAAAGGCGTCGCGAAGGATCATCAGTGACCAGCGATCCCCAATCACCTCAAGTGTTCTTGCTACCGGGCATTCGCTGCTTTGCGGTGAAGTGCCTTCGACCATCGTATTTACCTTTTGGATAACGGTTGCCAAGTCTGCCGACCAAGCTGGTTGCAATTTGAAACTTGATTCAGCAATAATCGAATCCGGTTTTTAATTGCAACCAGCTTAACGCCATGGAGGCGCTTATGACAGCAGATGCCGACGCAATAGCCAAACGTAGCACCGGGCAGCCTGTGGGATTGCCGCCTGCGGAAACCGGAGAAAGCAGTAGGACTGGCCAATCCTCGGGGCTTTCTCCGTCACTCACGTTATTGTTTTCTGTCACCTGCGCGCTGGCCGTCGCCAATGTTTACTTTGCCCAACCCTTGCTCGCCTCGATGGCTGAAAGCCTGGGGGTCACTTCAGGAGTGATCGGGTTCGTGGTGACGGCCACTCAGGCCGGATACGCGCTGGGGTTGTTGTTCATCGTACCGCTGGGCGACAGGGTCAACCGTAAACGGCTGATTTTGACTCAAGTGATGCTGTCTGCCCTCGCGCTGGCGGCCGTCGGCGCTTCACAGCAGTGGCTGGCTCTCTTGGGCGCCATGATTGTGATGGGATTACTCGCAGTGGTGGTTCAGGTGCTTGTAGCCTATGCCGCCGCGCTCGCAACGCCCTCACAACGCGGGCAGGCCGTGGGGACCCTAACAAGCGGAGTTGTCCTGGGCATTCTTCTGGCGCGGTTTATCTCTGGGCTGATCGCCGATCTGGCGGGCTGGCGCGCCGTCTATTTCGTGTCCTCAGGATTGATGCTGACCCTCGCGGCGGTCCTGTGGAAAGTGGTGCCCGCCACGGCGTTGCCACGCAATCATGACACCTACCCCGCGCTGATCCGGTCGCTCTTCAAGCTGTTCATGACCGAACCGGTTTTGTGGGCCAGGGGCCTGTTGGCCTTGCTGATCTTTGCCGCTTTTTCAGTGCTGTGGACCTCTATGGTGCTGCCGTTAAGCGCTCCGCCGCTGTCGCTTTCACACACGGCCATCGGCCTGTTTGGCCTGGCGGGCGTTGCCGGCGCCCTGGCTGCCAGAAGAGCCGGCCAGTGGGCCGATAGAGGTTGGGGTCAACGCGTAACCGGCCTTTCGCTGGGGCTCCTGGCGCTTTCCTGGTTGCCCATCAGTTTTGCCGAGACGTCCCTGATCGCGCTGGTTTTCGGCGTGGTCGTGCTCGACTTCGCGGTGCAAGCCGTGCACGTCACCAATCAGAGCTTCATTTTTGCGGCACGACCCGACGCGCAAAGTCGGATGGTCGGCGCCTACATGTGCTTCTACTCGGTCGGCAGTGCGCTGGGGGCGGTCGCCGCAACCCAGGTTTATGCGCGCTGGGGCTGGATGGCAACAAGCGTGCTTGGCGCCTTGATCAGCGCTGCGGCTTTGGCGCTTTGGGTTTTTACGAGTCATCTATCACCGACCAATCAAGGAAGATCAGCATGAAAGCCAGGCACCTGCTACTCGCCATCTCGATTACGGCCATCTGGGGTGTGAATTTTTCAGTGATCAAACTGGGCCTCACCACCGTTGACCCGCTGATTCTTGCCGGCATTCGCTTTACGCTTTGCGCACTACCAGCGATCTTTTTCATTCCGAAACCCGATGTACAGTGGCGCTACATCATTGGTTACGGTCTGGTCTTCGGCATAGGACTCTGGGGCGTCGTCAACCTTGGTATCAAGTCGGGCCTCTCCGCTGGCATCGCTTCGCTGGTGCTTCAGTTCAGCGCTTTTTTCACGATTCTGCTGGGCTCATGGGTATTCAAGGAGACCATTTCCCGCTACCAACTGGCGGGCATGGGCATCGCCTTCTGTGGCTTGTTGAGCATCATCTCGATTGTTGACGGGACAGTGACGACGGCAGGGCTGATGCTGGTGCTGCTGGGCGCGGTGGCCTGGAGTGCGGCCAACGTAATCAACAAAAAAGCCAGGACAACTCAGGTCTTTGCTTTCCTGGTGTGGTCCAGTGCTTTTTCGCCCATCCCTCTTTTCGCGCTTGATTACGCGGTCAACGGCTCGACGGGTTACAGCGCATTGGTGAATCAACTCGACTACCGTGCCGTCCTGTCGATCCTGTTCCAGGTCTACCCCAACACCCTGTTCGGCTACTGGGTGTGGAATTCACTCCTGAAACGATACCCAGTGTCTACCGTCGCGCCGTTATCGTTATTGGTGCCGGTATTCGGACTGCTGGGTTCAGTCATGATTTTCAATGAGCCCCTGTCATTCAACAAAATCGTTGCTGTCGTTCTCATCGTATCGGGGCTTGGCGTCGGTTTATACGGACAGCGTTTGCTCAGTGCCGTGCTCAGGCGAGCAGACCGACGCCATAGTGCAGCAGAAGCAAGTGCATCGCTGCCTCATGGACGGGCAACCAAGGCCACACGAAAATTCTTCTAATGCCGAGGCGGCGGTCGTTACCATGGACACGGATTCAACCGGAGGAATGCAATGGAGCTGAAGTTCAGTCACGTCGATGTGCTGGTCAAGAACCTCGAAGAAGCCTGTGCTTACTACGCACAGATACTGCAAGCCAGGATCTCTAAAACGCTTGTCTGGGAACGCGGTGGTCTGCACGTGCGCTACGCGATCGCGTTGATCGGTGCGGAGCGATTCATGCTGGTACAACCGCTGGCGGGGAACCTGAAGGCGCTTCTGGATTGCGCGGGCGAAGGCATGATTTACCGCCACTGCTACTCCACACCGGACATCGAGAAGGCCTATGACGAATTGATCGCCGCGGGTGTTCAGCCAGAAGACGAGAACGGAAAACCACTCGCCCGCGCGAACCTGCAATCTCCGTCCGGGACCCGCATCATCTGGCTGCCCAAGCGCTTCGGGCACTTCTCCATCGAGATATTGGAAGACAAGGCGTTGGAGGCCTTTATCGAGGATGCGTTTGCCTGAATGGGGCTGCGGTGAATGCCCGCTTTCGCCGGTTGGCGATCGATTGTCCCATCCGAGTTGACAGTCAAACCGTTTTCACCCTCTTTTTCCCTTTCCTGTAGATCATTAATCTGAGCCCATGTTGAACGAAGCCACTTACCCCTACAGAGAAAGGATTTCATCATGAGCAACGCCACATACAACCGCCTGAACAAAGACGACGCCGTAGTCCTGATGATCGACCACCAGACCGGTCTGATCTCGCTGGTGCAGGACTTCTCGCCGAACGAGTTCAAGAACAATGTGCTGGCTCTGGCTGACGTGGCCAAGTTCTTCGAACTGCCGACCATCCTGACCACCAGTTTCGAACAAGGCCCAAATGGTCCGCTGGTCCCGGAGCTCAAGGAAATGTTTCCGGACGCGCCCTACATTGCCCGTCCTGGCCAGATCAACGCCTGGGACAACGAAGACTTCGTCAAGGCGATCAAGGCGACCGGCCGCAAACAACTGATCATTGCCGGTGTCGTGACCGATGTGTGCGTGACCTTCCCGACGCTGTCGGCCCTGGCTGAAGGGTTTGAAGTGTTCGTGGTCACGGATTCTTCCGGCACCTTCAACACCACCGTGCAACAGGCGGCGTGGAACCGCATGACGCAAGCCGGTGCGCAAATGATGAACTGGTTCTCGGTCGCCTGCGAGTTGCAGGGCGACTGGCGCAACGACATCGAAGGCCTGGGCAACTTGCTGTCCCAGCGCATCCCGAACTACCGCAACCTGATGAACAGCTACTCGGCCATGGCAGCGCGCCAGGCATAAAGAAAACGGGCGATGATGACCTCATCGCCCGTTATCTTGTCAGCTTCATGGGACAGTCAGACACGCTGCCTTCTATGAATTGGCAGGAGTGGAGCATGACCGTTGTCGAGATCGAAGAGCGGCATTGACGAGGCTGCGGTTGTGTAAGCAGTGAGAATAAAAACAAGGCCGCCTTCGCGGCCTTGTGTGTTTTCAGGTGTTCAAGGCTGTCGCGTGCTGACTCGCTGCCCGCCTTGCTCGAACATCGCTTCGAAACGCGGTTTGTTGGCCGCGTAATAAGCGGCCACGGCCTGGTCAGAGGAGGTTTGGCGTGCCTGCATCATCAGCGCTTCCAGGTCCGCCTGGGGGATCGAGTAATGAGCGAAGAAATACGCCACTTCCGGATACTGCTGGCTAAAACCCTTGCGCGCCATGGCGTGAATCTGCTCGGCGCCACCAAAGATATGCTTGGGATCATCCAGGTAACGCAGTGACCACTTGGAGAACATCCAGTGTGGGCTCCAGGCATTGACCAGGGACCATTTGTCACGTTTGAGGTTGCGGTCCAGCTCATTGAGCATGCCGGTTTCCGAGGAGGCCACCAGCTTGTACCCGTCGAGCTTGTATTCTTCCATGGCCTTGACCGTGAGCTTGTATTGGCCATTGCCGACTTCAGAGGTGAGGATCTTGCCGTCGAGTTTTTCCCGGACCTGCGGTTTGTTCAGATCCTCGACGCTCGCCACTTCACTGATGGGCACCGAGGTGGGCACGGCCATGCCGATCCGCCCTTCATACAGCACGCCGAGGTCTTCCAGCCGGTCCTTGTACTTTTCGTAAAACGCCTTGTGGGTACTCGGTAGCCACACCATCGGGATCAGGTCGATATTACCGTTGGCCAGCGCCTGGAATTGAATGCCAATGTCGGCCATCACCAGTTTGACCGGTTGCTTGAGATGTTCCTGCAACGCGGTGCTGGCCAGTTTGACGGTGATTTCGGTGTCGGACCAATTGACCCAGCCAATGCGCACGGGCTCGGGTTCAGCAGCCTGTGCCAGCGCTGCACTTGCTCCAAGCGCAAAGCCGAAAAGGCAGGCACAGGCTTTTTTTCGATACGGCGAACGAGCGTTCATCAGGCGTCTTCCTATTGATGTGGGATAGGCAGGTTGTCTTCATTAGAACGGCCTTACGGTCGTGAACAGTGCAGTCTTCGCTGCTTTAAGCCCGGGCAGCGCAGCCCTCTTCTTCTGCCCCTCGCAATCCCATGCATGTCATCCATCCAGAACACTGACGACGGGGTCTCTGCACCCTTTCGAGCTTGATCTTATCGACGAGTTTTGCGGCGCGCAAGAAAAATGTACACCTGTGTCAACGATGATTGACACAGGTGTACAGTTATCCTAATTTCAACTCGCCAAGCCCGATGAAGCCCCACTACGGAGCGCACCACGATGTCCAGCGATCCCTTGCTGCAACCCTACAAGATCAAGCACCTGACCCTGAAAAACCGGATCATGACCACCGCGCACGAACCGGCCTACCCGGTTGATGGCATGCCGCAGGCGTTGTATCGCGCTTACCATGTCGAACGCGCCAAAGCCGGCGTGGCCCTGACCATGACCGCCGGCTCCGCAGCCGTGTCCCGAGACAGCCCTCCGGTGTTCAACAACGTGCTCGCCTACAAGGACGAAGTGGTCAAATGGATGAAGGACCTGACCGACGAATGCCATGAACACGGCGCGGCCGTGATGATCCAGCTGACACACCTGGGCCGCCGTACCCGCTGGGACAAAGCCGACTGGTTGCCCGTGGTATCGCCCTCGCACCGACGCGAGGCTTCGCACCGGTCCTTCCCGAAGAAGATGGAAGACTGGGACATCGAGCGAATCATCAAGGACTACGTGGATGCCGCCGAGCGCATGAAGGCCGCCGGTCTTGATGGCCTGGAATTACAGGCTTACGGGCACCTGATGGATCAGTTCTGGTCACCGCTGACCAATGACCTCGAAGGCCCTTACGGCGGCTCGCTGGAAAACCGCATGCGCTTTACGTTCGACATCCTCAGGGGCATCCGCCAGCGGGTCGGGGAAGATTTCCTGCTGGGTGTGCGCTATACGGGTGATGAACAACTGCCGGGCGGCTTCAATGCCAGCGAGGGCATGCAGGTCTCACACATGCTCAAGGACAGCGGGCTGGTGGACTTCCTGAACGTCGTGCGCGGCCACATCGACACCGACGCGGGCCTGACCGACGTCATCCCGATCCAGGGCATGCGCAATTCCCCGCACCTGGACTTCGCCGGCGAAATTCGCTCCGCCACGGGTTTTCCGACCTTCCACGCCGCGAAGATTCCCGACGTTGCCACTGCGCGTTACGCCATTGCGTCAGGCAAGGTGGACATGGTCGGCATGACCCGCGCGCACATGACCGACCCGCACATCGTGCGCAAAATCATCGAGAAGCGTGAAGAAGATATCCGTCCGTGCGTGGGTGCGAATTACTGCCTGGACCGGATCTATCAGGGTGGCGCCGCCTATTGCATCCACAACCCGGCGACCGGTCGGGAAACCACGATGCCCCATGACATTCCCAAAGCGGCGGTGAAGCGCAAGGTCCTGGTCATCGGTAGCGGCCCCGCAGGTCTGGAGGCGGCGCGCGTGGCCGGCGAGCGCGGCCACGATGTCACCGTGCTGGAAGCGGCCGACCGCCCTGGCGGCCAAATCCGGCTGACGGCGCTGAGCGAGCGCCGACGCGAAATGATCGGCATCATCGATTGGCGAATGAGCCAGTGCGAGCGCCTGGGCGTCAAATTCCACTTCAACACCTGGGCCGAGGCCGACACGGTATTGGCCCATGAACCGGACGTGGTAATCGTTGCCACCGGCGGCCTGCCCCATACCGAGGTGCTGTCGCAGGGCAATGACCTGGTGGTCTCGACCTGGGACATCATCTCCGGCGATGTAAAGCCTGGCCGCAATGTCCTGATCTTCGATGATGCCGGCGACCACGCCGCCCTGCAGGCGGCCGAAGTCATCGCGCAAAGCGGTGCGACCGTCGAGATCGTCACCCCGGACAGGTCGTTTGCACCCGAAGTCATGGCGATGAACCTGGTGCCCTATATGCGCAGCCTGCAGGACCTGGCCGTCACCTTCACCGTCACCTATCGGGTCGAGTCAGTCGAGAAGCACGATGGCAGGCTCATTGCGACTTTCGGCAGCGATTACGGCAAAGTCCACAAGCAACGCGTGGTCGATCAGGTCGTCGTCAACCACGGCACGATCCCCCTGGATGACCTGTATTTCGACCTTCGTCCTCATTCGAGCAATGAAGGCGCAGTCGAACAGCACGACCTCATCACGGGCAACGCACAGCACATCGTCACCAACCCGCAAGGGCGTTTCCAGTTGTTCAGGATTGGTGATGCGGTGTCCGCTCGAAATACCCACGCGGCGATCTATGACGCGTTGCGACTGGTGAAAGATATTTGACTCGACAGCCTCCTTCCCTGAGCGGAAGGAGGCGCTTCGGGCGCAAAGTGTGCGCCCAAACCGATCGACTACATGCCTCGCCGGGCCACTTGCGCACCTTCCTGAACAGCACGCCCCACCATGGCTTCGATGCCCTGATCAGCCATCGACTGCAGCACGGCCGCCGTCACCCCGCGATAAGCCATCAAGTTTTCAATCATTTGCCGGGGATCATGGCTGGCGAGTAATTGACCGCCGCCCACCACCACACCCTGTGCGGCTCGTTGTGCGATCGCGGCCGGGATGCCCGCCGCCACCGCCTGATTCATCAACGCCTGGTGCAACATCGCCGCCAAGGCAGGCCCGGTGCCGGACAGCGCACTGAGGTAATCGATACAGTCCTCATCCGGCACTTCATCCGCCGTGCCCACGCATTCGAACAACCGTTGCACCAGCGCTCGGTCCTGCTCGCACAGGCTGGCAGGACAGCACCAAGGCGTGAACGATTGCCTGATTTCCACCGCCGCATTCGGCATCGCACGTACCACCACTTCGGCGCCCGTTGCCGCGCGAATAGCCGTCGCCGGGACCCCGGCCATCAGGGAAATCACGAGCTTGCCCCTGGCGTTTATCTGGAGTTGGCGAAATTGTTCTGGCCGGATCGACAGCACAACGATATCGCTGAGATCCACCAGCTGCTGGTTGTCAGCCAGCAGCCGCACCGGTGGTTCGAACGTGTGGGTGCCGGACCGGTTCGAGACCAGCAAACGATCAGGACGGATGAAGCCGGTATCGAGCAGCGCCTGCGCAATCGCGCGGCCCAGCCAGCCGGTGCCACCGATGATGCCCAGGGTTCTATTCTGCATCGGGGGTGGCCTCCTCAAAGCTGTCGACCCGTGACACGAAAACCCCCGGCTCTTTTTCTGCGTAGCCGAATTTCCCATAAAACCGGTCGAGCTCGCGCCGCTTCGGTGCTTTGCCGGTAAATACGGTGACGTACTCAGGGATTCGCCGGAAACGTACGACGATATCCTCAGTGGTTTTCATGGAGATGTAGCCGATCTGGGTGAGATAGATCGTTCTGGCCCGAGCGTCGGCGGCCGCGACCTCATAACCGAACCGTCGGAACATCGCGGCCAGGGCATTGATTCGCGCTTCATCAGCCAGCGCGATTTCGGCGGACACCTCAGCCGATTGCAGCGCCCAGCTGCGCACGGCAAATTCAAACTGCGAGTCAAACAAATCAGGGTTTAACCAGCATTCGAAAACGTTGAGGATCGCTTCGGAAATACTTTCTGAATAACTCTCGCACTGGCCAATCAGGCCGCCGGTGTTCTTGTCCCGCCACCGCGCCAACAGCGCCGCGAGCAACTGCTCCCGGTCTTCATAAAACCAGTAGAAACTGGTGCGCGACAAATTCAGCCGCTTGGCCAACGGCATCACCCGCACGGCGTCCACACCGGATTCTTTCAGCGCATCGTAAGCCGCGTCCAGCCAGCCATTGACGGAGCCACGCCAACCCGCTTCTTGCGCCTTGATTCGCGTCTTTCCTGCCTGCGGCATTTTGGCTTCCTCTTTGATATCTGATGTCCCGGCAACTGTACGCGGCTGCGTGCAAGGCGTACATAAAATGTACATCAACGTACATTTTTTAGACGGCGGTGGACACTGGAATTATTTTCAAGAGGGGGCATCGGCCTGACTCCACTGCTCACCAGGACTTCACCCTGACAATCGTCGAATCTTGACGTCCGAATTTCACGTAGGAAACCGCCCCCTGTGGCGAGGGAGCTTGCTCCCGCTGGGCGGCGAAGCAGCCCCAAAATCCGACAACATTTTAAACATGCCCATATCCCGTAGCCGCCGGCGAAGCCTGCGTTCGGCTGCACAGCAGCCGCAAATCCGGCACGCACGATCCACCGGACACTAAACAACCTCTGGATTCATGTCAGTTACTCAACCGGATGCTGCTCCCGACATCTACCAAAAATCCGATTTTCCGTCCTACAACCCCGTTTGCAGGCACCAAAATCGCCGCCTATATTCGACCCGTCGCTGACTGTATTAGCGATAGGGTTTCGCAGCCCTCAAGATTGACACCAAAACACCGTCAGGCATGATGCAGCCGGCTCCGGCTGCAAAGTGTTTTATGGCGGTTGTGCGTGGGAGACCCTCGGGTCTGCCGGGTCTTAGTGTAAATCCTCCGGTCTGCGAACCCGCGCACAGCTGCCACCCAATTTGTTTCGCAGCAAACGGTGGTAATTCTTCTTTTTTATTAGGATTTACACCATGACAGCTCAACAACCGCCTCGCCGCTTCACTCCCATGTCCCAACTCGCCACCGACTACCCCGTCCTGCTCATCGACTACGACGCCCCGCTGCGCGAACTCCACAACTGCCTCAGCGAACGCCTCAACGCCGTCCTCAAATACCTCAACCTCATGGCCTGCACCAGCCTCCCCGACTATGCCGAACACGACATCAACACCGTCACCAACATCGCCCGGATCATGGTCCAGGATGTGAGCGATGTGTTTCGGGTGATTGAGCAGCGCGGGTTTGATGCACCCAAAAGTCAGTGATCAAAGTTGAGTCGTAAAAAAACCCGCACTGAGTTGCGGGTTTTTTGTGTTGTTCAGGCCTGTCGAGTTGGCGAGTGAATTGTCTTCTCTATCAGCGTCGCGACATCCTTCGCACCAAAACACCGGAATTTAACGCTGCCAGCGCCGGTATCCAGACGGATGATCTTCGTCATGAACCCGCCTTCAATAGTGACCTTTCGGATGAATGCCAGTGGGAGCTCAATATCCAGCGTCCCGTCCTGAACAAGACGGTTCATGGCATTGGCACTCAAACGGACCATTTTTTGCGTCAGCTCCATCTTCCCGCCAACCCAAAGTCCTCCGTATGCTTCCTTGAAGGCCTCCAGCACATCGCCCAACGCGTCCACATCCCCTGCCTCGGCCATGGAATACAAATCGTCCACGTTGCCGTAATTCACCTCGGCATCGGCCACCAGAAAATTGACCAACTTCGACTTCAAAACCTGTCCAGTCAACTTTGTCTCTCCATAATTTGAGTCGCAGCCCTGAAATCCAGATGCCTGTTTGTCGGTAAAAGCGGCGTCCTATTGGGCGGCCAGCACTCATGTTAATATGCCATCATTCTTTCAATGAAGTACACCCGCATGGATGCCACGTCCCGCCCTATAAGCTTTTTTTCACTGCTGACCGTTGCCGTGATCCTCTCTGGATGCCAAGCAACAAAACCCGCTCAAATCACAACACCTGAGGCCCAGCCGGGTTTTGCGGTTTTCAACAGTGTGCTGTTCGAAACACCCGAGCCGAACTCGATCGTGCGCGAGGGTGATCGGATCACCTATCTAGTGACTTCGTCCCCAAGTCCGGAACTCCATTATCTGGCCCGTTTCGACGCCCACTGCAGCCAGCCCGATGCGCAGATGGCTTACCGCAGCAAAGCGGGAATGTCGCTATTCGCCGCGAACCCGCGAGGGCGTTCGGAAGACTCCCGACAATTGCCTGCTGAACAAAAAAGCCGGTACCTGCAAAGTGCGCAGTTGAAGCAGGTGTGTGCCCAGACAGCACCTCCTCAATGGCGCGTATTCTCCGCACCCGAGCATCAGGATTGGCAGATGATCGACCGCAGCAGCCTGAAAGTAACAGGTGATGAGGTGACTTTCTGGACGGCCCGCGTACTGCCCGGCGAGATGTTGATGCCCGGCCAAAACGCCTTGTATGGGCAGGTACGCCAGCGGTGGACGGCCAACTGCGCCCTGCAACAACTGACTGCGTTAAGCCATTTCTACCTTGATACTCACAGTCGTGTACTCGCTGGAAGCATGCAGACAGATCTTAAAGCCATCGGCTCGCAAAGCCTCAGCGCCGATGAGCGTCAGCTGGTTCAAGTGGCCTGCGGCAAACCGCAATCGCTAGACCAATACACTCAATTTGAAGGGCGTGAGCAGTCGCCTTTCGAATTACCGGCCCCCGTCGTTGCCGCCCCGGTGTTGAAAGCCATCGAGGCATTGAATATGCCCAAACCGGAGAAAAGCATTCAGCACCTACGCCGGGTGTTCAAGGATAACTCCCAGCCAAGGCAGTATTCAGATGAAGGCGTGCGGCTCAACGGGCGTGACTCGACATACCTTTCAGGCAAGACGGGTAATCAACTGACGGAGCGTTATGAAGACCGACGCGGTCAGTGGGCCAAAGCCACGTTCCGAGGCCTGATTGTCCTGGCTGAAAGTCAATTCAGCAGTCGTGCAGGTGAGATAACGATTGAGGATAAGGCGCTGACGAACCTCAACTTCGAGGGCGATTGGGCGCACATGCCGGTCGGCGCACTCCTGCGATACACGGCGCAAGAAATGCGGCTTCAATACACCAACGGCGGGAAAGGTCCCAGAGCCCTGGTGCCCGTCGACGACAGATACAGCTGTGAGGTGCAGTCGCAGAAACCTGCGAGCACGTATCACCCGAGTTTGACCGGGACTGCCAAGGTACTCAGCTGCATAAAAGATACTTACCAATACAGCACCGACATTTACGTCTACCTCGAGGCGTATGGAATGTTTGTGCCGTTCCAATACGTTACGAAGAACGTGCAGGCCGAGTGGACGATTGATGTGGTGGAATTTTGAGTTGGCTGGCCATTCGGAAAACTGTGGCAGATCTAATTATTTAAATGAATATGACACCTTTTTCGGTCACCTTTTTCGAGAACTAAAAAGTCCCGTTCATTTCTGGCGGGGCCTCGGATAACTACGTCAAATCCTAAGGGCGAAAATAAATGCGTTCCCTTTTTATTCAACAAATAGCATTAGAGTGCCCACCTCCAACCGCTAAGGACAGAAATGCCCATGAAACCGTTGTACTCAGGCTCGCTCCTGCTTCTGATTACCGCTTGCTCGCCGATACCGCAATACGAAACCCCTGCCAATGCTCCCCAAGCGCAGATTCGCAGTGAGATGGACGCACTCTTCAACCGCCGCAACTACCTGACCCTGAGCGCAGCGCCGACCATCGCCTGCAAGTACGGCAGGTCGGTCCCCGTGGCACCTGCTCGGCAATTATTCTCGGTCAGAGGCGGGTACCTCTCGGAACCCGAAGGTTTTCGAGCCATTGAAGCGGGCAAACCGATCCATCTGGTGTTGGAAGGCGGAGCCAGCGGCAACCGACGATGCACGGTCGATTTTGTCAGTGAGTTCATGCCGGGAGCCCGCTATGTTATCAAGGGCGGCATCACCGATGGCCCCAATGTCATGAGCGGCTGCCAGGTCAGCATCGTTGATCTGGATTCCGGCGTTCGACTTTTTCAGGCTAAGCCGTCAGCAGCCAACGGTTGTGCCCTGGATCGATTAACGCCGCCGACGCCTTGAGCGCATTGGAATAAGGGAACGGATTTATTTTCAGAAAATAAATCCATCCCCTTTGATGTTATCGGTGCACATAACCTCCTTTTTTGCCCTGGAACTTTTCTACAAACTGACGTCGATATGATGGCACCCCCACGACATCAAATGGGTGGAGTAACCAGCGTCAGGCTGATCCCTGAAAAATCAAGGAAGTGTGCAATGAGACTAATACTCGCAGTGATGCTGATGTTCAGCAGCTACGTTTACGCCAGTTGCGAAAACATCAGCAACGATGACCAGCGTAACTATTGCAAGGCGCGTGAGGGCCGAGGCGGTTGTCAGAATATTAAGAACGACGACCAGCGCAACGCCTGCAAAGCGGAAACGGAGGGTACGAGTGATTGTGGAAACATTCGCGACAATGACCAGCGCGACTATTGCAAAGCCAAGCAGGGTTCGGGAGGGTGCCAAAACATCAAGAACGACGACATGCGCAATGCCTGCAAAGCGCAAACAGAAGGTACGAGTGACTGTGGAAACATTCGCGACAATGACCAGCGCAATTACTGCAAGGCCCAGCAAGGCTCCGGAGGTTGCCAGAACATCAAGGACGACGGTCTGCGCAATCAGTGCAAATCCATGGCGCCTTAGCTGAACGGCACAGCGACAGCCGCGTGATAAAGGTGACAGGTCCTTTGTTTAAATAGATCTGTCACCTTTTCCATATAGAAACCACCCTCCGTGGCGAGGGAGCTTGCTCCCGCTGGACGGCGAAGCCGTCCCGGCCTCCCCTCGTCAACGAATCTGTACTATTTTTAAGACTCTCTGGATTGACCTGTTCCCGATCAGAACAGGTCGACGGTCATCAATGATCCGTAACAGGAGATTGCATCATGAAGCGCTTGCTTGGGGCTCTTGGATTCTCAACGTTACTGGTGGCATCGACGGTGTTCGCTCATCACGGCTGGAGTGAGTATGACTCGAGCAAACCCTTGCAGTTGAACGGAACGATCGAGGAGTCCGGTTATTCCCACCCGCACGGGTTCATTCGCCTGAAGACCGACGACAAGACCTGGAGTGTCGTGCTTGCGCCGCCATCGCGCATGGAAAACCGGGGGCTTTCCAGGGAAATGCTGAGTGTCGGAAAACGGGCTACGGTGGTGGGCTATCAGAATCGCAACAACCCCGATGAACTGCGCGCAGAACGCATCACGGTCGACAACAAAACCACTGAGTTACGTTGATGCAGACAACTGGCATCCGCGGTGGATCGGGTCTGGACGGCTGGCTGGACGATGTGGGTGACTCGCCACTCGGGTTGGCCATGCGAAGCGAGTTATGGCTGTATCCGATCGTCGAGGTGGTTCACATCATTGGCTTCGTGGTGCTTGTCGGCTCGGTCGTCATGTTCGATCTGCGGGTTCTCGGGCTGTCGAGAGATCTTCCGGTGACGGCACTGGCCCGCCACCTGCTGAGGTGGGGAGTCGCGGCCCTGCTGTTGATCGTCCCGGCGGGGCTGATGATGTTTTCAGCCCATCCGCACGACTTCGCCTCCAACGGCGTTTTTATTCTGAAGCTGTGCTTGATCGGTATTGCGGGCCTCAACGCGGCTCTTTTTCATGTGGGTGTCTTTCGGTCAGTAGCCCGATGGAACACCGACGCCGCGGCGCCAGGAATAGCAAAAATCCAGGCGATATTTTCGATTATGTTATGGATCAGCGTGGTGCTCTGCGGACGATTGCTGGCTTACACCTGACTGGGGAGACATGAAAAAAAGTACCAGATCTATGCATCAAATAGATCCGATTTCCGCGTGTACTGGATTGGTCATCGCGATGCTGACCAACGCTTCGGCAGTCAATGTCATTTTCGCTCCTTGAAAGGTGATCGCATCCTTGGCGATCAATACGTTAAACAGCGCTATTGCTAATGACCGAGCATCAGTCCAGCAGTACGACTTTCTTCAGCAATTCGTATAGCCCAGCAGGCACCAACGGCGTTTCGCCAGTAATACTGTCGAGCGCCAACCACTTCGCTACAAAGGCAGCGCCATCGCTTTCTTGAGCATCCAAGTGGAGCAGTTCATAGACGCTGGCATCCACGAATTTCGCATCGTAGACCTGCACGATTTCGTGCCCGGGCGTGCCGGCATAGGTGAAGATGTTTTCGAGTGTGCCCAACAGGCGAACATCGGTAATGGATAAGCCAAGTTCTTCATCGACTTCACGTAGTACGGCTTGGGCGCTGGTTTCGCCGAACTCGATTCCGCCACCGATTGGGCGCAAGAAGGGCTTTCCAGTAACGGGGTCGAGGGCTTCGTTGACCAGTATCCTGCCATCGTGATGGAAGATGCAGAGTGCGAGGGCTCGGATGCGGGGCGTGGTCATGAGGTGAAGTCCATTTGCTTTGATCAAACCCTGTAGCAGGTGCGTCCATTGGGCATGGCTGTTGGCCGCGGACGCAGCCTTCGGCAGCTGCTAAAGGATGGCGTCCGTTTTGATATCAGAAGTTGGCCGGGGTGTTAGCGCTGATGATTTCCGCTTCATCCTGGCCAATATTGCGGAACTTGTGAGGCAACGTCGTCGGGAAGTAATAGCCGTCGCCAGCGTTGAGCACGCTGATCTGACCATCAACCGTCAACTCAACCGTCCCCCGCGTAACCAGCCCGCACTCCTCGCCTTCCGAGTGCACAATCGGCTCTTCCCCCGAACTCGCGCCCGGCGCGTATTGCTCGCGCAAAAGCCGCATCTGCCGGCTCGGCACCGAAGCGCCAATCAACAGCAGCCGCAACCCATGACGCCCAAGATCCGGCTGTTCATTGGCGCGGAATACGTATTGATGCTCACGTGGCGGCTGGTCGAAGGTAAAGAAATCCGCCAAGGACATGGGAATGCCTTCGAGCAGTTTTTTCAGGGAGCTGACGGAGGGACTGACGCGATTCTGTTCGATCAGGGAGATGGTGGCATTGGTGACGCCGCTACGCCGGGCCAGCTCGCGCTGGGACAGTTTGTAGCTTTCGCGTACTAATTTGAGTCGTGAGCCCGTGTCCATGACAGCCTTATGCGAGAAATACTTAAGGGTTATGGGGGTGGATGGCGGGCGACTTTTGGCCGCGAAAGTACCGCTTCCCTGTCCCGGAAATGTGAAAGGCGGGTATTAAATCACGTTTGGTGGTGTTGCTCAGCAGGTTCGATAACTGGTTAGTGAAAAAGCTGAGGGTGCTCATGTCAGACCGTTTGGCGATGTGGGTTCGGGGGGTGTCAGGTGGCGGTGATGGTGGCTGATCTGGCGCCATCGCGAGCAGGCTCACTCCTACAGTTTGGGCCGGGCGTACACACATTTTGTGCACGCCACAGATCTCCTGTAGGAGTGAGCCTGCTCGCGATGGCGGTGTGTCAGGCGACATTGATGGTGGCTGATCTGGCGCCA
>NZ_RXHX01000025.1:0-97899 GCF_005930655.1 Pseudomonas sp. FSL W5-0299
GAGCTGGAGATCGGAAAGCCCCTTTACGGTGGGATTCAGAGCTTACGTTGGTTTTTGGTTCCATTGCTCCCCAAACCCCGTCAATGCGATTGCACCGGGTGAGATCGAGACGTCGATCCTGTCTGCCGGGACCGAACTGATCGTCGATCAGCAGATCCCCATGCACCGCTTGGGCAAGCCGGAAGAAGTCGCATCCCTGGTGCATTTCCTCTGCACCCGAGGCGCGTCGTACATCAACGGTTCGGAGATTCATGTCAACGGTGGTCAGCACGTCTGAAATAATCTGGAAATCCCGGCCGGAAACTTCCATCATTCGGGCCGGGCATCCGCCGCAGATGAGCGATCAATGAGCAACCCCTACCCTATTCAAACCCTCAATCACTCTTACCTGGGCAGTGGCATCTACGAGTTGCTGCGCGAGGCACTGATCACCGGGCGTTTCCAGCCCGATGACCGCCTGCGCATCCGCGACCTGGCCGAACAACTGGGCACCAGCGTCACACCGGTGCGCGACGCGATCCTGCAACTGGCCAAGGAACAGGCGCTGATCCTCAAGACCCCGCGTGACATCCGCGTACCCATCCTCACCGCCGCGCAATACGGCGAGATCCGCAGCATCCGCCTGGCGCTTGAAGGCCTGGCTGCGGAGACGGCCGCCGCGCTGGTGACCGACAGCGAACTCGCAGACCTGCAAGCCTGCATCGAAAACAACATCGCCGCGATCAACGCCCAGGACTTGCAAGCCGCTCTCAAGTGCAATCAGCAATTTCACTACGCGCTGACCACCATCGCGCGCATGCCGGTGCTGGCGGGTTTGCTCGATAGCCTGTGGATGCGCACCGGCCCACTGATCGCCCGTGCCTATGGCAACTTCAACGAGCGCATGGCCATCGACCATCACTGGGAAGTGCTCGACGCACTCAAGCGCCGCGATGGCGCGGCGGCACGGGCGGCCATCTGCCGTGACATTCTCGATGGCAACGAGAAGATGCTCGAGTACATCGAGATGGCGCAGGCGGACTGATTGGCAGTCAATTCGACTGTTGACGAAACATAGATGACCAGTTAGTTTATTAAAACTTTCTCATCACTGGATGTCTCTGTCATGGCTCGCCCGGTCAACCTCGAAGTCAGATCCCGTTTGCTGTCGATTGGCCGCCAGGTGGTTCACAACCGTGGCTTCAACGGCTGCGGCGTCCAGGACATCACCGCCGCTGCCGAGATTCCCAAGGGCTCTTTCTACAACTACTTCGCCAGCAAGGAAGACTTCGCGGCAGAGATCCTCGAGGAATACTGGACCTCGATCGAAACCCGCCACGGGCCGATCTTCTACGACGCCCGGGTCAAGCCGCTGGAGCGCATCGGCCAGTTCTTCCAGGCCCTGGTGCTCGAGCACGGCGAGCATGAATACAGCCTGGGTTGCCTGATTGGCAACCTGTCCCTGGAAATGTCCAATGGCAGCGAACAAACCCGCAAGCGTCTGGCCGATGTGCTGGCGCGCTGGGAAGGTTTGCTCGCGAGCTGCCTGCGTGAAGCGCAGCAGCGCCGCGAACTCTCTGAAACTCACGACGCCGAAGCGCTGGCCAGTGTCATCGTCGAAGGCTGGGAAGGTGCGGTCATGCGCGGCAAGGTCCTGCGCGACGGTGCACCTCTGCAGCGTTTCGTATCGATGGTCTTGCCTCGGCTATTGGAGTGAGTTTTTTTTCCTCATTAATAAGACGACTGGTCATTTATATAAAGCAACATTCACGTCTCATCCACGCAAGCACCCAAGAGGTAAATCGTCATGAGCCATCTGTACGCCGACCCCGCCGAACCCGCACTGCCTGCCACTGGTTTCAAGCTCGACCTGAGCAAAGCCGCCCTGGTGGTCATCGACCCACAGAACGACTTCCTCAGCCCTGCCGGCGCCAGTTGGGCGGTGTTCGGTGAGAGCATCGTCGAGAACAACACCGTCGAAAACCTGGAAAAACTGTTCAAGGCCTTCAAGGCTCACGACCTGCCCGTGGCCGTGTCGCCACACTATTACTACCCGCACGACCACGACTGGCATTTTGGCGGTCCGCTGGAAAAGGTCATGCACAGCATCTGCATGTTCGATCGCAAGGGACCGAACACCCTGGAAAACTTCGAAGGCTCCGGCGCCGATTTCCTCGAGATCTACAAGCCGTACATTCTCGACGGCGAGACCATCATCGCCTCGCCGCACAAGGTCTACGGCCCGGAAACCAACGACCTGGCGCTGCAATTGCGCAAGAAAGGCGTGTCGCAGATCATCCTCGCCGGCATGGCGGCCAACCTTTGCGTGGAATCACACCTGCGCGAACTGCTCGAACAGGGCTTTGAAATAGTCGTGGTACGCGACGCCACCGCCGGCCCGCGCCTGCCGGATGGCGACGGCTACCTGGCGGCCATCATCAATTACCGCTTCCTCGCCCACGGGCTGTGGACCACCGAAGAGACTATCGCGCAACTGCAACCGGCTTGATCGTGCCCGAGCGGCCGGGCATCGCGCCCCCCCGCTCTTTCTCGAGAACCCCCGATGAAAATCCCCGCCCGTTATGAGCATTTCGTTTTCGGCGTCGTTCAATCCGGCCTGACCTGCGCGGTCGCGGCCGCCATCGCCACCACACCCCATGCGCTCGACCTGGCCTTTGCCGGCCGCTGGTTGAACGCGTGGGCGCTGTCGTGGGTATCGATGTTGCCGGTGGTGGTGCTGGCGGCGCCGATGATTCGGCGCGTGGTGAGGCGGATGACGGTGGGCTGAATGACTTGGCTATGACTCACCCAACACACCGCCATCGCGAGCATGCTCGCTCCTACCGGGGGCTTCGGGGCTGCTCGCGACAGGCGCGCAAGCCCGCACCCGACGCACGAAATACTGTGCCCGTTCGCATTTTCGCAATAAACCACTTTTCATCCGCGCATTTGTAGCCGCTTCGTTCACGGACAAGCCGGTACATTAGACCTCCATGGTCCCGCAGAGCGACCGACAACAAAACCTACAGCTCGCCCAAGAAAATCTGCCAACCATTCGGAGTCTTTCCATGAGCACATTGCGCACTACAGCTTTCCAACTCGCGAGTCTGGCCCTGTTCATCGGTAGCGCCACCCAGGCCATGGCCGAGGACATCACGTTCGTATCCCAGGGCGGTGCTTATCAGGAAGCCCAGAGCAAGGCGATCCTGGAGCCTGCGGCGAAAAAGCTCGGTCTGACGCTCAAACAGGACAGCTCGCCCAAGGCCTACCCGATCATCAAGACCCAGGTCGAGAGCGGCAAGGTCACCTGGGACGTGGTGGACCTGCCCACTGGCGACTGCATCCGTGGCGAAGCCGAAGGGCTGTTCGAGAAGCTCGACCTTGCGCTGATTCCCAATGCCGCGCAAATACCCGACAGCCTCAAGGACGAATACAGCGTCGGCTACATCAGCTACTCCACGGTGCTGGCGTATCGCACGGACGCGTTCAAAGGCGCGGACGTACCCAAGACCTGGGCCGACTTCTGGGACACCAAAAAATACCCGGGCCAGCGCTCCCTACGTAACCTGCCACGTCCAACCCTGGAAATCGCGCTGCTGGCCGATGGCGTGCCGATGGACAAGCTCTATCCGCTGGACGTCGATCGCGCCTTCCGCAAGCTTGAGCAGATCAAGCCCGACATCGCCACCTGGTGGACGTCCGGCGGGCAGTCGGCGCAGCTGATCAGCGACGGCGAAGTGGACATGATCCAGGCCTGGAACGGCCGTATCACCGCCGTACAGGCCGCCGGCGCACCCGTGGCATTCGACTACAACCAGGGTGTGCTGGAAACCAACTCGTTGTGCGTCCTCAAAGGCTCGCCGCACAAGGTGGCCGCCATGAAATTCGTCAACGAGGCCATCGATGCCAAACTGCAAGCGGCGTTGCCGATGATCATCGACTACGGCCCGCTCAACCCCGAAGCCTTCAAGACCGGGGTAATCCCGGCCGAGCGCGAGGCCAAGCTGCCTTCCGCACCCGGCAACATCTCGCGCCAGGCCCTGCTCTCGGCGCAATGGTGGGCCTCCGAAGCCGGGGTCAAGGCCGAAGAACGCTGGTTGTCCTTCGTCCAGAAAAAATAGCCATCGGCCGTTGCTGCGCCGCAGGCCAGAGGCCTCGGCGCAGGACATGCCGTCTGCCCCCGCGATTTCGACATAAAGCGCTTGCGCACCGGTCAATTGCGTCCACTTCATTCGTTGGCATCCCGGTACATTAGGCCTGAGGGTCCCGCAGAGTGACCTGTGCAGACAACTCGCGCTCGCCTCAAGTACCTGCCCACCATTGGGAGTTCTTCACATGACATTACCCGAGCACCGCACCCTGCTGTCCGCCAGGACGACTGCCACCGCCAGCGCTACCCGTCAGTGCTGGATACCCTCCAGCACTGCGCAGTGACGAGAGGTCATCATGTCCAACGCCTATCTCGCCAAATCCATGCCCGACTCCAGCGACCAGCAGCACCAGCCGCCCATGACCAGCGAAGACGCCCTGGCCCGTGAAGAACGCAAGGAGCACACCTCCATGCTGTTGCTGCTCACCCCGGCGCTGGTCATGGTCGTGGTGCTGTTGATCATGCCGCTGTGCTGGCTGGCCTTTCAGTCGGTCCAGACCGAGGAAGGGTTTTCCCTGGCCAACTACATCCGGATTTTCCAGGAAAGCATTTACTGGGACACCTTCGCCCTGACCTTCAAGATCAGTTTCCTGGTGACGATCCTGTCGATCGTCATGGGCTTCCCCATTGCCTACGCCGCTTCGCGCCTGCAGGGTTTCTGGGCCAACCTGATTCTGATCTGCGTGATCCTGCCGTTCTGGACCAGCGTGCTGGTGCGGGCCTATGCCTGGCTGGTGCTCCTGCAACGCCGCGGACTGGTCAATCAGACGCTGATGGACCTTGGCATCATCGACCAACCCCTGACGCTGATGCACAACACCACTGGCACGGTAATCGGCACCCTGCACGTCATGCTGCCCTTTATGGTCCTGCCGCTGTATTCGGTGATGAAAAAAATCCCCCAGGACCTCATGCAAGCGTCCGAGAGCCTTGGCGCCAAACCCTTCTACACCTTCCGCCGGGTCTTCCTGCCGATGGCAGCGCCGGGGGTCATGGCCGGTTCCATCCTGGTGTTCGTCATCTGCCTAGGCTTCTTCATCACCCCGGAACTGCTCGGCGGTGGCCGCACGATCCTGGTGTCGATGCTGGTGCAACGCAACGTCGAGCTCTATCACGCCTGGGGCGCAGCCAGCGCAGTCGGCCTGGTGCTGCTGTTTGTGGTGTTCCTGATCTTCTGGGGCATCAATCGCTTCATCCCCATCGAACGCATCCTGGGAGCGCGCTAAATGAACCTGCTTGCCAACCTGCGTCACCTTCGCCTGTCCCACGTGCTGTTCACGGTGCTGGTCGCGGCGATCCTGCTGTACCTGATCATCCCGGTGCTGATCGTGGTACCCATGTCGTTCTCCGAGGCGCGCTTCCTGCAATTCCCTCCCAAGCAATGGTCCTTCCACTGGTACGAGGCGTTCTTCAACAGCGTGGAGTGGATGTCGGCGGCGCGGGTCAGTCTGATCACGGCATTTTTCACCATGGCCATCAGCCTGCCGATTGGTATGGCGGCCGCCTACGCCATCAACAACTCCAGCCTGAAGGTGGTGCGTACGCTGCAGATCATCCTGCTGCTGCCGATGATGGTGCCCATCATCCTGATCGCCGCCGGCGTGTTCTTCGTTTACGCCCGGGTCGGCCTGATCAGCACGCTGACCGGCCTGGTGCTGGCGCACATCATGCTCGCCTTGCCCTACGTGATCATCGCGCTGCTGGCCGGTCTGCGTAACTTCGACATGTCCCAGGAAATGGTGGCGCGCAGCCTGGGCATGAACCGCTTTCGCGCCTTCATGGCCGTGACCCTGCCGCAGATCAAGCCCAGTGTGGTCTCGGCGACACTGTTCGCCTTCATCACCTCGCTGGATGAAACTGTGGTGGCGCTGTTCATCTCCGGCGGCGACAACCAGACTCTGACCAAGCGCATGTTCACGGCGCTGCGCGACGAGATCGATCCGACCATTGCCGCTATCAGTTCGATCCTGATCCTGGCGTCGCTGATCCTGGTGGTGATTGCCGGTCGCAACAAACAATAACCAACAACGCACTCCCCCTCTGCAAACACACTTGCCCGCCATTGCGGGCAAGTGTGTTTTTGCGTCCTGACCACGCACGCCCATGCCGACGTGCAGCCCAGCACAGCCTGCCGTCACACGGCTTAATTCAGCATCTATCACCCGTGTCCAGGCCCATCTCGGGGGAACCGCAGAATTCGGAAAAAATCGTACGCTAAGCTAACGGTGTTCTCGTGACAGCTCTTTGACTAGGCTTTCTAAGGCCATTCTGATAGCCCTGACTTCCTGAAAAGCCATGGCTAAAATTTGTGCGGCTAAAAGGGATAACCGATGGTAAAGTAAGTTATCCCTGTCGAGATACTGAAAAGCGTTATCCTCGTTTTTCCCAAAACTGTTTTGCCAGTTCGCTCAGAGCGCTAGTTAACTGAGCGACAGATTTCGCACTTTGCAAATTATTCTGCCCGGTCTGTACATTGGTATCAGCAGCATCGCGTATATTGATAATACTGCGGTTTATGTCTTCACTTACTGCTCCCTGCTGCTCGACCGCAGTCGCTATTTGCGCGTTCATGTCGGTAATTTCGTTAACGCGTTGGCCAATTCCATCAAGAGCTGTAGCTGCTTCCTCTGCGTGAGCTACACTCGTGTGCGCTTGCCGACTACTTTGCTCCATGACTGTAACAGCGGATTGCGCTCGCTCTTGTAGAGCGCTGATCATGCTTTGAATATCCGTTGTCGATTGCTGTGTGCGAGCAGCAAGACTGCGAACCTCATCGGCGACAACAGCAAAACCACGCCCCTGCTCACCAGCACGCGCGGCCTCAATTGCTGCGTTGAGTGCCAACAAATTCGTTTGCTCGGCGATTCCTCGTATAACGTCAAGAACTTTTGATATCTCGTTACTTTGACCTTCAAGCTCATGAATAACCTGAGCGGCTTGCCTAATTTCACCTTCAAGGGCAGTGATTGACTGGCTTGTGTGGGCTACCAGACGCTGGCCAGATGCCGTCTCAGTGTCTGCTCTTCCGGCCGCATCTGCAGCATGCTGTGCATTGCTCGCAACCTCTTGAATGCTTGCCGCCATTTGGTTTACTGCCGTTGCTATTTGATCTGTCTCTGCCTGCTGCTCAACTGTAAGTACATTGCTTGACTCAATATCCTTTAGTAGGCCTCGGGTGTGTTCGCTAAGCCGATTTGATGCATCACCTATGCGACCTACTATGGCGCCTGTTTCAGCTTGCATCATTCGTAAAGCAAACTCTATTTGGCCAAACTCATCGGTGCGCCCAGTGTAGAGGGATTGACTTAATGGGTTATTGGAAATATTCCTGGCTCTTTCAACCAGTCTTCCAAGAGGAGAGAGAATAGCCAAAACACTAACAGAGCTTAAGCTTCCTGACATTAAAGTGGGCGGTTACAGGAGCTGAGTGCAACACGGTTATTGAATTGAAGCTGGAGCATCATGCCGCATAGCCATAGCTTCCTGCATCACCTCGTCCATAACCTCGATCGGACACTTGAAGTCGAAGCGCTTACGGGGGCGCATGTTCAGTTGCAGTGCGATGGCATCCAGTTCCTCCTGGCTATGCACCGACAAGTCCGTGCCTTTGGGCAGGTACTGGCGGATCAGGCCATTGATGTTTTCGTTACTGCCGCGCTGCCAAGGGCTGTGCGGGTCGCAGAAGTAAATCGCCACCCCGGTCTGCTGGGTGATTTCAGCATGCCGCGCCATTTCTCGGCCCTGGTCGTAGGTCATGCTCTTGCGCATCGCCAGCGGCATGCCATTGAGCGCTGCACTGAAGCCTTCCATCGCCGAGGTCGCCGTCGCGTCGTTCATCTTCACCAGCATCAGGTAGCCACTGGTGCGCTCCACCAGCGTACCTACAGACGAGGCGTTGGCCTTGCCCTTGATCAGGTCGCCTTCCCAATGCCCTGGCATCAGTCGGTCTTCGATCTCCGGCGGACGTACATGAATACTGACCCTCTCAGGGATCTGACCGCGCCGATCCACGCCGCCAGAGCGCGGCCTGCGCATCGTCTTGCTTTGGCGCAGGCAGATGATCAGCTCTTTACGCAGCTCGCCGACTGGCAAGGCATAGATCGCGTTATAGATCGTCTCGCGACAGACGTAGGCATCTCTGAGGCTGGGAATATTCATGCTGCGCAGCTTGCCGGCAATCTGCTCGGGAGACAAACGCTCACGCAGCATATGCGCCACCAATTCGAAGCGCTCGCTACCCGGCAACAGCTTTTGCTTCGGTCGACACACCTGACGGCGGGCCTGCATCTGCTGCTGGGCCACGCGGGCCGAGTAGCCGCCACAGGCATCTCGATTGCGGCGCAGCTCCCGGCTGATGGTCGAAGGGGATCGGTTGATCAAGCAGGCAATCCCGCGCAGGCTGAAACCTTGGGCATGACCGATTTGAATGGTGGCGCGCTCTTCAACGCTGAGTTCGGAATAAGACATAGGGACAGCACCGTACCGGAAAGGTCAGGTGTTGCACTCAGTTTTCGCCGCCGCCCCCTTATTATCACTGCGAGGTGAATAGCTTTTCTGCCAATTGATTATGCCAATGCGATTCTCTTCGCCGAAGATTTCGTCCATGAGCATGCCAAGTCTAAATAGTTCCCTATGATCAATACAGATAGCCATAACCCCGCCTGGGGTTAGCATCTCACGCATCATCCAGATTCTGGGTGTCATGAAGCGCAACCATTTGCTGTGCTTGGACCCATCATCTTTAGGAACTACATCGCCGAGATCTGGATCGTTTGGATCCTTGTCCCACTTGTCGTTATAGCGGAAGTCCTCGCCGGTGTTGTACGGCGGGTCTGTTACTACAAGATCAACTTGACCACGATATTTATAGAGCGTGACCATCGCAGAAAGGTTTTCACCGTCCCAGATCTCATTCTCTGACTGGGCGGTTTCCTCTCCAAAGGATACTTTCTTGATAATACGATGCAGCTTCGGCTTGACCTGGCGGATGATCTGCCAGGGAGCAGCCCGCCCGGTGTAACTCATAACGATGCCATTCTTGCCAGCATCGGCAAGCGCCGCATCATGCTCCTGCAGCATACGGACCAAGGCGGCCCTCGGCAGTTGTTCGTAATCCATGCTTGCCCCTTGAATTCGTGCGGCGGCACCGAAAAGCTGAAAATTCTAGTACCGCTCGTGGATGCTTCACCATCCCTAGGGTGGCGAGTGTACTTGTGAACGTATTGATTTGGCTGTTAAACCGTTGAAAAAGACGGATCAACTGAGTTCCAAACGGGCTGCGTACTGGCTGGCAGATGCGAATCCGGCGCACGCCGCTCCCTTCTGGGCTCAAGCCCGCGAAGCGGGCATAAAGAACCCGGCCGAGGCCGGGATCCTTATGGGCTTATGGGCCGGCGTATTGGTCTGCCCAGTCCAAAGCCGGTGCCACGGGAGCTTGCACCTCCTGAGGCCAGGTTTTGGAGCCCACTGCAAATCGCCCGTAACCCATTAAAAGATAGCTGGGCATCCGACGAAAAGAGCACCAAGGCACCATTACCCTTGAGCTACAGCGCCGCTACGGGGCACCAGTTTGATTTCAACGCGGCGATTTTGGGCGCGACCCTCGGCGGTGTCGTTGGGGGCAATGGGCGAGCTGGAGCCTGCACCAAAGGTTTGCAGGCGCGAAGGATCGACGCCATTGCTGCGCAAAGAGAAAAAGGGGACTGATTTATGTGCGCCAGGCAAAGCTTGGTCGCCTGGGAATGACGGCGCAAGCCGTCACGAAATGGCGTAAGAAACCCAGCGGGTATGACCCCCGCCCGGTAAAGGTTAGCCACCGACCGGAAGCGAGTCTTGCGTGGTGACCGGGTAACCGGCGCTGCGAAGCGTAGACAGCAGAAAAGGGGATTTATTTTCCCTACTCTAAAACGGCCGCTGTTGGCCGATTGCTGCCTGTCGTGGACGACCGTTTAACTTCAAAGCCTGACTGGATTGCAAACTGCTGACACGCGTAGATTCTGTTTTCGACTCGTTTAATGCCGTCGATGCCAGGCCATAAACAGAGAGGAAACAACCGCTCGAAAATTCGAGCCATAGACTCTAGAGCCAGTGGGTAGTCGGAGTCATGTTCCTGCAACCATCAAATCCAGATTCTGCACCGCCGCTCCAGCGGCTCCCTTCCCAAGATTGTCAAACACCGCAGCCAACAAAACCTGCCCCGTCTCATCATTTTCACACACCACCAATCGCAAACTATCAGTCCCGTTAAGCGCCTGAGGATCAAGGCACGTCAACCCTTTGGCCTCCTGCATCGACATCACCTGTACATGGTCCGCATCGACGTAGTGCTGCATAAGACACGCATGCAACCGCACCGCATCCACGCCCGGCGCCAACAAGCGAAGTTGCAACGGTATGGTCAGCACGATCCCCTGCCGAAAAGCCCCATAAGCCGGCACAAACATCGGCCGCTCCATCAGACCGCTTTGCTGCTGAATCTCCGGAATATGTTTGTGTGCCAGCCCCAGACCATAAACCTGAAACGCGGGCGCCTGTGATGCGCCCTCTCCCTCATGCTCTTGCACGCCAACGCGCCCTTTTCCGGAATAGCCCGACACAGCATGAATGTTCGTCGGATAGTCCCTGGGCAGCAACCCGGCCTCCAGCAATGGGCGCAGCAGCCCTATCGCCCCCGTGGGATAGCAACCGGGATTGCTGACCCGCCGTGCCGTGGCGATGCGTTGGGCCTGCTGCGAGTTCATCTCCGCGAAACCATAGGTCCAGTCTGGATGGGTGCGGTGCGCCGAACTCGCATCGATCACCCGAACGGCGGGGTTTTCGATGCTCGCTACAGCGTCGCGTGCGGCTTGGTCGGGCAAGCAGAGAATCGCGATGTCGCAGGCGTTGATGATTTCGGCGCGACGTTGCGGATCCTTGCGATGTTCGGGGCTGAGCGTGATAAGCCGCAGATCGGTCCGGTCGCGTAGACGTTGATGGATTTGCAACCCGGTGGTGCCTTGGTCGCCGTCGATGAATATAAGAGGACTTGCCATGGAATGCTCTCGGACATAGGAAATCAGGAGTTCCAATCTTCAGTGAGGGGCTAAGATAGGAAAAGTTGAATTTCTAAACGATGAAATTCAGCTTTTCTGAACAAGGAGTGACTCATGCGCGAAATCAGCCTGGACCGTCTGCGCACGTTGGTGGCCATTGCCGACCTGGGTTCGTTTGCCGAGGCGGCCCGTGTGCTGCACCTCGCGCCACCCACGGTCAGTTTGCATATTGCCGACCTGGAGTCGCGGGTTGGCGGAAAGCTGTTGTCGCGCACACGTGGGCGCATTCAGCCTTCGGCGATTGGAGAAACGCTGGTGGAGCGCGCGCGGCGCCTGTTGGCGGATGCGGAGCAGGCGCTTGAGGACGTGGAGCGTCAGGTGCAGGGCTTGGCCGGGCGTGTGCGGCTGGGTGCCTCCACAGGGGCCATCGCACAGTTGATGCCGCAAGCTTTGGAGACGTTGGGCCAACGCCATCCCGCTATCGATGTGCAGGTCGCGGTGCTCACGTCGCAGGAAACTTTGAAGAAGCTTGCCGAGGGCTCTTTGGAGATCGGTCTGGTCGCGCTGCCACAGACCCCGGTGAAGGAATTGCGGATCGAGCCATGGCGGCGGGACCCGGTCATGGCCTTCTTGCCGGCTCGCTGGGAATGCCCGGATGTTGTGACCCCCGGTTGGCTGGCCGCCCAGCCATTAATTCTGAATGACAAAACTACTCGGCTTTCGCGCTTGACCTCGGAGTGGTTCGCCAGTGATGGACGGCAGCCCACGCCGCGTATTCAACTGAACTACAACGATGCGATCAAAAGCCTAGTGGCGGCCGGTTATGGTGCGACGTTGTTGCCGCATGAAGCCTCCACGCCATTGCCCGATACCAGGATCGTCATGCGGCCATTACAGCCCTTATTGTGGCGTCAACTTGGTATTGCCCACCGTGGTGGGGACGTCGAGCGGCCTACGCAACATGTGCTGGATGTGTTGTGGGGGTTGAGTGCGGGCTAGGGCGATGTTGTCAGAGAAAGGACCGCTTTCGACCCGGTCATACGGTGATTGAGGTCCCAGGCGTCAGCTACCGCACCTGAAGCCGTCGTTCATCGCTCCAAAGCCGGTGCCTGTCTCCGTTCGCCCAGGCCAGGGTGTCGTAGTACTTGTGCAGCAGCTCGGTAATGGCGGCGGTGTCGTCGGTCATGGGGTTTCCTTGGGGTTGGCGGTGAGGACTGCCTGGACGCGTGCTTGCAGCGCGGGCAGCACGTCTTGTTGGAACCAGGGGTTGCGCACCAGCCAGCGATTGTTGCGCGGGCTAGGGTGAGGCAGGGGGAACGCTTGCGGCCAGTGCTCGCGCCAGGCTTCGACCACCCGGGTGAGCGGCGTCTTGCCAGTACCGAGGTGGTAGTCCATGGCGTAGCTGCCCAGCACGATGACCAGCGACAGGCGCTCGAAACGCTGCATGAAGGCTTCGCGCCAGGCGGGGGGCGCACTCCGGGCGTAGCGGCAGGTCACCGCTTTTGCCGGTGCCCGGATAACAGAAGCCCATGGGCAGAATGGCGATGCGGGTAGGGTCGTAGAAGGTGTCGCGGTCCACGCCCAGCCAGGCGCGCAGACGCGCGCCGCTGGCGTCGTCGAAGGGCACGCCTGAGGCATGGACCCGGGCCCCCGGTGCTTGGCCGGCGATGAGGATGGGCGCACTCGGGTGAAACTGGAAGACCGGCTGCACGCCGTGTGGCAGATGCGGTGCGCAGCGCGTGCAGGCGCGGACGTCGGTCAGAAAGGCGTCGAGTGTCGGCATGGCGCGCTTCCGGAAAGGGTGGCTCGCGCAGGACGGAGGTGCCATCCTGCGCGAAGCGTAACCCGGCAGCAAGTCAGTGCTGGGTCAGTGTCGGATAGCCCTGGATGAATACGCGGTCGGTCTTGGCCGCCGGCACATGGCAGCCCATGCAGTCGGCTTCGTAGCTGACGGCGACATTCTTGGCGGGGGCGTCGGCCTTGAACAGCGCCCAGCCCCAGCCGTCGCCCCACAAGGGGTTGCTGGCGAAACGGCCTTTGGCGTCCTTGACCATCACGAACCACACGGCCGCATCGGAACCCCAGACCACAGGGTTGCCAGTGGTCATGGCGCTGGTTTCGAGCTTGCGGATCTCTTTCACCAGCGTGGCGCCGTCCAAGAACTTGCCGGTCTTGCGGTAGTGCTCGGCCGAGGCCTTTTCGGTGTACACATCGTGCAAGCCGCGAGAGGCGGATTTTTCGTCCAACACCGCATATGAGCCCAGGTGGACGAAGTTTGTGCGGAAGTCTGTGGGGCGGCTGATGCCGCCCTGGCTGTCCACATAGGGCGAAAAGTCGCCGGCCGTGACGGCCAGTGGCAGGACGAGGGCGCTGGCGAGCAGAGCGCCGGTGAGTGCGATTTTCATCGTGTTCTCCTTATATGCCTATGGAGATCAGACGGCGACCACGGGGAAATCCACCGTGGTGTCGGCGATGTGGTTGGTGTAGTTGGTGAGCGTGTTCAGCGCGACGTTGGCGATCACTTCCAGTATCAGGCCGTCGTCGAGCCCCGCGCGGCGGTAGTTGGCCATGGCGTCGGCCGACACCACGCCGCGTTGCTCGACCAGCGCGCGGGCAAAGCCGGCGATTGCATCGTCAAGTGCGTTGGCCGCCTGGCCGGTGCGGGCCGCGGCGATGGCCTCTGCCGACAGTCCGGCACCTTTGCCGATCAGGGTGTGTGCGCTCAGGCAATACTGGCAGCGATTGGCTTGACCGGCAGCGAGCGCAACGATCTCGCGCTGGGAGGCATTCAGGCGGCCGGTGCCCAGCGTTTCGGACAAGCCGAGGTAGCCATTGAGCGCCGCCGGCGCGTGGGCCAGCGTGGCGAACAGGTTCGGCACCATGCCAAGCTTGGCTTTGACGGCCTTGAGTGTGGCAGCGGTAGCGGCGTCAGCGGTGTCGATGGTCAGGGGGGCGATTTGGGTCATGTCTATCTCCGTAGTGGGTGAGGTGCAAGAGCACGTGGGCATGATCGCCCTTTGTTTGGTACGATATGGCACGTAAAGTATCAAATACGTAACCTATCGTCTTATATGGAGAGTGGAATGGCGGATCGACTGGCCGGCTTGCTCCGGCACTACTCGCTTTCGGCGCGCGTTTTTCACAGCGGCGCCTTCTGTGGGCAGCATCATTACGCGGCGCCGCATGGCTATATCCATCTGGTGCGGCGCGGCCCGATTACGGCGCGTTCGCCCGTGCATGAAGATCTGCTGGTTACCGAGCCGAGCCTGCTGTTTTATCCGCGCGTGGCGTCGCATCGTTTTGTCGCCGCCCCCGGCGATACCGCTGAGCGGTTGTGTGCGGAGGTCGACCTGGGCGCTTCGACGGGCAATCCGTTGGCCATGGCCTTGCCGTCGATGCTGCTGATTCCGTTGGCGGACTTGCCCGGCCTCGGGCCGACGCTAGAGTTGCTGTTTGCCGAAGCCGAGCGCGACCAGTGCGGTCGGCAGGCCGCCATCGACCGCTTGTGCGAGTTGCTACTGATCCAGTTGCTGCGTTATCTGATGGATGGGCGGCTTGGCGCCACCGGACTGCTGGCGGGCCTGGCCGACCCGAAACTCGCGCGCGCCATAACCGCCATGCACGATGCGCCGCAGACCGCGTGGTCGCTCGAGGCGCTGGCGGCGAAGGCGGGCATGTCACGCGCGCGCTTCGCCGCCGCGTTCAAGGACGCGGTGGGCGTCACGCCGGGCGACTATCTGGCCGACTGGCGGATGAACGTCAGTTGCACCCTGCTCAAGCAGGGGCGGCCGGTGGCGGTGGTGGCCGACCGCGTCGGCTACGGCAGCCCGAACGCTCTGGCGCGCGCCTTCCGCGTGCGCATGGGCTGCGCCCCGCGCGACTGGCTGGCGCAGCAGCGCGGTGACGCGGCGCTCAGCGGTTCGTGAGTTTGAGTTCGATTCGCCGGTTCTTGGCGTAGGCGGCGCCGGTGTTGCGCTCGTCGAGCGGGTGAAATTCGCATCACGCCGGAACAACTGGCGGAACTCCAGGTGGCGATCCGTCAACGGCTGGTCAGTCTGTTCGTGCGGCGCGGCCGGCTGGACAAGGCTGAGTCAGTGGCGCAGGTAGCTGGATGACGCTGTCCCGCCCTGAGCCGACGCTCACAGGCGGGGATTTCCAGTGTCGTCATTGTCGGCTATTGGCCGGCAGCAGCCCGTCGTTGCCTGATGGATCCAACCCCTCCGCTGCTATAGTGCAGTCGGCTTCTGACGTTCAGTGCAGCCGTCTTCTGAAAACGACAGGTTGAACGCCAAAGAGGGGGCGGGAGCGCTGCAACCGGAGCAGCGTCAGAGCCTCCAGAATCGCCCACACAACGCGGAAGCTGTCAGTCAGGGGGCAAGCCTACCTTGGCACCAGAAACGCGCCCAGGAGGCCGCAGGGGGCGATTTTGGCCGCTGCAACTGTCCAACCTTGGCCGGGCCTCGCCGGGCCGAGTGGGGCGGCCTTCGACCAGGGCGGGCCGGCGACCGTCCGTCGGGCATGGAGGGGACGATAGAGAAAACGGACAAAATCGTACGCTAAGCGTGCGGCCTGTCAGGTTGAGGCCCTAGAGGTTGCAGGCGAGTCGTCAGAAAATGCTGGAATCGGCCCTATTCTGACACTGCCCAAGGTTCCGGCCTGACGCCCAGTTAGGGCATGCCTCAATCTGACGGCGGCGAACCGCAAGCGTTCAGTTCGGCGCTCGTTTCGGTCGCGTTGCTTGCCCGCGCCTGGAAGCGTTGATAACACTCCAGCCCGCAGAAGCGCTCGACGTACTCCGCACCTTCCGGTGTGAAGGCGGCGTCGAGCGGGATTTCCTTGCAGCACACGCAGCAACTGGTGGCAGTCGGATCATTTGCATTCATGGTGGCACCCCTCCATTGACTGACAAAGGCGGCGAATGCCGCCGCCGGCACTGGCTTGGCGAACAGGAAGCCTTGCCCCGTATCGCACTCCGCTTGCCGCAACAGCGCGAGACTGGTCGGCGTTTCCACGCCCTCGGCCACCACGTCCATTCCCAGCCCGTGCGCAAGCTGAATCACGGTGTGCACGATGGTCCGGTCGCGGTGGTCGTCGGCGAGTCCGGCGACGAAGGACTGGTCGATCTTGAGCTTAGTAATCGGGCAGCACTTCAGGTGTTGCAGACAGGAATACCCCGTCCCGAAGTCATCGGCAGCGAAGCGCACACCGATCTGTCGCAAGGCTTCCAGGGCTGGGAAGATCGCCGGATTGCCGAACGCGACCGATTCGGTCAGCTCAATTTCCAGATACTCGGCAGGCAACTCGGCGTCAGCCAGCACGCCCTTTACCCACCCGTCGAAATCCGGTCCTACCTGGCTCGCCGAAACATTGACGGCGAGCCGGAACGGTTGCCATGCCAGCATCCGCCATTCGCGCATCTGGCGGCAGGCGGTGCCCAGCACCCAAGCGCCGATTTCAGGCATCAAGCCGGACGATTCGACCACGGGCAGGAACTGGCCCGGCGGCAAAAGTCCGAGCTGCGGATGACGCCAGCGCAACAGGGCTTCCGCACCGACAATCTGGTCACTGCGCAAATCGACAATCGGCTGGTAGTGCAGCTCAAACTGCCCGCGCACAACCGCCTGCGCCAATTCGGTCGCCGTCCATCTGGCGGGCAGTGATGTGCTCACGATCTTTCCTTGAAGACCCGCAACAGCCGCGTCACGGACAGGACAAACAAGCCGGTCAGCGTGATGGCTGCAATACCCCAATGCTCCCCGATGAACGCGCCGGCCGTCGTCCCCGCGAGCACCACAGCGAGAATCGGCAAATGGCAGGGACAGGTGAGCACGGCCAACGCGCCCCACAGGTAGCCGGTGAACGGCTTGTGTGTCTCGGTCGGCAAGCGCTCGGGGCTGTTCATGGCAGACTCTCCGCATGCTGTACCAGCTCGGTCGGCATGGTGGCCAACTGCACCTCCAGATCGGCCAATGCTTCGCGCCGACGTTCGACGAACTGGCGCAGCACGGCAAGCTGCGCGGCCGCTTCGTCGCCGTCCGCGGTATCCAACGCCCGGCACAGCCGCGCCAGCGCGTCGAGACCGATACCCGCTTCGAAAGCAGCCCGCACGAAGCACAGCCGTTGCAAGGCCGCATCGTCGAACAGGCCGTAGCCGCCAGGGGTGCACGCCACCGGCCGCAGCAGTCCGCGCAGCAGGTAGTCGCGCACGATGTGCACGCTCACCCCGGCATTAAGGGCCAGCCGGGACACCGTGTAGGCGTTCATCGAACACCTCCTTTTTCTCACCCGGCGCAGCAGGAAAGCTGCTTCACATCCTTGTTAAAGGTCTGCGCCGCGAGCTTCAGTCCCTCGACCATCGTCAGATAGGGGAACAACTGGTCGGCCAGTTCCTGCACGGTCATCCGGTTACGGATGGCGAGTACCGCCGTCTGGATCAGTTCGCCGGCTTCCGGCGCGACCGCCTGTACGCCGATGAGCCGTCCACTACCTTCCTCGATGACCAGCTTGATGAAGCCGCGTGTGTCGAAGTTGGCGAGCGCACGCGGCACGTTGTCCAAGGTCAAGGTGCGACTGTCGGTCTCGATCCCGTCGTGCTGGGCCTCTGCCTCGCTGTAGCCCACGGTGGCGACTTGCGGATCGGTGAACACCACGGCAGGCATGGCGGCAAGGTTAAGCGCCGCGTCACCGCCCGTCATGTTGATCGCCGCACGGGTGCCGGCCGCTGCCGCCACATAGACGAACTGAGGCTGGTCGGTGCAGTCGCCGGCCGCGTAGATGTCCGGCGTGCTGGTCCGCATGCCGACGTCGATGACGATAGCGCCTTGCAGGTTGAGCGCGACACCTGCCGCGTCCAGCGCCAGGCTGCGCGTGTTGGGCGAGCGACCGGTGGCGACCAGCAGTTTGTCGGCGCGCAGCTCGCCGTGCGCCGTGGTGAGCACGAATTCGCCGCCCTCGTGCGCGACCTGGCTGGCCTGGGTGTGCTCCAGCACCTCGATCCCTTCGGCGCGGAACGCCGCCGTGATTGCCTCACCGATGGCCGGGTCTTCGCGGAAGAACAGGGTGCTGCGTGCAAGAATCGTTACTTTGCTGCCCAGTCGGGCGAACGCCTGCGCCAGTTCCAGCGCTACCACCGACGAACCAATCACGGCCAGCCGCTCAGGAATGGTGTCGCTGACCAGTGCTTCGGTGGAAGTCCAGTACGGCGTGTCCTTCAGGCCGGGAATCGGCGGCACGGCCGGACTCGCGCCGGTGGCAATCAGGCAACGGTCGAACGCCAGCACACGTTCGCCACCACCGTTGAGTTGCACGGTCAGGCTGTGCGCGTCCTTGAAACGGGCTTCGCCGTGCAGCACGGAGATGGCGGGATTGTCATCCAGGATGCCTTCGTATTTGGCGTGGCGCAGTTCGTCGACGCGCGCCTGCTGCTGGGCCAGCAACCGCTCGCGCAAGATCGTCGGCGGTGTGGGCGGCATGCCGCCATCGAACGGGCTTTCTCGGCGCAAGTGGGCGATGTGCGCGGCGCGGATCATGATCTTGGACGGCACGCAGCCGACATTGACGCAGGTGCCGCCGATGGTGCCGCGCTCGATCAAGGTGACGTGCGCGCCTTGCTCGACGGCTTTCAGCGCCGCCGCCATCGCCGCGCCACCGCTGCCGATAACGGCAATATGCAATCCGCCACCGTCACCACCAGCCTTGTCGCCGCTACCTAGCCATTCGCGCATCTTTCCGAGCAAGCCACCGCCCACCGGAGGCACGGGCGCGTCGGCGAGCGTGGCCCGATAACCGAGTCCGGCCACGGCGGCAGTCAACGCGTCCGGCGATATGCCGGCCTCGACGGCGAGTTTGGCGCTGCCCTTCGTATAGGAGACATCCGCCGACTGCACGCCGGGAACTTTCTCCAGGGCTTCCTTGACGTGCGTCGCACACGAGTCACAGGTCATGCCGGTGATTTTGAGGGTGGTCATTCATCGTTCCTTTTCTGTGTTGGCCGCTGGCTCACGCAGTCAGTCGTGTTTCGCGGGGAGTTCGCAGCCATCCGGGCCGCAGCGGCGATTTACCGGCGAAACCAAGTCCCAGATCGACACGCCGATCATCAGGGCTAGGCCGGTGTATACGAGGCGTGCTGTCCACCAGTTGCCAAGCAGCCAGACGGTTCCGGCGAACACGATGGCTGGCCCGATCATGCCGAGCAGGCTGCGGTGCCATTGCCGATGACTCAGCCAGCCCAGTGCATTCGCCAGCAAAGCCACGACGGCGAACAGCGGTAACAGCGTGGAGATAAACAACCCTTCGTATTCCTGTAGAAAGCTCAGCCCGATGGCCGCGCCCAAGCTGGCGAGGGCCGGGAAGCAGGCGGCGCAGCCCATCGCTGAAACAACGCTGCCGAGCGCGCCAGCCTTGTCGGCAATGCGTGTGATCATCCCCATGATCGCCCTAGGCTCTGGTTCAGTGGCTCACTGCTTGACGCTGGAGGGATAGCCCGCGTCTCTGGTTGCCTTGGTCAGCTTCTGCACGCTGGTCTTGGCATCATCGAAGGTGACCACCGCTTCGCGTGTCTCGAAGGTCACGTCAACTTTGCTGACGCCTTCGACCTTGGAAATCGCCTTCTTGACGGTAATCGGACAGGCAGAGCAGGTCATGCCCGGTACGGACAGTGTGACGGTCTGGGTAGCGGCCCACACGGGGGCAACAACGGCGGCGAGGGCGAGGGAGGCAAACAGTTTCTTCATGGTGAACTCCGATCAGTAGAAAAATGGCATGACATAGGGAAATCCGAGCGCGACCAGAACCAGCACGGCCACGACCCAGAAAATGAGCTTGTAAGTCGCTCGCACTTGGGGAATCGCGCAGACCTCACCCGGTCTACAGGCTTGCGCAGGGCGGTAGATGCGCCGCCAGGCGAAGAACAAGGCTACCAACGCTGCGCCGATGAAAATCGGGCGATAGGGCTCCAGCACGGTCAGGTTGCCGATCCATGCCCCGCTGAATCCCAAGGCGACCAAGACCAGCGGCCCGAGGCAGCAGGTCGAGGCGAGGATGGCGGCCAGTCCGCCAGCGAAGAGCGCGCCGCGCCCGTTTTGTGGTTCAGACATGCGCTTGTCCTTTCGAATTTGAATTGGATAGCGTAACCTTACTTCCGTACTCATGTACGGAGTCAAGTGATATGGAAAACAATTTGGAGAGCCTGACCATTGGCGCTTTTGCCAAGGCGGCCGGGGTCAACGTGGAGACGATCCGGTTCTATCAGCGCAAGGGCCTGCTGCCGGAACCGGACAAGCCTTACGGCAGCATTCGCCGCTATGGCGCGGCGGATGTGACGCGGGTGCGATTCGTGAAATCGGCCCAGCGGCTGGGCTTCAGCCTGGATGAAATCGCCGAGCTGTTGCGGCTCGATGATGGCACCCACTGCGAGGAAGCCAGCAGCCTGGCCGAGCACAAGCTTCAGGACGTGCGCGAAAAGATGGCCGACCTGGCGCGCATGGAAACCGTGCTGTCTGAACTGGTGTGCGCCTGCCATGCGCGGAAGGGGAATGTTTCCTGCCCGCTGATCGCGTCGCTACAGGGCGGAACAAGCCTGGCAGGGTCGGCTATGCCTTAGCGTGCTTTATTTTCCGTTTTCTGAGACGACCCCTATTTCAAAAACCAGCCATCCATGAAATCCCTTTCCGCGGCAATCATCGAACACAGCAGGCTTCTTCCTGAAGGAGGCATCCTTGCACCAAACGAATTCCTTCACTTGGCTGACCGTGCTTCGGTGGACCAAGCATTCTCTCGATTAGCCAAGGGCGGGGAGTTAATGCGGATTTCACGCGGCCTCTATGTGGCGCCGGTCACCGGGCGCTTCGGCAAACGCGCGCCGGCGACGGAGAAGGTTATCAGTGCGATAGCTTCGAAAAGCCATCAGGTAATCGCGTTAAGCGGTGCCCGCGCAGCGAACCTTCTAGGGCTAACGCAACAGGTGTCGATTAGGGAGGTATTTGTTACCGGCGGACGGCCGAGAACCCTGCAGCTAGGCAAGGCTCAGGTGAGAATCGAGCATGCGCCGCATTGGCAAATCGCCCTCGGAACAACCATTGCTGGCGACGCTGTACGTGCGCTTGCCTGGCTGGGGAAACCCCACGCCCCAGAGGCAGTCGCCAAGCTGCGCACGTGCCTGTCGAGTAACGATTGGCAGATTTTGATATCGCATAGATCAAACCTTCCTCAATGGATGGCTGAAGCGATTGGGCGCGAAGCAGTCTTTGCTGAGCAGGGCTTCTGATGCTCGTTTAAATACAATAATTTAGAGAACGAATGTCCTAATTTTGCCTTATCTCGGCAAGACTCAGTTACGTCCTGAAAAGTCTTTATAAAACATGCGGATAGGAGGGAAGTGAGTGAATTTTCCCTTTATCTCGGCATGACCCCTTCTAGGGCTGACGCAGCAGGTGTCGATTAAGGAAGTATTTATCACCAGCGGACGGCCGAGAACCCTGCAATTAGGCAAAATTCAGGTGAGAATCGAACATGCGCCACAGTGGCAGGTCGCCCTCGGAGCGACCATTGCTGGCGACGCTGTACGTGCACTTGCCTGGTTGGGCAAACCCCACGCCCAAGAGGCAGTCGCGAAGCTGCGCACGTGCCTGTCGAATAGCGATTGGCAGGTCTTGAAATCGCATAGATCCAAGCTTCCTCCATGGATGGCTGAAGCGATTGGGCGCGAAGCAGTCTTTGCTGAGAAGGGATTCTAATATTCGTTTAAATACAATAATTTAGAGAACGAATGTCCTAATTTTTGCCTTATCTCGGCATGACCCCTAAAAGTCTTCAACCGCGCCCTGCTCAAACAGTTCTACGGCATTGCCCACTGGGACATTCCTGCCGACTATCTATGCCCGCCGATCCCCGGCCGCGCAGACTACCTGCACTACATCGCCGACTTGCTCGGGAAAAGTAACGCAGGGGTTATTCCTCGTGGCGCACAGGTGAATGCGCTAGACGTGGGTGTTGGCGCCAATTGTATTTATCCGCTAATTGGCCATCGCGAATACGACTGGCACTTCGTTGGCAGTGATATCGCCAGCAGCGCAATTGCCTCAGCCGGTGCGATTCTCAACGCCAATCCGGGGCTCGTTGAAGCCATCGAGCTACGCCAGCAAAACGACAGCACGCATATTTTTCAGGGCGTTATCCGCGCCGAAGATCGCTTTGATATCACCCTGTGCAACCCGCCGTTTCATGCCTCCGCTGAGGAAGCCACGCAAGGCAGCACCCGCAAATGGCGTAACCTTGGCAAGCTCGACCCCAAACGCAAATTGCCGGTACTCAACTTCGGCGGCCAAGCTGCTGAGCTTTGGTGCAAGGGCGGCGAGGCGGCGTTTGTTAGCCGTTTAATCAGCGAAAGCGCTGAACACGCCCAACAGGTGTTTTGGTTCAGTAGTTTGATCTCCAAAGCCGGCAACCTCGGCGGCGTTTACAGTGCCCTGAACAAAGCTGGCGCATTGGAAGTACGCACCGTTGAAATGGCTCAAGGGCAAAAACAAAGCCGTTTTGTCGCTTGGACATTCCTCACCCCAGAACAGCAACAAGCCTGGCGCCAAGAACGCTGGAGCTAAGCCAGCCCCAGAGTTAGCCACGCGCCAAAGACTCACTGAGCGTAATAACGCAGCATTCACAGAGTCAAAACACGTGTACACAGGCGGCGCGCGTGCGCACCATGGCTGACCGACACTTAGCGAGGCGAACAATATGGATTTTTTACGCACCCCAGATCGACACTTCGAAAACCTTCCCGGCTACGCATTCGAGCCCAACTACCTGATGGTGGATGACAGCGAAGGCGGTGAGTTACGCATGCATTATTTGGATCAAGGTCCAGCCGCTGGCGCAGTGGTTTTATTGCTGCACGGTGAGCCATCGTGGAGCTACTTGTACCGCACAATGATCCCCACACTAGTTGCTGCAGGCCATCGCGTTATTGCCCCAGACCTCATCGGTTTTGGTCGCTCAGACAAACCCAGTAAACGTACCGACTACACCTATCAGCGCCACGTTGACTGGGCGCAATCGCTGCTCGACCAGCTAAAACTGAGTGACGTGACCTTGGTTTGCCAAGACTGGGGCGGCTTGATTGGCTTGCGTTTAGTCGCAGAAAACCCAGCCCTATTTGCTCGCGTGGTTGCCGCCAACACCATGCTCCCAACCGGTGATCACAACCCAGGGGAGGCCTTCAAAAGCTGGCAGCAATACTCACAACAAGTACCAGAGTTCCCCACTGGAGCGATCATCAACCGCGCCACCACCACAGAGCTATCGCAAGCGGTGCTAGACGCCTACGACGCGCCCTTCCCTGACGAAAGCTACAAAGAAGGTGCACGGCAATTTCCCTTGTTGGTGCCCACCACGCCTAACGACCCTGCCGCCGATAAAAACCGCGCAGCATGGGCAGTACTGATGAAGTGGAACAAACCCTTTTTGACCGCGTTCAGTGATTCAGACCCGATCACCAAAGGCGGCGACAAGGTGCTGCAAAAGCTGATACCGGGCACACACGGCCAAGCGCATACCACCATCGTCAATGGCGGGCACTTTCTGCAAGAGGATCAGGGCGAAAAGCTGGCAGAGGTTGTGGTGATGTTTATCGCGGCGAACCCTTGATGTGCCGAGAACTGTACCGAAGACTCAGCGCTTAACGGCAAACTAGCCAGTGCATGCCTCCAGTAATCCTTGCAAAGCATCTGTCTCGATCTCACTCGCCGAGACAGGTGCCTCGCAAAGGACTATACCGCGAAGCGTTTATCCAGCCCGCTGTAGCCCATGCCAATTGCCTTATGCACTTTTAACTGCACCGGGATGCGCTCTTTGAGCGCTTCAACATGACTGATGACGCCGATCATCTTGCCGCTGGCATTCAGGCTGTCGAGTGCATCCAGCGCCACCTCAAGTGTTTCAGCGTCGAGGGTGCCGAAGCCTTCATCGAGGAACAGCGAGTCGATACTGGTTTTGTGGCTGACCAAATCCGACAAAGCCAACGCCAGCGCAAGGCTGACTAAAAAGCTTTCACCACCAGACAAGGTTTTGGTGTCCCGCGCAACATCCGCCTGCCACGTATCGACCACCTCAAGCTCCAGCTCACCCAGAGACTTGCGCGCCAACTGATAGCGTCCATGCAAGCGTTCAAGCTGCTGATTAGCTAAGTAGACCAAGTGATCGAGTGTTAATCCTTGGGCGAACTTGCGAAATTTAGCGCCATCCGCCGAGCCGATCAGGCTGTTGAGTTGCTGCCAAGCATCGTAATTGGATTGTTGCGCACGGATCTGCGCAAACAGGCTTTGTTGGCTCAGGCGCCGCGCATCATCACCTTGCAGTTGTGCACGAATCTCACCTTGGCGCTGGCTCAGGTTGCGCAACTGTGTTGCCAACTGTACAAGCTGTTGCGCCAGCGCCTCATCATCCAGATCGACCAGCACTTTCGACTGCTCAACCGACTGCAATTCAGCAAAGCGCTGCGTGCAATCGTGCGCCAAAGCCTGAGCGGCAGTGGCTGCGTTGTTTAGGCGCTGCTGAAGCTCGCGCAAGCTCGCGCGTTCAGCGTCATCCAATAACGCCGCCATAAACTGCGCCTCATCGGCAAACTGGCTAGCCGCCAAAGCGTTCTGCCAGTCGTTATTTTGCGCGGCTAACTCACGCTGCTCGTGCTCGATACGCACTTGCACCGTTTGCAGTTGCCCCCACAGCTGATCACGCTGCTGTTGCGAAGCCTGCCAACTACGCTGCAATGCTTGTAATTGCTCATGCGGGTTATCAACCGCCGGCAACTCCGCTAACGGCTCTTGCGCTTGCTCAAGCCAGTGCTGCTGCCAGGTTTGTGCGTGCTCGTGCGCCTGTTGCAGTGCATGCGTTTGCGCTTGCAACTGCGTAGCCAAACTCAGGCTTAACGCCTGTTCAGCCTGCCAGCCTTGCCATGCTTGCTGTTGTTCACGCAGCCAATCGGCAGGCGCTACAGGCATGTTCAAACCCAGCACCTGCAAACAGCTACTGAGGCGTTCCAAGCGTTCGGCATGCTTGCTGGTGAGCAACTGCAGTTGGCTAATACTGTCGTGGTGACGCTGTTGCACATGGCTCTGTTTACTGGTCAGCGTATCCAATTGAGCGCTGCATTTACTGTGCTCAAGCTCAGCCGTCATCACCCCATCGGCGGCTTGCTGGGCGACTAACTTGAGTTGGTCGAGCTGGCTCATGCGCAACTGTTGCTGCTGCATGTGCTGCTCGTGGTCGTGTTGTGCGGCCTGCAATGCGCTGGCATCCGCAATTGCCTGCCCGAGCGATTCACAGGCTTGCTGCCAGCGCTGATCCGCCTCAGCCAACCCCTGTCGTGCAGCACTAACTTGCGCTTGAGCCTGGGCTATTTGTGTTTCCACCACAGCCAGGCGCTTGTTCAGCGTCTCGCCTTGTGCCCGCACCGCATCTTGCTCAAGCTGTTTGGCCTGCAAGGCTTGCACAGTTTGCGACGGGTTAAGCGCTTGATACTCGGCAATCGCCGGGTGCTCATGCGAGCCACACAGCGGACAGGCCTCATCGGCTTGTAGGGCGGCGCGGTATTGTTCTAACTGTTGAATACGTTGCTCTTGCTCAAGCAGCTTTTGTTTGTCGGCGATCTGCTGTTTAAGGTCGACAAACTGACTGCGCAGCGCCTCACGCTGCTGATTTAACTGCGCTTGCTCGGCTTGCTGAGCTATCAGTTGCGCCTGCGCTTGAGCCTGCTGATCAACAAACTGCTGACGCTGAGTCAGCAGCATTGCCAAACGCTCCAGCTGACGCCCACGCTCGGTTAATTGCTGAGTTTGCTCACGTAAGGCTGCGTCATTATGGCCGCCAAACAATCCATCCAACTCCGCGCGCGCGGTGTTTGCCGCCAGCTCAGCTTGTTTAAGCTGAGTCGTCGCTGCGTGCAAAACCGTTTGCTGCTGGGGTAACTCAGCTGCTAGCTGAGCCAGTTGGTCATCCAGTTGTTGTTGCTTCTCACGCTCAGCGGCTTGCTCTTGCTCGCTCACCGCCAAGGAGTCGAACTGCTCTTGCCACGCGGCCAGATGCGCACCTAACTGCGCCCGCTGCGGCTGAGTGACGAGCTGCTGCGCAACAGCATCAGCGCGCTGCTGCAAATCCTCTGTAGTCGCACGTTCTGCCTGCAATGTTTGCTGACTGACTTGTTGACCTTGCCACGCCTGCTGACAGATTTGCTCCAGCGCAGCCATGTGCTGCTCACGCAACTGCTGCTCTTGAGCTTGGCTGGCTTGCAACTGATGACTGATGCGCAGTTGCTCGCGGTACAGCGGCTGCAATTGTGTGGCCGGCTCACTGGCCGCCAGCTTGTGCAATTGCGGCTGAGCCTGATTAAGCGCTTGTTGTGCCTGACTCGCTTGCTCCTGCGCTTGCTGCAATTGCGTCTGCGCCTTGGCTTTGGCATCGCGCCACAGCGTCTGTGCATTCAGGCCGCTTTGCTCAGCCGCCAAACGCTGCTCATCCACGCTGACTTGAGCATGCTCAGCGTTAAGTTGCTCACGCTGCTCGTCACTTAACAGCTCAACCCCTTCAGCTTTAGCGCGCAGGTGATCTAGCGCAGTTTTTACCTCACGAGTTTGCTCAAACACCCGCTGAGAAATTTGCCCGTAAATATCAGTGCCGGTCAGTTCTTCAAGCAACTCTGCACGCTGATTCGCATTGGCCTCAAGAAATGCCGCGAAGCCGCCTTGAGCGAGCAACATCGACTTAGTGAAACGCTCAAAATCCAGCCCGGTCAGGCGCTCGGTTTCACGCAGTTTTTCGTTGATTTTGTCAGTAACGATTTTGCCGTCGGCCATCAATGCCAACTCAACCTTGGGCGCCTGCAGTGCCCCATCAGCTTTGTCGCGGGCGCGGCGCTGGCTCCAAAACGCTCGGTACGCCACACCTTTAACTTCAAACTCAACCTCGGCCAAGCACTCAGCCGTGTGCCGCGTCATCAATTCATTGCTCCCCGCAGACACCGTACTCATACGTGGCGTGCGGTGATACAAGGCCAGGCAAATAGCATCAAGCAACGTGGTTTTACCCGCGCCGGTGGGCCCGGTAATCGCGAACAACCCGTTGTCTTTAAATGGCTCGGCAGTGAAATCAATCTTCCACTCGCCCTTGAGTGAGTTCAGATTTTTGAGGCGCAGGCTGAGGATTTTCATACAAAGGTCGCAGGCTGACATGAGCGACTATTCTGGCATTGTCGCGCGCTGCGTGCAGGACATAAGTGCGAGCGTTGAGGCTCGCACTTAATTTCAGTCAGCCACGCTGTACTGCCAAGCCGTTCAGCGTGGGGCAACCGCAACCGCTGGGTTGCGGCTGGTGGCTCACTTAATAAAAGTGGCGCCGCGGGTGTTTACAAATACTGAGTAAATAGAATGGCTGCTGGCCATGAACAGGCGGTTACCTTGAACGCCGCCAAAGCATAGGTTGGCGCAACGTTCCGGCAACGAAATATGGCCAATCGCCTTGCCTTGAGCATTGAACACACGCACACCATCAAGCTCCTCTGGTTTACCCTGTGGCGAGCCATTGCTGCCCCAACCACACCAGAGATTACCGGCCTCATCGCACTTAATGCCATCGAGCGCGCCATACGCAGTCGCCTCGATATGCTTGTTGCGATTACCCAGCGTGCCGTCTTCATTAACCGCGTACGCCCAGACCAAACGATTCGGCTTGGCGCGACCTTCAACGATGTACAGGGTCTTTTCATCTGGCGAGAAACACAGACCATTAGGCCCGGCGAGATCTTCGATCACGCGCGTGACTTTGGGGTTTGGGGAGCAATGGAACCAAAAACCAACGTAAGCTCTGAATCCCACCGTAAAGGGGCTTTCCGATCTCCAGCTCACCCGCCAGGCATTACTCTCTGATCAGTGCCTCGATGATCGGGCAGATCGTTCCGCCGTCTCCCGCATCACATTGCTGCACCAGTTCGCCTAACAGTTGCTGCATGACGACCAAGTCGGCCATCTTCTGCTCGATCAACGCGAGCTTGCGTGCAGCCCGTGCTCGCGTTTCGGCACAGGCGCACGACTCATCCAGCGTCAGCAGTCCACCGACTTCCGAGAGCGTGAAACCCAGCGCCTGAGCCCGCTTGATGAAACGCAGTCGCTTCACCATGTCCACCGGATAGCGCCGATGGCCACCCAAGGGTTTGGCTGGTTCATCCAGCAGCCCGCGTCGCTGGTAGTAGCGGATCGTCTCGACGTTCACCCCGGCGGCGTCTGCCAGCTTGCCAATGGTCAGCTCTGTGGCCATCACTTTCTCCTTGATTCCGTACTTTGGTACGGAGTTTAGAATAGCACCTAGGCAATCAGGCTCAGGAGATGGGAATGGGGATGCAACTCACCGGGAAAGGCTCGCTGGTCGCGAGTTCGCTGACCGCCATCGGTGCGTCGGTGTGCTGTGTCGGGCCACTGGTGCTGTTGGCACTCGGTGTCGGCGGTACGTGGGTGGGCGCTCTGACCATGATGGAGCCACTACGCCCCCTCTTCATCGGGTTGACTCTACTGTTCCTGGGATTGGCATTCCGCAAGCTCTACCTGGTGCCACAGGTTTGTACGCCAGGTACACCCTGCGCCGATCCGCGCACGCTCGTGCGACAGCGACTCGTGTTCTGGATCGTCAGCGTGCTGCTGCTCGGCCTATTGGCCGTGCCGTGGCTCGCCCCGCTGTTCTACTGAAGGAGATTAACCATGCGCAAACTGCTGATCGCCGTGCTTTTCGCCTTGCCCTTCGTGGCGCTGGCGGCTCCCCCGAAAACCGTCACGCTCGACGTGCAGAACATGACGTGCGGACTCTGTCCGATCACGGTCAAGAAGTCGCTGGAGAAGGTGTCCGGCGTGAGTGACGTCCAGGTCAATTTCGACCAGAAGACGGCGACCGTCACCTACGATCCCGATAAGGCCCAGCCCGAGGCACTGACTGAGGCGACCGCGAACGCGGGATACCCCTCCACAGTGCAGAAGTGAGGTCACGATGAGCGCCATTGTCCTTGAGTCCGTGCTGACTTGCCCGCGCTGCGGCTTCGCCAAGCCGGAAACCATGCCCACGGACGCCTGCCAGTTCTATTACGAGTGCAGCAACTGCAAGGCGCTGCTGCGCCCCAACCCAGGGGATTGCTGCGTTTTCTGTTCGTTCGGCTCGGTGAAGTGCCCGCCGATCCAGCAGCAGCTTGGGTGTTGCTCATAGCGTTTAGGGGGATCACAGGTCGTCGTCTGGATTACGCAGTGGCCGCAGCTCGCCGCGCGCAACTTCTTCCGGTACCGCAAAGGAATACCGCCCGAGCATGTTGATGTGCTCGTAGATCAGCGGCGATAGCCGGGCCAAATCCTCTTCCAGCACTGGATAGCCGTGCTGCTTGAGCCGTTCCACGGCCGCCGTCATGTAGAGGGTGTTCCACAGCACGATGATGTTCACCACCAGGCCCAGAGCACCGAGCTGGTCTTCCTGGCCTTCGCGGTAGCGCTGGCGGAGCTCGCCGCGTTTGCCGTGGAACACGGCGCGGGCCAGGCTGTGCCGGCCTTCGCCTCGGTTCAACTGGGTCAGGGTGGCGCGGCGCTTGGACTCGTCGTCGATATAGGTCAACGTGTGCAGAGTCTTTTCGATCCGCCCGAATTCGGCCAGCGCCTGGGCCAGCCGGGTGGGTCTATCTCCCGTTTGCAGCGTGCGCATGATGCCAGTCGCCGGCACCCGGCCGAGTTTGAGCGAGCCGGCCAGGCGCAGCAGGTCGTCCCAGTGCTCGGCGATCAGGTCGAGTTTGACCGACTGGCGGGCCAGCCCGTTGAGCTTGCCGTAGTCCGCGTCCGGGCGCGTGCGCCAGAAGCGGGTACCGCCGACATCGGCCAGCCGCGGACTGAAGTGGTAGCCAAGTAGGCGGAAGAGCCCGAACACCACATCGCTGTAGGCCCCGGTGTCGGTCATGATTTGCGTCGGCTGCAACTCGGTCTGCTGTTCCAGCACGACCGCCAGCAACACCAGGCTGTCGCGCAGCGTGCCGGGCACGGTGATGGCGTTGAGGCCGGAGAATTGGTCGGAAATCAGGTTGTACCAGGTGACACCCCGGCCGGTGCCGAAATACTTCGGATTGGGGCCGGCATGCACGGTGCGCACCGGTACGACGAAGCGCATGCCATCGGCGGAGGCGACCTCGCCGCCACCCCAGACTTGGGCCAGTTCCAGTTGGCTTTGCGCTCCGACCAGGATGGCGTTAGCCGCTGACAGGGTGTCGTCGCGGATATAATTCTGGCTGACCCAGGACAGCCGGTCACGGCGCAGCGCCGGGTTGTCGGTGCGGATCAAGGGCTCCAGGCCGGTGTTGCAGGCCCCGCCCAACAGCACCGCGCAGAGGCTGGTGACCAGGTTGTCGGCGCGTGCATTGCGTTCGGAGACATGGGTGAAGGCCTCGGAAAAGCCAGTGCGGGCGGCGATTTCCAAGAGGATTTCCGGCAGATCGACACGCGGCATCAGGTCAGACACGGCCGCCCGCAGTTGCAGCAACGAGCAGGGCTCGTCCAGCTTGTCCAGCGCCCCGAGCGACAGTTCGGTCTTGCCCTCGGTGTTCTCGCTCAGTTGAATCGCCGGGTTGTCGGGCAGGCGCGCGGCTACTGCCAGCCAGGTTGCATCCAGCTCGACGGACAAGGCGTCCAGGGTGGTTTTGGCGTCGATGGTCAGGCCCAGTGACCGGCAGATGATCGGTCGCGCCGCCAGCCATTCGGCACCGTCGAGCAGGCCAAGGCGCGGGTCGGCATAGCGCCAACTGGGCGAGACGAAGACATCGCGGCGGCGCAGGGCCGTGCGCAGCGCATCGAGCGTGCAGAACACATAGGCACCCATGTCGAGGGAGCCATCTTCGCGGGTGATGTGCTTCTGCCAAGCCTTGGCCACGATCTCCTGCGGCGCGTCATCCTCTGGCTTCCGGCGCGGCAGGTTCAGTTGCAGCCACTCCAGACTAGCCGCCACGCCCTTGCCGGCCGGGCTGAAGCCGAAGCGGATGTGCTTGAGCAGGTCGGGCAGGAAGCGGCGCACGCTGCGGTAGCGCGCTTCCAATGCAAGAAAATAGACGTCATCTACCGGGCGGATCAGCGCGTTGACCTCTTCCAGGGCCTTTTCCAGGGTGGTCCTCGGCAGGTCGTTGAACAGCCGGGCGCGCACGTTGTCATCGCTGATCGAGCTGTCCAGCACGACCTTGCACGCGGCGGCGAGCGTCGCGGCCGACCGATCCAGGTCTTTCAGGCTGCGCATGCGGGCTTTCTTGTCGGCCTTCTCCGCGTTGCTGAACAGGTCGCGCAGCAAGGCCTCCAGGACTTCCAGTGCGTCGTCGTGCGCAGTCGCCTCCAGGCAGAGTGCGAAGGCCACCAGTGTCGCCATCCGCCGCGACGCCGGCAGCCGATTAATCGCGGTGACCTTGGCCGTGTTGGCGAAGCGGGCCAGGGCGGCGATACGGCTGGGAGGGATGTGCGCCGCCGCCGGCAAGGTGATGCCGATGCCGCGCACGTCATCGAGCCGGCGCAGTGCCCGAATCAACGCGGGGCCACTGACCATGACCGGGCCGGAGCGCAATTGATCCAGCCGGGAGCTGCGGTTGCCTTCGGCCACCGTCAGCAAGTCTTGCAGTTGCAATCGCTGTTCCTCAGTCACGCTGCGGCCCAGCGTAAACCAGAGGCGTTCTTCGACCCGACTGCGCAACTGGGCGATAAAGCGCTCTAGTTGAGACACACCAGGCAGGAGGACTTTCTGTGTGAACAGCCACGAGGTGGCTCGCTCAAACAGCACTCCCGGCCGGTCGGTGCCCGTCCAGCAGAGGGCATACAGCCAGCGGCTCAAGCGAAAGCCGATGCCCGGATCGGTGAAATGACGATAGCCAAAGCGGTTCTGAATATCGGTGGCATGTATCCAGCGGCGATGATCGCTATAGCGCTGGAGGCAGTCGGGGTCTGGAATCGCCAGTTGTCGGCAAAGCACCTGCAGGACTTCCACCGGCACGGCGGCGGGCTTGTCCGGCAGAACGCCAACGAAGCGGACGGTGGTCAGCAGAACGGCATAACCCAGACGGTTATGGTTACCCCGCAGCACCTGGATGGCTTCACGGTCTTCATCGCTCAGGTGGAAGTAACGTTCCAGCTCTTCACGGCTGGGCGAATCAACATAGCGGCCAAAACCGTCGCGTTGCTCTTGAGTCAGAAAACCGACCGGCATTGATCACAGCACCTCGACGCAGAACACGGCGGGCGTGACGATCCGCGTGCGTTCGATGTGCCCGCGTTGCAGCAGGCCGGCGCGGCGATCACCGGTTACCAGGTAGTCCGCATCGCCCGCCAAGGCCATGGCCAGCAAAAACGAGTCATCCGGATCATCGGCTTCGACCTCGATGGTCAGGCGCTCCAGTACCACAGCCCGTTGCAGGTTATTGATCATGGCGCCCACCTTGGCGGGCTGTAGGATGGCCTGAAGCTTGGGATAGCGGCTGGCTCGACGAATTTCATCGAGTTGCATCCGCGAGGTCACCACCTCGAAACGCGCCGCCCGCCAGGCACGGTAGATCGCATCGGGCGCGCCATGTGGCGAGATCAGGGCGCTGAACAGGATGTTGGTATCCAACACGACCCGCATCAGCGCTTACGTGCCCAGTCGAGCGCTTCGTCAACCGCGTTGGTCAATTCTGCCTCACTCAGATGGGCGTTAGCGGCCTTGGCCTGCTCAGCGCTCAGCTCCAGGATGTGTGCCCGTACCGCTTCTTCGATGAAGCGCGACAGGTCGCCCTTACGGCCGCCGCCCTGGCTGGCCAGAAACATCCGAAGCGACTGGTCGGTGTCGGCCGAGACGGCGACATTCCAGCGAATGGTATTCATAGCGTTCTCCGCTAATAGGTGTTTGTGTGTTTATACGCCAATCACAAAGGGCGATGCAATGGTTCGACAAAACGAACGTATATGTGACAGGTACGACATGCTGATAGGCTACATGCGGGTATCGAAGGCGGACGGCTCCCAGGCTACCGATTTGCAGCGCGACGCGCTGATTGCCGCCGGGGTCGATCCAGTACATCTTTACGAGGACCAGGCATCCGGCATGCGCGAGGATCGGCCCGGCTTGACGAGCTGCCTGAAGGCGTTGCGAACTGGCGACACACTGGTCGTGTGGAAACTGGATCGGCTCGGACGCGACCTGCGACATCTCATCAACACCGTGCACGACCTGACTGGGCGCGGCATCGGCTTGAAGGTATTAACCGGGCACGGCGCGGCCATCGACACCACGACCGCCGCCGGCAAGCTGGTCTTTGGCATCTTCGCCGCCCTGGCCGAGTTCGAGCGCGAGTTGATCGCGGAGCGCACGATTGCCGGCCTAGCCTCGGCCCGCGCGCGCGGGCGGAAAGGCGGCCGGCCGTTCAAGATGACCGCCGCCAAGCTGCGGCTGGCGATGGCGGCAATGGGTCAGCCAGAGACCAAGGTCGGCGACCTGTGCCAGGAACTTGGCGTCACGCGGCAGACCCTGTATCGGCATGTTTCACCCAAGGGTGAGCTACGTCCAGATGGCGAGAAGCTACTCAGCCGAATTTGATGCCGGCATGAGGCAACGTAGCGACAGCGTGGTTTGTCTCAATGGGAAGCGCTCATGATCGATCTTTGAAGGCCCGCAGCAGTCGTGTCACAGACAGGACGAACAAACCGGTCAGCGTGAGGGCTGCGATACCCCAGTACTCTCCGATGAACGCGCCGGCCGTCGTGCCGGCCAGCACAATGGCGAGAATCGGCAAATGGCAGGGACAGGTGAGCACGGCCAGCGCGCCCCACAGGTAGCCGGTGATCGGTTTGTGCGTCTCGGACGGCAAGCGCTCGGGGCTGTTCATGGCAGACTCTCCGCGTGCTGTGCCGGCTCGGTCGGCATGGTGGCCAACTGCACCTCCAGATCGGCCAACGCTTCGCGCCGACGCTCGACGAACTGGCGCAGAACGGCAAGCTGCGCGGCCGCTTCATCGCCGTCCGCAGCATCCAGCGCCCGGCACAGCCGCGCCAGCGCGTCCAGGCCGATGCCCGCCTCGAAGGCCGCCCGCACGAAGCACAGCCGTTGCAAGGCGGCATCATCGAACAGGCCATAGCCGCCCGGGGTGCACGCCACCGGACGCAGAAATCCGCGCAGCAGGTAGTCGCGCACGATATGCACGCTCACCCCGGCATCAAGGGCCAGCCGGGACACGGTGTAGGCGCTCATTGAAAACCTCCTTTTTTTATCCAGCGCAGCAGGAAAGCTGCTTCACGTCCTTGTTGAAGGTCTGCGCCGCAAGCTTCAACCCCTCGACCATTGTCAGGTAGGGGAACAACTGGTCGGCCAGTTCCTGCACCGTCATGCGGTTGCGGATGGCGAGCACCGCCGTCTGGATCAGTTCGCCCGCTTCCGGGGCCACCGCCTGCACGCCGATGAGCCGTCCGCTACCTTCCTCGATGACCAGCTTGATGAAGCCGCGTGTGTCGAAGTTGGCAAGCGCTCGCGGAACGTTGTCGAGTGTCAGCGTGCGACTGTCGGTCTCGATGCCATCGTGGTGCGCTTCCGCCTCGCTGTAGCCCACGGTGGCGACTTGCGGGTCGGTGAACACCACTGCCGGCATCGCGGTCAGATTGAGGGCTGCGTCGCCGCCGGTCATGTTGATCGCGGCACGGGTGCCGGCGGCCGCTGCCACGTAGACGAACTGCGGCTGGTCGGTGCAGTCGCCGGCCGCGTAGATGTTCGGGTTGCTCGTGCGCATGCCTTGGTCGATAACGATGGCCCCTTGCGCATTGACAGTGACCCCCGCCGCGTCCAGCGCGAGGCTGCGCGTATTCGGTGCCCGACCGGTGGCAACCAGCAACTTGTCAGCGCGCAATTCACCGTGTCCGGTGGTCAGCACGAATTCGCCGTTCACATGGGCGACCTGGCTGGCTTGCGTGTGCTCCAGCACCTCGATGCCCTCGGCGCGGAAAGCGGCTGTCACGGCCTCGCCGATGGCCGGGTCTTCCCGGAAGAACAAGGTGCTGCGTGCCAGGATCGTGACCTGGCTGCCGAGCCGGGCAAAGGCTTGCGCCAGTTCCAACGCCACCACCGACGAACCGATCACGGCCAGGCGTGCGGGAATGGTGTCGCTGACAAGCGCTTCGGTGGAAGTCCAGTAGGGTGACTCTTTCAGGCCCGGAATCGGCGGCACGGCCGGACTGGCACCGGTGGCGACCAGGCAGCGGTCGAACGTTACCTCGCGCTCGCCACCCTCGTTCAAACGGACGACCAGGCTCTGGTCGTCCTTGAAACGCGCTTCACCGTGCAAAACGGTGATGGCTGGATTGCCGTCCAGGATGCCTTCGTATTTGGCGTGCCGCAGTTCATCGACACGGGCCTGCTGCTGGGCCAGCAGTTTGCTGCGGTCAATCGCAGGCACAGTTGCCGCAATACCGCCGTCGAACGGACTTTCCCGGCGCAGATGGGCAATATGGGCAGCGCGGATCATGATCTTGGACGGCACACAGCCGATATTGACGCAGGTGCCGCCGATGGTGCCGCGTTCGATCAGCGTGACCGTCGCGCCTTGCTCGACGGCCTTCAGCGCCGCCGCCATCGCGGCCCCGCCGCTGCCAATGATGGCGATATGCAAACCGGCGCCCTCAAGTGCATCACGGATTTTTGGTTCATCTTTGAAATCACCAACCCGGATCGAGCCTTGATAACCCAATGCGGCGATGGCGGCCAGCAGTTGGTTGTGGCTCACGGCGGTGTCTGCCATGACTTGCGCGCGGCTTTCTGGATAGGACACCACAGCGGCATTCACGCCGGGAATCTTTTCCAAAGCATCTTTGACATGGGTGGCGCAGGATGTGCAGGTCATGCCATTCACGGTGATTTCGGTCATTTTTTTACTCCATTGAATTTCGGGGTGCAGCAGGCATCGGCTTGGCGTTTTCGTTGGATGGCGTAGATGGTCAAGCCGATGAAAATCGCCAGCGCAGGCAGCAGCACATAGTCCAGATAGCCGGTCAGCGCGGACAAGCCGACCACACCGAGCAAAATGACCAGAACAGGGGTGAAGCAACACAGCGCCACGAGGGTTGTGCCAATGATGCTGACCCGCAGCAGTGTCTTCGGGTCTTTCATGATCAGTTCTTGACTGATGATGGGTAGCCCGCATCCTCGGTAGCCTTGGTCAGTTTCTGCACGCTGGTCTTGGCATCATCGAAGGTGACCACCGCTTCGCGCGTCTCGAAGGTCACGTCAACTTTACTGACGCCATCGACCTTGGAAATCGCCTTCTTGACAGTGATCGGACAGGCCGAGCAGGTCATGCCCGGTACGGACAGCGTAACGGTCTGGGTGGCGGCCCACACGGGGGCAACAACGGCAGCGAGGGCAAGGGCGGAAAGCAGCTTTTTCATGGTGAACTCCTGTGATCAATAGAAAAATGGCACGACGTAGGGAAATCCGAGCGCGACCAAAACCAGCACGGCCACGCCCCAGAAAATGAGCTTGTAAGTAGCTCGCACTTGGGGAATCGCGCAAACCTCACCCGGTTTGCAGGCGGCTGACGGCCGGTAGATGCGCCGCCAGGCGAAGAACAACGCCACCAGCGCCACGCCGATAAAGATGGGGCGATAGGGTTCCAACACCGTCAAGTTGCCGATCCAAGCGCCGCTGAACCCCAAGGCGATCAGAACCAGCGGCCCGAGGCAGCAAGCCGAGGCGAGGATGGCGGCCAGCCCGCCAGTGAAGAGCGCGCCGCGCCCGTTTTGAGGTTCAGACATACGTTTGTCCTTTCGAATCTGAATTGGATAGCTTAAGCTTACTTCCGTAGTTATGTACGGAGTCAAGCGATATGGAAAACAATTTGGAGAACCTGACCATTGGCGTTTTCGCCAGGACGGCCGGGGTCAATGTGGAGACCATCCGGTTCTATCAGCGCAAGGGCTTGCTCCCGGAACCGGACAAGCCTTACGGCAGCATTCGCCGCTATGGCGAGACGGATGTAACGCGGGTGCGCTTCGTGAAATCAGCCCAGCGGTTGGGCTTCAGCCTGGATGAGATCGCCGAGCTGCTGCGGCTGGAGGATGGCACCCATTGCGAGGAAGCCAGCAGCCTGGCCGAGCACAAGCTCAAGGACGTGCGCGAGAGGATGGCTGACCTGGCGCGCATGGAGGCCGTGCTGTCTGATTTGGTGTGCGCCTGCCATGCGCGGAAGGGGAACGTTTCCTGCCCGCTGATTGCGTCACTGCAAGGGAAGAAAGAACCGCGCAGTGCGGACGCGGTGTAGCCCGAGGGAACTACGCCTTAGCGTGCTTTATTTTCCGTTTTCTGAGGCGACTCCAACGTCAGAAAAGACCGTGCGGTCGACTTTTGATATTTCGTGCTGTCGCCTTCTGAAAGTGACACGCGCCGCTTCGTCAGAATAGAGTCTGCTTTCCCATTTTTTGACACATGCCCGCGAAGGTTATAGATTTCAGCCTGACAGAAACGGGGTTTGAGGCGCAACGGAACAGAAAGTGCACTTAAGCCGCCTTCAACCAAGGAGACATCGTGCAGGGGCACCGCATCGGCTACGTCCGGGTCAGCAGCTTCGACCAGAACCCGGAACGCCAACTGGAACAGACCCAGGTGAGCAAGGTGTTCACCGACAAGGCATCCGGCAAGGACACCCAGCGCCCCCAGCTCGAAGCGCTGCTGAGCTTCGTCCGCGAGGGCGACACGGTGGTGGTGCACAGCATGGATCGCCTGGCCCGCAACCTCGACGACCTGCGCCGCCTGGTGCAGAAGCTGACCCAGCGCGGCGTGCGAATCGAGTTCTTGAAGGAGGGGCTGGTATTCACCGGCGAGGACTCGCCGATGGCCAACCTGATGCTGTCGGTAATGGGGGCCTTCGCTGAGTTCGAGCGCGCTCTGATCCGTGAGCGGCAGCGCGAGGGTATCGCCCTGGCCAAGCAGCGCGGCGCGTACCGGGGCCGCAAGAAGGCCCTGTCCGACGAGCAGACTGTTACCCTGCGGCAGCGGGCGGCGGCAGGTGAGCCCAAGGCGCAGCTCGCCCGCGAGTTCAACATCAGCCGCGAAACTCTCTACCAGTACCTCCGCACGGACGACTGACACATGCCGCGTCGCTTGATCCTCTCGGCCACGGAGCGGGACACCCTGCTCGCGCTGCCGGAAAGCCAGGATGACCTGATCCGCTACTACACCTTCAACGATTCCGACCTGTCACTGATCCGCCAGCGGCGCGGCGACGCCAACCGTCTGGGCTTTGCGGTGCAACTCTGCCTGCTGCGCTACCCCGGCTATGCGTTGGGCACTGACAGCGAGCTGCCCGAACCGGTCATCCTGTGGGTGGCCAAGCAAGTCCAGACCGATCCGGCGAGTTGGACGAAGTACGGCGAGCGCGATGTGACCCGTCGCGAGCACGCCCAGGAACTGCGCACCTACCTTCAACTGGCCCCGTTCGGCCTGTCCGACTTCCGCGCCCTGGTGCGCGAGCTGACCGAACTGGCCCAGCAGACCGACAAGGGCTTGCTGCTGGCCGGCCAGGCGCTGGAGAGCCTGCGGCAGAAGCGACGCATCCTGCCGGCGTTGAGCGTGATCGACCGGGCTTGCTCGGAGGCCATTGCACGGGCCAATCGGCGGGTCTACCGCGCCCTGGTCGAACCTCTCACCGACTCGCATCGGGCCAAGCTGGACGAGTTGCTTAAGCTCAAGGCCGGCAGCAGCATCACCTGGTTGACCTGGCTGCGCCAGGCACCGCTGAAACCCAACTCCCGCCACATGCTTGAGCACATCGAACGGCTGAAGACATTTCAGCTGGTGGACTTGCCCGAAGGCCTTGGCCGGCACATCCACCAGAACCGCCTGCTCAAGCTGGCCCGCGAGGGTGGGCAGATGACGCCCAAAGACCTTGGCAAGTTCGAGCCGCAGCGACGTTATGCGACCCTGGCCGCCGTGGTACTGGAGAGCACTGCAACCGTGATTGATGAGCTGGTGGATCTGCACGACCGCATCCTGGTCAAGCTGTTCAGCGGCGCGAAACACAAGCATCAGCAGCAGTTCCAGAAGCAGGGCAAGGCGATCAATGACAAAGTGCGCCTGTACTCCAAGATCGGCCAGGCGCTGCTGGAGGCAAAGGAAAGCGGCAGCGATCCCTACGCCGCCATCGAGGCGGTGATTCCCTGGGACGAGTTCACCGAGAGCGTCAGTGAGGCCGAGCTGCTGGCCCGGCCGGAGGGCTTCGACCACCTGCACCTGGTCGGCGAGAACTTCGCCACCCTGCGCCGCTACACGCCGGCCCTGCTGGAGGTACTGGAGCTGCGCGCCGCCCCGGCCGCACAAGGCGTGCTGGCAGCCGTGCAGACCCTGCGCGAGATGAACGCCGACAACCTGCGCAAGGTGCCGGCCGATGCCCCCACCGCCTTCATCAAGCCGCGCTGGAAGCCGCTGGTGATCACCCCGGAAGGCCTCGACCGGCGCTTCTACGAAATCTGCGCGCTGTCCGAGCTGAAGAACGCCCTGCGCTCCGGCGACATCTGGGTCAAGGGCTCGCGGCAGTTCCGCGACTTCGACGACTACCTGTTGCCGGCCGAGAAGTTCGCCGCGCTCAAGCGGGAACAGGCCCTGCCGCTGGCGATCAACCCGAACAGCGACCAGTACCTGGAAGAGCGCTTGCAGCTGCTGGACGAGCAGTTGGCCACTGTCGCCCGCCTGGCCAAGGACAACGAGCTGCCCGATGCCATCCTCACCGAGTCCGGCCTGAAAATCACCCCGCTGGATGCGGCGGTGCCGGATCGGGCGCAGGCGCTGATCGACCAGACCAGTCAGTTACTGCCGCGCATCAAGATCACCGAACTGCTGATGGACGTGGACGATTGGACGGGCTTCAGCCGCCACTTCACCCACTTGAAGAACGGGGCCGAGGCCAAAGACCGGACGTTGCTGCTGTCCGCGATCCTCGGTGATGCAATCAACCTCGGACTGACCAAGATGGCCGAGTCGAGCCCCGGCCTGACCTACGCCAAGCTGTCCTGGCTACAAGCCTGGCATATCCGCGATGAAACCTATTCGGCGGCCTTGGCCGAGCTGGTCAATCACCAGTACCGCCATGCCTTCGCTGCCCATTGGGGCGACGGCACCACCTCATCCTCCGATGGCCAGCGCTTCCGCGCTGGCGGCCGGGGTGAGAGCACCGGGCACGTCAACCCGAAGTACGGCAGCGAGCCAGGACGGCTGTTCTACACCCACATCTCCGACCAATACGCGCCGTTCAGCACACGCGTGGTGAATGTCGGCGTCCGAGATTCCACCTATGTGCTCGACGGCCTGCTGTATCACGAGTCCGACCTGCGGATCGAGGAGCACTACACCGACACGGCCGGTTTCACCGATCACGTCTTCGCCCTGATGCACCTGCTGGGCTTCCGCTTCGCGCCACGCATCCGCGACCTCGGCGAAACCAAACTGTACGTGCCGCAGGGCGTGCAGGCCTACCCGACGCTGCGCCCGCTGATCGGTGGCACCCTGAACATCAAGCACGTGCGCGCTCATTGGGACGACATCCTGCGCCTGGCCAGCTCGATCAAGCAGGGCACCGTTACCGCCTCGCTGATGCTGCGCAAGCTCGGCAGCTATCTGCGTCAGAACGGCCTGGCTGTCGCCCTGCGCGAACTGGGCCGGATCGAACGCACGCTGTTCATCCTGGACTGGCTGCAAAGTGTTGAACTGCGCCGCCGCGTGCATGCCGGCCTGAACAAAGGTGAGGCGCGCAACTCGCTGGCCAGGGCGGTGTTCTTCAACCGCCTTGGGGAAATCAGGGATCGGAGCTTTGAGCAGCAGCGCTACCGGGCCAGCGGCCTCAACCTGGTGACGGCGGCTATCGTGCTGTGGAACACGGTGTACCTGGAACGCGCCACCCAGGGGTTGGTCGAGGCCGGCAAGCCGGTGGACGGCGAGCTGCTGCAATTCCTGTCGCCGCTGGGCTGGGAGCACATCAACCTAACCGGCGATTACGTCTGGCGGCAGAGCCGCAGACTGGAAGACGGGAAGTTTCGGCCCCTACGGATGCCCGGAAAACCTTAGCGTACGATTTTTTCCGAATTCTGCGGGCTCCCCCAGAAGCGCATCCTCGATGCCTGGCAGGCATTTGCCGACGAGCCCGGCTTTGCCCGCGTGGCTACTCTGGATGACCTCGCCGGCAACGGTTTCAACCTGTCCATTCCGCTCTACGTGAAGCGTCAGAGCAGCAGCGCCTCGGCAGGCCAGCAGGCACAGAGCCTGCAGGAAGCCTGGGCAAGCTGGCAGGATAGCGGCCGGGCGTTCTGGCAGCAGATGGACGAACTGGTGGAAACGCTGGACGGGCTGATCGAGCCGGAGAGAACCGATGCGTAGCGCCGTCGAACTGCTGGACGAGCTCAATGCGGTGGACGAGTCCGCGCGTATCGAGGCCAAGCGTGCCAGCGACATCGGCAAGTCGGTCATGGAGACGGTGATCGCCTTCGCCAATGAGCCCGGTCTGGACGGCGGCTACCTGCTGCTGGGCGTGGACTGGGCGGTCAACGACAAGGGCGATACCGTATACCGGCCTGTGGGTTTCCCCGACCCGGACAAGGTTCAGCGCGATCTCGCCAGTCAGTGTGCCAGCATGCTCAACGTCACGCTGCGGCCAGAGATGCAGTTGGAGCAGGTGGAAGGCAAGACGCTGCTGGTGGTGTATGTGCCCGAGGCTGACGTCACTCACAAACCCGTCTACAAAAAAGCCACGGGCCTACCAGGCGGCGCTTACCGCCGCATCGGCTCAAGCGACCAGCGCTGCGTCGATGAAGACCTCTGGGTTGGGGGCTACCTGCGATATCGATGGCTGCGGTGGAGGCGAGGCCGGGCAAAGTCTTGGTGCAGGTTTGGCGGGTGCCTACTCGCTGGGGGATTTTGCTGCTGAGCCGAGCTATCAGGTCAGTTTTTCTCAGCACTATCGGCAGTTGTTGTTGGCTTGCCTCTGATGGTCGGTAAGCAGTTAGCCCCAACTAGGGTGAGGCTGCCCGAAGTCTGACCGAGCCAACACAGGCCAGTCACCAGCCTTTCACCAATTCCGCGCCGAGCGGCCCAATGCGCTCTCGGGGCGTTCAGCTATTCGCGAAAGGCATCTCTTGGCCGATAGCTGGTCCGCTTTGTGCCCAGAGTGTGTAAAAACGCACCGGTAAACCCTTGCTATGATTTCCGAGAATCTCAGCGTATGGGACGCCCATGAAACGGTTTATCCAGGGTGAACACCGAGGTCAAAGCACCTTACTTCCCGAAAGCCTCGACGACTACGTCAGCGATACCAATCCGGTTCGGGTGGTTGACGTTTTCGTCGATGAACTCGACCTAGCCACGCTAGGTTTTGATGGCGTCATTCCAGCCGAAACCGGAAGACCGGCTTACCACCCTTCGATCCTGCTGAAGATCTATATCTACGGCTATCTAAACCGCATTCAATCGAGCCGGCGTCTTGAGCGAGAAGCTCAGCGCAACGTCGAACTCATGTGGTTAACCGGGCGATTGATGCCCGATTTCAAGACCATCGCCAACTTCCGAAAAGATAACAGCAAGGCCATTCGCGGCGTCTGCCGCCAGTTCGTTTTGCTCTGCCAGCAGTTGGGGTTGTTTGGCGAAAACTTGGTTGCCATCGACGGCAGCAAATTCAAGGCAGTGAACAACCGTGACCGCAATTTCACCAGCGCCAAACTGAAGCGGCGTATGGAAGAAATCGAGGCGAGCATCAGCCGTTATTTGGCTGTGCTCGATGCGGCTGATCGACAGATTCCTAGCGCCTCCGCGCCAGACACTGCCAGCCTGGAAGATAAGATTGCCAAGCTAAAAGCGCATATGAAAGAGCTTCAAGGGATCGAAACTCAGCTCAACGATTCCCCTGATAAACAGGTTTCGCTGACCGACCCGGATGCCCGTTCGATGATGACGCGCGGCAGCGGTATCGTCGGCTACAACGTGCAGACGGCTGTCGATACGCAGCACCACCTGATCGTTGCTCACGAGGTCACCAACAGCGGTTCAGACCGCGACCAACTCAGTTCAATGGCGAAGCAGGCTCGTGAAGCCATCGGCGCAGAAACGCTGTCCGTGGTGGCTGACCGAGGCTACTTCAAGGGTGAAGAGATCCTTGCCTGTCACGACGCAAACATCACGGCCTACGTGCCTAAGCCAATGACTTCAAGCGCCAAGGCTGATGGCCGATTCAATAAAGATGCCTTCGTGTATGACCCGACGAAAAACGAATACACCTGCCCGGCGGGAGAGGCACTGATCTGGCGATTCTCCAGCGTTGAGAAAGGCATGAATATGCACTGTTACTGGAGTTCTAAGTGCCAGAGTTGTGCGCTGAAAACCCAGTGCACACCAAGCACAAATCGTCGAGTAAGGCGCTGGGAGCATGAAGCAGTGCTGGAGGAAATGCAGCGCCGGTTGAACCAAGCACCAGAGATGATGCGGGTTCGAAAACGGACTGTTGAGCATCCCTTCGGTACGCTCAAGCAATGGATGGGCGCAACGCACTTCCTGACCCGAAAGCTGAACGGGGTGAGTGCGGAGATGAGCTTGAATGTGCTCGCCTACAACTTGAAACGGGTGATGAAAATCATCGGCACCGAAGGCCTGTTGAAGGCGATGACGGCGTAAAAGCCCCAGCTTTTGCTGCTCCAAGAGGTGCCAAAGCGCTTCATAAACGCTCTGACGCGCTATTGGCGCTGATCGCGGCTATTTGCTTGGGAAACCGCCTCGCCCAGGAACACTGGGCTGAGGCACCCAAGATGCGAAAGTGTTTTTACACACTCTGTGCCACAAGCGGACGTTAAGTCGGTGAGTTATCTGTCTTGGCAAATCGGTTTGGGCCTAAGCCCTCGCTACACAGGAAATGGCGGCAACAACCTGGCCAGCAATAAAAAGCCGCCTTGCGGCGGCTCTATCCCTAAAGCAGTCATGCCCAAACTGGACGGTCAAAGGGAGGATTTCACTAAACAGGCTCTACTTATCGCTCCAGGGTTACCGGGGCCTGCGGGGCAATGTTCACCTTGAGTTCAAAGATGTCCGGCCGGGCATAATGGCCGACGACATCAAAGTCCAAGTTGGCTTGGCTAAGCAGATCCATATTGAGGTCTGCATAGATTTCTGTCTCGCAGTCGAACACCGGCCCTGCCAGTACTTCTCCGAGCGGACTTACAACCATGCTGCCCCCTCGCATCACGTAATCGTCCTCGTTGAACTCCAGGCCGAATGCATCGCGGTGCTGTTGTGGGTATTCACCAAGACGGATTGCCTGGCAGGCTGACAACACATAAACACGCCCTTCAAGAGCAATGTGCACCATGGAGCTGGCCCAGGACGGACGGTCATCTGCTGTCGGGGCGCAGTAGATCTGAACACCCTGGGCATACATGGCCTGGCGTAGTGCTGGCATGTAGTTCTCCCAGCAAATCACGCTCCCCAGGACGCCAAAATCAGTTTCTACAGGCTCGATTGTCGAGCCATCACCGAAGCCCCAAATTAGTCGTTCCTGGCCGGTGGGCATCAGCTTGCGGTGGTAACCGGCAATACCCCGGCCTGGGGCGATGGTGACCGCGGTGCAGTAAAGGGTGCGACCGAAGCGCTCGATTACACCAATCACAGTGGTAACCCCTGTGTGCTCGACACTTTCAGCAAGCAATGCCAGTTCCGGCCCATCCAGCGTCACAGCCCCATCGACATAGCGTTGGTACAGCTCACGCCCGCTGATGCTGCGATTACCCACTACGCTACCGAAAGCTATCCCCTTGGGATATCCGCCAATGAACGCTTCAGGGAATACGGCCAGCCTTGCACCTTGATCTGCTACGCGCCGCAGAATTGTGGAAGCCTTTTCAACGCTGGCTGCAGGATCATAAGGAACAGAGGCGGCCTGGATGACTGCAATTTTGGTCATGAAAAACTCCTGAGGGCAGTAAGAACCTAGAAACGTGTGATGTCGTTGTCGCGGGTTTCCGGCAAGGTCTTCCACAGCACGATGAGGCATGCCAGCGAGACGGCTGCTAGATAGGCGGCAGGGATGTTCGCGTCGCCAGTCTGGCTAATCAGGGCGGCGGCAATGAAGGGGCCTGGGCCTGCGAGTGTCGCCAGGGCCAGGTTGTGACCGAGCGCTGCTCCCGTGGAGCGGATGGACGCTGGAAAGACTTCAACCAGCAGCACCACATCCATCACCGCAGTTACAGCCACAAGTAGTCCCAGAACGATCAATCCTGCGAGGATTGCCACTGGGTTGCCGGTGTTGAGCAGCAGGAAGATTGGATAGGCCAGTACAGAGAGTGCGGCAGCAGCACTGAGCAGCAGCTTGCGTCGCCCGATGCTGTCGCTGAGCCGGCCGATCAGTGGATTGGCAATGACATAGACAACCAGCGCGATGCTGCACAGCCATAGTGCATTGCTTCGTGGTAGCCCAACGGTAGTGACCAGGTGGTTATTGGCGTAGGTGATGAAGTAGTAGAGCGAGACGCCGAACAGCGCTGAGAAGGCGAAAGTAGTGATGAAGGCGCGACGGTGTACAGACTTGCTCGGTGCTTCGAACTGTTGTGAATCGCGTTGACGTACCAGCTCTTCATACACGGGGGTATCACCCAGCTTCCGGCGGATGAAGATGGCGATACCGGTCATCACGATGGAGGCAACGAATGGGATCCGCCAGCCCCAGGACGCCAGTTGCTGGTCATCGAGTGTTGAGGTGAGGCTCGCGGCGGTGAACGTACCAAACAAGAAGGCCAAGCCAGCCGTTCCAGTGATAACGCTGGCTGCCGTCGCGCGGCGGTTGGACGGAGCACTCTCTACGATGTAGATACCTGCGCTAGACCATTCGCCCCCTACCATCATGCCTTGCACGAAACGCATGACGATCAGCAAGACAGGTGCAGCGATACCGATTGCCTCATAGGTGGGCAAAAGTCCGATGATCGTGGTGCACACACCCATACCGAAGACAGTGATGATAAGCACCGCGCGGCGACCGAGGCGGTCACCGATGGGCCCCAGAATCAATGCTCCAAATGGTCGCGATACGAAGCCTACGGCGAACACTGCCAGCGACGACAGCAGCGATACACCTGGGGCGCTAGAGGGGAAGAACAACATACCGATCACGGCAGCGAAGTAGCCGTAGATGGCGAAGTCGAACCACTCCATGAAGTTGCCGATACCCACCGCGATTGCACGCTTGCGAATGTCTGACTGCTCACCCTTGGTATGGATACTGCATGGATTTACTTTTTTATTAATTGCGTCCACGGTGCTCCCCAGCTTTTCTTAGGTGTGTATGGGCAGCAGACTATGAATCCTCTCGGCCGCAGAGCAAACGATTAGAAAATATGAGCCGGATTAGTGTACGTAATATCTCGAGAATTGATCTGAACCTGCTGCTGACGTTCCACTGCCTGATGACCGAGCGCAGTGCCACCCGAGCCTCGGCCATGCTGCATGTGACCCAGGGGGCAGTTAGCTCGGCGTTGCGTCGTTTGCGTGAGCATTTCGGAGATGAGCTCTTTATCCGCACCGCTTCCGGAATGCAGCCAACCCGTAGGGCGATGGAGCTGGCGCCGAAGATCGCCGAGGCCCTTACGTCTATCTCAGGCGTGCTTGGGGCAGAGCCGGATTTCTCCGCACACGACTCGAGCTACATTTTCAACATCGGTCTGTCCGATGATATTGAGGCCTATCTCGCTCCGCGGATCGTTAACGCCGCAGCGGATCAGGGGCTGGGAGTGAGCTTTTCGTTCCATCAGAGCAACAGCTCACTGTGGAAACAGTCGCTACAAGATCCGGACATGGATCTAGTGATTTGCAGCGAGCCGAAAGACTTCAGCAGCGGGTATTCATCCAAGGTGCTGTTTTCCTCGTCATACTCCTGCTTGTACCTGCCTGGCGCAGACAACGCAGGCACACCTATCGGCCTGGAGGAGTACTTCGAGGCAAGCCATGTGCGAGTTTCCTATGACGGCCGCCGCGGCTTTATCGACGACATGTTCGAAGCGGCGGGCTATTCGAGGCGTGTTATAGCCTCATTCACCCACTTCAGTGGCGCGCTCACCACGTTGATCAGCAGCGGCGCGATAGCCACAATTCCCACGTTCGCCGCCGAGAGCTATTCGGCCATGACTCGGCTAAGTATTTGTCCGGCGCCGATTCCGGTTCCATCATTTCGATGCTTCATGGTTTGGGACATTGCCAAGAACAGTAAGCCTCAGCACGAATGGCTGCGGCTATTCATCGGGCAGCTGACACAGAAGCTTGCTTAGACTTGGTCGCAGGTAGCCAGGAGTTACGGGAAAAAGGGGGCGGATTTATTGGAATCATCGACCGCTTCTGACCGATTTGTGCCGGTCGTCAAGGACCGCTTCGGATCACTCTCAACCGGATCGCGGGCCAGCTGATTTGCTAAAAACCCGCGCCAAACTCAACGAAGGATTTCGCATGATCCGTTTTTTTTGGGCTATGTCTGAGTTAACTGTTGCATATCCCTATACCCCAACGCCTCTTTCAAGCAAATCAATGGGTTGAGCTGTGTTTTGTAGCGCTCAAGCAGGCGGCGCCAGCCCAGATAGTTCGTTAGGTACTTGGTGGCCACACCATGAAAAGGAATCATCCAGCTCTTGAGTCGGCTGTCGTAGGCATTCACGTTCTGGATGTGGAAAGCACCATCAACCCGTCGATTCTGGCTCGGGTTAATCGGTCGGTGAGTGATGCCTTCAACCTTGGCGAAATGGGCGTAGACACCTGCGCTGTCAGTACAGAGAATCGCATCCGCGTCTATCAGCGGGCGTAGCCGCTCCCCTATGTGCTGTGCATCCAGCTTTTCCAACTTGAAGTCTGCCTGCTGACCACTGCGATCTCTTACCACCAGCACAGGAATTTGCTCGGCAGACAGTCCGCGTCGTTGGGCGCTGCCACCGCGCCGACGAGGCGGTCGAGGCAGTTCGCGTTGCCCTTTGAAGGACTCCAGGAAGAAGGTTTCATCTGCTTCAACAATGCCTGACGCGTGCTGGGCCTGGTGATCGGCAATCCGAGAAAGAAACCTATGTCGCCACAGGAAAGCTGTGTTTTTGCTGACGCCACAATGGGGTTGTACGCCGGAATCCCAGAAATTTCCGTCAGCCCAGCTCCAGTCCCGCCACGAGCGCATCCAGGTCGATGAACTTGCCGTCAGTCTGGAAGGTGTAATGCCCGTTCAGCAGGATGTGCCGCCAGGCCGCTGGCGACATCTGCGTGATCAACGCCAGCGCCTTGGCATTGCCAGCTGCCTCGTACTTCGTCAGCAGCAGGGACAGGATCGCCGAGTTGTAGAAGATGATCGCGTTGCCGATCAGCCTGGCGCACTGGTTGCTGATCTCGATTTCGATGTCGGTGCGGCCGGTCAATTCCTTCTTCCCACCGACTTGGGCGATGGTCGAGCGTAGCTGGTGATAGGACTCAATGCGGTTCTGCGAGCGGTGAACATTACGCTCCAGTTGCGGGTCGCGCAGGTAGCGCAGTGTGTAGATACTGCGGATGAGCTTGTCGAACTCGAAGATTGCGCGCCGCGTCGGGTTCGGCGCCGTATAGGTGCACAGCTTGCGGATCAGCGTGCCCTGCGTCATTTCCTTCAGGCCCAGTGTGGCGACGATTCGGTCGATGTTCGCCTTCTCACCGACGATGAGTTGCCGGTCGATCTGGCCAGCCGGCCGGATCAGGCATTTCTCGTACAATGCCAGATCATCGGCGCAATACAGCTCCTGCAACTGGTCGTCGAGGTCGGTGAAGCGCGGCTCGAAACGAAGTCCGAACCAGTGCAGGATGGCGAAGTTGGCCTTGTTGATGCTGTGCATGTCGCCGGTGATCGCGCTCGGCACGATGTCCGACGTGTTGCGGTACCAGATGTCGAACACGTGGTGAGCCTCGTACTCGTGTGCGCCTATCAGGTAGCCGTTCAACGGCACGTGATTGCACAGCAGCGTGTAGGCGACGACGCCCTTGCCGCGGCCGAAATATTTGCGCGAGTAGCGCGCCTTCACAGTTGGTCGCTCGACGCCGAATTTCTGCCCATCAACGGCACCGTACAACGAATCGAGGTCGAACGAGTAATGCGGGAAGATCGGCAGTGCGGCGATGGCGTTGCTGATGCAATCGTTGGCCACATGTAGCGTCGCCTGGCGCAGGTACTGCTGGTAGGTACTCTCCAGGACGTGGTACGGGATGTCGCTGGTACGTGCCATAACCTGGTTGCCGTGGTTCATGGCTTGGGCAATGATCACCGCCATCAGACTGTCGGCGTCGGCTACCTTCTTCGCATAGCGTGGCTGCAATGGTGTCAGCGCCGACAGGAACTGGCACTGGCCGTTGACGAAGCGAAACACGTCGGCGACATCGCAGTATGGCAGTTGCTCGTAGAGAGCTTGCTCGCGCGCCTTCTGGTTCTCCCCCTTGGGCTTGCGCCAGGTCAGTCTCTGCGTGTCCTTGTCGTATTCCAGGTGCGTCAGCTTGCCCTGTTTCAGCTCGCGATTGAACGCCACCCATTGCGCACGCAACTCGGTCGCCAGTGCATCGAGCTGGGCACTGACCGGCTGCCGCAGGAAGGGGATGTCCATCTGCGCGAGCACGGCGGCTTTCTCGTCCATCGAAACCAACTCGTCGGACAAATGCCGGTGCTGCAAGCTATCGTCAATGTAGAGCTCGCCCGCCTGGAAGCGTTTCCTGACCTGACGGTAAAGCCAGAATTCGTAACGATCGGCATGCAGGCCTGTCGGCGTGCCTTCGGCATCGAACATCAGCAGGTACGGACGCAAGCGTTTCGGCAGCGTTGCCGCCGGACATTCGTCGAGTGGCCGTTGTGATAGGCGCTGCTGCTTGGCGAACACGCTCTTGGCCCAAGTCAGCGCCGCGAGCCATGGGTTATCGGGGGCCGTGCCGGCGAAGTCGAGCGCGACGTACAGCGGCCGTAGATGGCGTCGAATGCGTTCGGCCAGGCCGTCCACCGCCTGCCAGTGCAGCGCCAGTTTGTTCAGTGGCTTGACGCTCATGCGCTGCGCCGTGTTTTGCAGCAATTCCCTGGACATGATTTTGTAGGCGCGTTGGCGCACCTCGCCGAACGGCGTCGGATCGGCCACGCTGTCGTCCACGTACAGCGACAGCAGGCGGCCAACCTGCGGCGTTTCCTGATGGCGTCGCAGCTGTTCGGCGACAAAGGACTGTTTCGCACCCGTGCGGCTCTCGTCCTCAAGTTTTTTCATGTGGAAGGCCATCGCGTCGACCAGGTTGTCGGTGAGCTGCCGGTAACGTACCCAGGCATAGCACAGCAGGTAGAGCCGGGTCTGCTCCGCCTTCAGGTGGCGCAGGTCATGGACGGTATAGAAGTTCGCCAGGCTCGCGTAGTACAGCAGGTTCTGCTGCGAGATGCCGAGCTTGGGCAGCAGCGCCTTGGCGATCCCGTGCAAGGACTTCAGCGTGGCGCGCTTCTCGCGCTCCCCTGCCATCTGACGCCAGCCGAAATCTTTAGCGTCCTGCTTGAGCGCTGCCAGTTGAGACAGGGTGTCGTCACGCACCAGGAGCTGGCCCAGCGCAGCTTTGGCCGATTCGTCCAACACTTCTGCCAGCAAGCCGCCCAAGCGCCTGCGTTCGGTGGACAGGGCTTCACTGACCAGCTCTTGTAAGGTGGTGTGGCCGGGCCGGATGATTTTGTGCTCGCTGAGCCAAACGATCAGTTCGGCGGCCACGAATCCTGGCATTACGTCGCGCCGCACGATCTGTTCAGCCTGCTGTGCCAGTTGCGGCAGGAAGCTAGCCGCCCACGACCGGTAGCCGAACAGTTCGGCGATCTGACCCCTCTGGCTGTAGTGCTCATGCTTGGTGATCGCCTTGCGTTCGAACGCTTCGCCGTGGAAATAGCGACTCAGCACGAAGGCGCAATCGTCCTCGACCTCATGCCAATCGAAGCGGAAGAAAGCATGCTTGGCCTTGAAGTAGCCGATCTGCAAGACGCAATAGACTTGGGCCTGCAGGCTAGGCCGGCTGCTGGCGAACGCCAGTTCAGATTCGGCCAACGCCAGGTATTCCAGCCGCTGAGCATCGTCGAAGTCCGGTAGGCCGTACAAGGCTTCCTGCTCTGCGTCAGAAAAGACGGTGAGTAGCTTATTCTTGTTGCTCATCGACCGTCCTTCCCGCACCACGCCAACCTGCTCGCGTCAATGTTTCGATCAACGTAGTGCGCTTGACATTGAAGTTGCGGCACACCGCCGCCTTAGACATGCCGCCATCGAGCGCGGCGACGATGGCGTCCAGCTTCTCACCAGTGATCGCCTGCGGCCGGCCGCCGATCCGGCCGCGTTTGCGTGCGGCGGCCAAGCCCGCGACGACGCGCTCCTGAATCAAGGCGCGCTCGTACTGCGCGAGCGCACCGAACACCTGGAACAGGAATTCGCCCGAGGGCGTCGTAGTGTCCAGGTTCTCTGTCAGCGAGCGGAACGCCACCCGCTTGTCCTTGAGCGAAGTCACAATGGCGAGCAGGTGCGACAGCGAGCGACCGAGCCGGTCGAGTTTCCACACCACCAGCACATCGCCGGCTCGAACGAACTCAAGCGCCCGCGCCAAGCCGGCACGGTCATCCTTCGCGCCAGAGGCACGATCCTCAAACAGGTGACGCGGATCGACGCCGGCGGCGAGCAGCGCGTCGCGCTGCAAGTCCGTGCTCTGGCGGTCGGAGTCCGACGACACGCGCATGTAGCCAACCAACATAGGCGGATAACCATCAAAAACAGGTTTCCGCATAATAGTGAATAGCGATAGAGTTTTCCGTACATTTTTGAGGGGGTGTTGCACAGGTAGCACAGCGGCGGCTGACAGCCTGTCGCAAAACAAATGTTTTACGACACCTCCTTGAGGTTGCCGCGTTTACATCATTACCTGAACAGGTATAAAATTCCGTCATGACAAACAAAGAAAAACCGCTCGAATGGATCGCGAGCAGCCACAAGGATTTGATGGCGTTGCCGTCCGACGTGCGTCGCCGTTTCGGTTACGCGCTCTCGTTGGCGCAGATAGGCGATCAGGATGACGCAGCAAAGGTGCTCAAGGGGTTCGGTGGTACCGGCGTGCTGGAGGTCGTCGAAGACGATGCCGGCGGCACCTATCGAGCGGTATACACGGTCAAGTTTGCGGAAGCGGTGTTCGTCCTGCACTGCTTCCAGAAGAAGAGCAAGAGCGGAATCGCCACGCCAAAGGCCGACATGGACATCATCCGCGCTCGGCTGAAGGTGGCCGAGGTATTGGCACAGGAGCTACGAAATGCAAAAACGAATCATTGAAGGCGTCGAGGTTCAGCGCAGCTCGGGCAACGTCTTTGCCGACCTTGGACTGCCTGACGCTGAAAAGCTCAAGATCAAGACCGGCCTGGTGGTCGAGATCAGGAGGGCCATGCGCGCCCTTGGGCTGACTCAACAAGCGGCGGCCAAACGCATGGGCATCCCGCAACCGAAGGTGTCGGGCATGATGCGCGGCGACTTCACCAATCTATCCGAACGCAAGCTGATGGATTGTCTGAATCGCCTCGGCTACGACATCGAAATCAAGGTACGGCCAGCAGCCGAGCCGATCGGGCATCTAACGCTCGCAACCGCTTAATCGGAGCTCTCCTGATGGCAGCCCGCATCACCGACGACGAATGGGACGAACTGACTCCCGAGAATTTCGATACCACGGCACTGCTGCGTGCAGTCGATGCCGTGGACGTGCTGCGCGGCGATTTGAATGACAGCGCAGACGGCGCACCTCCGCAACTGCGCACCGACCTGTTGAAGCTGCATCAACTGGCAATGGCCGCGTTCAACGAGGGATCACGCAGCCGAGTGGCTGAGCTATTTGATCTCGCCGTGGATCTTCAGGATCAGGTTGATCATCTGATGACCTCGCTGGAACAAGTGCAAGAAACCCTGTCCCGGTTGACGGCGCTCTACCCAGAAAGCCTGTCCTGAATGTTCTTGGAGACAACCACATCATGAGCCGCAGCCGCCGCAAAACGCCCATCGTTGGGCACACGACCTGCCGTAGCGAGCGCGAGGACAAGAAACTCTGGCATCAGCGCTGGCGAACCCACGAGCGCACCGCGCTGGCCAGCGCGTCGCCGGAAGCTCTATGCGCCCATCTGCCTCTACTGGAAAACCAGGTCAGCAACGTCTGGTCGATGGGTAAGGATGGCCGCTCCTACTGGCCCATCAAGCGCCAGGCCGCCACGGCGGATCGCATTGCCAACCACAAGGGACGCAATCCGCAAGAGCGCGCCTCCCTGAAAAAGCGTCTGCTGCGCAAGTGGATGAGCAAATGAACCTGTCCACCATCGAGGCGCTGGCTATCGCTTGGGCGCGAATCGCTGAAGAAGCAGAACTCCCAGCCGGCTACGAGGGCACGGCGACGCCAGAGGCGCATCGGGCCTGCGAGGTGATCCAGGAGCGGATTCGAGAGCACGTCGTCGCCACCAATGACATGCGGCTGTTCGGCCTGCTGCACCTGCTTGGGCAGGCGTCGCTGCGCATGGAGCAAGCGCTGTGGCCGGAAGAATATGCGCGGATGACCCGCGAGGTCGAGGAAGCTCTCCGAGAGGCCGACGACCCCAACGCCAAGTCGTACACCCACGAAGAAGTCATGCAGGCGATGCAGGAACGCATCGACCGAGCGCGAGACAAAGCCATGTTGATCGGCTGACGGAAATTTCGGCGGTTCCGGCTGATCCAAGAATCTTGGCGTGACCTTACCTCCGCTCTACCGCTGGGTGCCAGCCTCGGCGCACGCCTAACCACCCAACTCAGAAAGGAAAATAAGTTGGTAAAACGCATTCCCGTATCCGAGCTTCGTCTCGGCATGTACATCCACAAGCTCGCCGGCTCTTGGGTTCGACACCCATTCTGGCGCGGCAGCTTCCTGCTGACCGAGCCTCAGGATCTCTCTGCCATTCGAGAATGTGGCGTCGGGGAGGTCTGGGTCGACTTGGCCAAAAGCCAAGTCGACCCAGAGAGCCCAGAGAGCCCAGAGAGCCCAGAGCCCAGAGCCCAGAGCCCAGAGCCCAGAGCCCAGAGAATTGTCGGAGGAGCAATCTCTGCCGTCTAGTCCACTAAGCAAGAAAAGTGACGGCGCAACCTCAATGGAGAGCGAAATGTGTTATGCACGGAAACTCTGTCTTGCGGCCAAGTCCCAAGTCATGGACATGTTCCAGGAAGCCCGGCTTGGCAAGGCCGTCGACCCAAGCACGACGTTGCCGCTGGTCGGAGAAATCGCTGCCTCGGTGCTGCGCCAACCTCATGCCCTCATCAGCGTCGCACGCATCAAAACGCACGACGATTACACCTACCTGCACTCGGTTGCCGTCTGCGCCCTGATGCTATCGCTGGCCCGGCATCTCGATCTAGACGAGGAGCAAACGCGCCTGGCTGGCATCGGCGGACTGATGCACGACCTAGGCAAGGCCGCGATGCCGCTGGAAGTGCTTAACAAACCAGGCAAGCTCACCGATGCCGAGTTCGCCATCATGAAGCGCCACCCTGTGGAGGGCGCAAAGATGCTGCGCGCAGGCGGGGCCGAGCCCGGGGTGGTGGACATTGCCCTGCACCATCACGAGAAGATCGACGGAACCGGCTACCCGGATCGCTTGGCCGGTGACGCCATTTCACTCCTGGCCCGCATGGGCGCAATCTGCGACGTCTATGATGCCGTGACGTCGGAGCGAGCCTACAAAAAGCCGTGGGACCCGTCCGCGGCGATGCGGCAGATGGCCAAGTGGGAGGGCCATTTCGACAAACGCATCTTCCACGCCTTCGTCAAGGCCGTGGGCATCTACCCCGTCGGCTCCTTGGTTCGCCTGTCCTCTCAGCGTCTGGCCGTTGTCGTTGAGCCGGGAATGGAATCACTGCTGACTCCCAAGGTTCGCGTGTTCTTCTCGCTACGCTCGAGAGAGCCGATCCCGATGCAGACCATCGACCTGGCGGCCACGAGTTGCAAGGACAGTATCACTGGCCCCGAAGACCCGACGCTCTGGAACTTCAAGAACCTCGACGACTTGTGGATGGAATAGCCCCCACAAAACGACGGCCCCGTGAGGGAGCCGTTGAACATCGTCGAGCGATGCCCGTCCAGGGAGGGATGGCCGAGCTCGATTCTCCAGAAGGTAGCTGGTGACACGAGTGTTGAGCCCACCCAACTAGGGTGACGGAAATTTCTGGGGTTCCGGCTTACATCCCCTTATCCGGTCAGTGCTTGCCAGCTTGGGCTACCAGCTCAAGGAGGCAGTGCTCAACGGAAACGATTTCGGCGCTCTTGAGCGACGCAATCGCCTGGTGGTTGTCGCGACCAGCAAAGGGCTTCCTGACCTGTTCGACTTTACCCAGCTTCGGCCGGTTAGGGAGAAAGAGGGAAGCATCAGTGAGGTGCTGGAGGATATCCCGCTCGATTCTGAGCGTTGGAAACCATTCGACTACCTGGCTGCGAAAGAAGCCCGAGACAAGGCGGCAGGCAAAGGGTTCGCCCGGCAACTGCTGACTGGTACCGAAGGGCATTGCGGAACTATCGGTCGGTCATACGCGAAGTGCAGAAGCACTGAACCGTTCCTGGTTCATCCGGTTGATCCGTCGCTTTCACGGTTGTTCACGCCGGTAGAGCATGCGCGGCTGAAGGGAATCCCAGAGGAAATTATCTCTGGACTTCCCGACACCACCGCTCATGAAGTGCTTGGCCAATCGGTGATCTACCCCGTGTTCGAGTCCGTTGGGGTCGAACTGGGTGTGGCGCTGAACGGCGCAGTAAACCCGGATATCGGGCAATTAAGGTCTGCTGGGGTTGTTTCGGTTTGCCAGCAGATTTGTGGTGGTGGGAACTGCGGTACTGGTGCGGTCTGCCAGGAAGGGGTCAACCCAAGCACAGAAATGCCGGCAGTGCTGTTCAGGGCCCCTAACCAGGGGCAAGGGCAGCTGGACCTGGTAGCAGCGTAACCAATAACCCAAGCGGGGAGAAATCCCCGCTTGGGGCTCTCTCCGTTTCAAAAGGAGAGAGCAATGAGCGCAATTCTTGAAGCGGCCCGCATTCAAGGCAGCCAACAGATATGCCGAAAGGCCTGGGTCAGCCGGGGCAGCATGAAGGTCCATCTCTGGGAGCTATCCGAGGGCGGGGTCATCTTGCTGCGTCATGACCAGGGGAAAGGGTTCATTCAGCCGGTACTGCTGGACGAACCGCTAGAGGTGGTCGTTGATCGCTTCCGCAACAAAGTAGGCAATCGGGTGTTCTCACCCAATGGCGCATGAAGAACAACAGGCCGGGTACTCCTATGGAGTCCCGGCCTTTTTGTTTCTAAACAGGCTTGAACAGAGTGATGGTTTTGGTAAAATCGCGCGCACAGAGACTCACATTTCAAAGTGAAGGCCTCTAAAGAATCCCTCCAGCGTAGCGACCGCTGCGCTCAAGAACCTTAGTGTCGAGCATGTGCTCTTCACCAAGCGTCTGAACCATGTATGTGGTCAGACACCCTCACTCTCGTATGAGATTGAGACCCAAAGCCAAGCCGGGCTTCATACGGTCCAAATAGCAGACAAAGAACTCAAAGGCTCGTCCTTCGTGCGCTTATGCCTGCAACAAAACCCGCAGCGGGGAAACTACCCCGCCAGGGTGTTTCTCCGTCTGCACACTTTTGCTAACGGAGAAACACAAAATGAAAGCTCTCATAATCGCTATCGCAGTTGTAGTTGGTGGTATTCAGCTCGGTTTCACCGCGTTCGATGCTGCCGTTGCATCTGCCGAGCAGTCTCAAGTCGCTCAGAGCATCAAAGCGCGTCAAGCACTTTGATCAAATCAACCCCAAGGGGAACTTCCCCTTGGGGTTGTTCTCTTTCGGCGAGGAGACATAAATGCTTTTCAATAATGCAATCGACGCTATTCGTGGCGCTGAATTCTTTGCTGAAAAATCGAAGCTCGCCTACGCAATCTATGCGGCAGACAACGGCTTTACTGTAATACAACTAACTTTAGCCAATGGCTCGGAGTTAGAAATAATTAAACCCTGATGGGAGTTTCCCATCAGGGGCACTTCTATCTATAAATAGGAGTGCGTTATGTTCAAAAGAAAAATATTAGTTTGGTTAAGGGATGCCCTAATCGGTCTCGGCTGCAGTGTTTTAGCAACCGGATTTATCGGAATCATCACACCTGGTACCGCGCCGTTCGCTATCGCGTTCTGCTTGGTAGTCGGTTTGATACTGCCGGTTCTCGGTTTGGTGGTATCCTTTTTCTATGACTGAATCGTCCCGCAAGGAGACAAAAATGGAATCGTCGATTTCTCTCGTGATTGCGATTGGCTCTGTGCTTCTGGCACTGGGCGTCGTAGCTCTCGTCGGGTACCGCATTGCGGATCGCCTCGACAAAAAGCTAAACACTGAAATCAAGCACCATTAACCAGCTCAAGCTGGACGAATAAAGAGCCCTAGCTTAGGCCTGGGCTTGTTGTGGTAGCCCCTCGTGGGTGATCCACCAGAGCTTCCTCAATGAGGCGGCTCCGGGGATCACCCACCAGGAGAGCTGACCATGACTGAAGTACACGCTATTTTTTGCCGCGAACTCGACGAGCTGATGCTGGAGTCTGGCCGCACTATCAAAGTGCCTCCCCAGATCGCTCGCACCGTGAGCCCACGCTTCCTTGACACTCGTTACGTGAGGTCGTGGGCTGTAATGTGCAACCTGATCCCAGCCGGTGGCGAGGTATCGGTCCTGCAGGCAGCCTAATGAGAGCAGCAGACGAAAGCCCCGGCATGCGCCTAGAAACGCGGCCGGGGTTTTTTCGTTTCTGGCCCACGAGTGGCATTGCACTACTCAGCAAAGCGCCGCCGCGCGGCACGAGCCCCAAGCGATGTTTTTCCATACCGCTCTCGAAGCTATCAGGACAGCAGAATTCTTTGCCCTGAAATCTAAGCGGCCCTATGCCGCCTACACCGAGAATGCTGGCTTTGGTGGTCGGGCCAGCAAGACTATTCAGGTCGCATTCCGTCCAGATATAGCGCCACTCGAACCCACCCCGTCCCTACCATTCACTCATCATTGCTTAGAGTGGATGCCATGCGCTTTCTACGAACACCAAGCCTCGCTCGCGCCATCTGCACCGCCCTGGTTGGGCTGCAGATCAACACCCTCGCTTATCCTGCCTACGCAGACTCAGTAGCCAGCAGCCAGGCTGCAGGACGCTCGTTGACGCAGCAATCACTGCAGGCCTTTCCCGTCACGCAGCCCATGACTAGCCTGGAGCAGTTGTATCCGGACATGAATTCAGGGGATACCAATGAATTGCAGTCTGTATTCGGAAAGGACACGAAGATTATTGATGTTGGCACTAAAGCTAACACGCGGCTTCAAACCGAGAACTCGATGGATGGCGAAGCATATCGGGTGCTCACAGATAGTTCAGCTCGCATAAGCCCCGATCTGTCGAAAGACCCCATGTTTAACCAGGCGGATCAGGTCAGAAGCAATGATTACATGGCTGATTTCAAAGAGACCTTTGCTGATTGCTCAAGAACAGAAGTCTTCGAGCAAAAGAAGAAAAAGGCTCATGTTGCCAAGTACAAAACATGCGAACGTCTGACCGATTTGACCGGCTCGTATACGTTTAAGCACGACTATGCAATTGGCATCGTCGAGTATGTTGACGGTCAGCCAAACTTTCAATCATGTGGGACCGGATGTTTATATGTTTGGGTTGGTACAGTTGGTGATAACTACTGGGGTGGCCACTGTAAGATTTACGAAGAGTACACAAGGTTTAAAATTATAAATCCACAGGCTGTGATAAAGGCCGAGATTGAATATGCGAAGTTCGATGACTACTTCGAGATTCATATGGATAACCAATTGGCTTGGTCGCACACGCCTGGAGTATTCCCACCAGAAACAGCTGGTTCATGCGAGCGCGGTACGAGCTGGCAAGTAAATCCTGCGAAAGACGTTACCTCGGCATTCAAAGAGTCAGGGAAGGTCGTGACCTTCAAAACACGCACATCTGTCTCGGGTGGTGGCGAAGGGTACGCAAGAATCAAGATTACTTACGACCCAGCCAAGGCAGTAACAGATAACGGCTGGGGGCCTGAAGAGCACCTTCCGTTTTTCGATCAGGTCAACGATGGCTTCTGTTCCAACGTAAGCGTTACATGCACGGAGAACCCAGACACGGATGGTGACGGTTGCGCGACGGTGAGTGGTGTCACTGTCTGTGAAGACGCATTAAAGCCAAGCCCTCAAAACTCTATCCCGCGCTTTTGTAAAGCTGTCTCGGCGAGCGCTGATTGCTCATTCTACAAGGGGCCGATGAAGTGCTACAAAGACCCCCAAGGGGTTGAGCATTGCCCACAGAACAATGGCGGAAACCTCGATTCTTGTAGCACACTCGAAAATAACAAGAGTTGTGGATTCGTCTCTCAGAAATGTATTAAGGGCGCTGGTGGTAATAATGGCTGCTACGCATACGAGGAGGTATGGGACTGCGGGTATGACACCGAGTACGAAACCATTGTAAATACCGGCGCTACAGTGGACTGTCCAGGTGGTGCCAGGTGCATGGGTAGTGAGTGCTTTGATACATCTAATGTAAAAAGTGGTGACTTCGCTTATGCGGTAGCCATGCTGCAAGTTGCACAGTTCGCTGAACACGACATGGACTGCGGCGGGGACGGCACGGATGTGAACCAAGCAAATGATTGCAAAGTCTTCAAGGGCGATGCAATGGAGTGCAAAAAGGCATTGGGAGGGTATGTCGACTGCTGCGAAGCTCCAGAAAGTGTAAGCATTATTGATTACGTCAACCTGACCATGAATAGCCTTAAAATGGCTAGTTCACTTGAGGCGCTTAACCGAACCGGAAGCCTCTTTTCTCCGGGGTACTGGGCTGCTGGTACGAATGCTGCGATTTCAGGGGCAACGGCTGTTGTCGAAGGCCAGTGGGGCACCGTTGTCGACGCTGCAACTGGTGCATTTAAAAAGACCCTTCAAGGCACAATTGAACAAACCGCTATCAGTAAGCTCCAAACCTGGCTGATGCAGCAAGCATATAACGCTATGGTGGAGATGGGCGCTACGACTGCTGCAAATGCTGTATTTGCTACAGGCTCGAATGGTGCGGTAACTGGTCTATCCGCAAATGCTGCAGCGGTCTTAAACTTTATTGGCTGGGTGTATATGGTCTATGTGATTGTAGACTTGCTCATCAATATTATTTGGGAGTGCGAGCAGAAAGAATTTGAGCTTGGTGCCAAGAAAGAGACACGACAATGTACATTTGTAGGTAGTTACTGTGCCTCAGATTCCGCCTTAGGTTGTGTTGAGAAACGGGAGTCATACTGTTGTTACGGTTCGGTTGTAGGCCGAATTATTCAAGAATCAGCCCACGAACAGTTAGGGTTGAGTTATGGCGAGATTGAAAAGCCAACCTGCGAAGGTCTAACGCCGGATATGTTGTCCAAGATGGACTGGGATAAGGTGGATCTTTCGGAATGGATTGGGATGCTGAATATGGCTGGCCATTTACCAACAGCGAATACGGTTTCGATTGAAGATTTGACGGGCTCTGGAAGCGGGCTCGGTGAGTTCTCAGAGGGTGAAGCCAGAAAGAACACCCTTGATCGAAACCTTGAGCGTCTTGATGGTTTTGACGTAGATGCGGTTAAGAAGAAAGCTGAAGAAAACTTGAGGTAGAACGCAAGTGATAAGAAAAGGCCCCGCATAGCGGGGCCTTTTTTATTTCAGAAAGAATAGTGGTCTTCCCTGTGAAAATACTGCTGGTGGAATATCACCGGTTCTAAGTTTCTGGCCTGGGTAGTAAATATAAAACCAACTTGGAAGGTTTTTGGAAAGAGAGAGCATAGAGCCCCATAGGTCTAGATTACTTTTGTCGGCATCTAAGACCATCTGATCATTACGGATAAAAACGGGTCCAAATGAGCTTCCTTGACCTACAAAGTCAGGGTTTTGCTTAACTGCATCGGTGAATGGAATAGGCTTGTCAGCGAGGCTGTCGCCTAACGACGCATACGAAAATCCATGCGCGTAGGGATACTTCCCGGTCTGCATTTTCACCGCTGACAGCTGGCCCGGATACGTTTTGATTCTTGCCTTCTCAAGTTCTTGCATGGCAATACTTGCTGCTTGCTCTGGCGTACTGGCCAACTCCACTGGCACCCATGCGGCGATCTGTGTTGTACCCGCTGGATCTGCGTTCCCGCTGATTAAGAATAAACCTGAGCTGATAGCGAACGCAGATGCGCCTGCGCTCGCAGACGATGGAGCAACTGAACCAGCGAGCGCCATACCCATGTCCGCTATGGTGTTCAGATTCCCGCTAGGAACTGAGGATGCAGCAATATCCTTGAAAGCAATAATACCGAAACCGTCAATCAGGATTGTCTGTGCCTCTGACCACTGACTTCTCGGCGGTAGCTCCGCCATCATTTTCGAGACTAATTGCTTGCGGTTTTCAAGAACCTTCTCGCTTGGGCCGTTAGTAGCGCAACCGGCCATAAGCAGCATAGCTGTAACGGCAGCCACTGTTCTTGCTGCATAGTTAATGTTCACCTAAAGCCTCCTTCGCCTTTTCGGCCTCAATTCGTAAGTAAATTTCTTCTCGGTATACCTTCACATCATTTGGAGCGGAAATGGCAAGTTTGACTTGCCCGCCTCCGATTGAAGTAACTGTGACCTTGATGTCATCACTAATCTGAATGGATTCACCAGTAGACCGACTAATGTGGAGTGACATTATGATTTCCTTCACGCCGTTTGTGCGGAAGATTGGTTGTACTTCTGGTCGTTGCGGATCATCTGCTCATCCCTTGGGCACCCTGATTTATTCAGGAACTCATCGAGCTGGCGAAACGAGGTGAGGCGGGGGGTGGTGGTCATGGCTGCATCTCCCTGATGCGTTGTGTGATGGTTCTAGTTGACCATCGCTGCCAAGAAACCCAAGAAGTGCCTACCGGGTCGGCGGCCCAACCAGGGAAGGCGGGACCGGCCCGAGTCGATCCACAAGATCCGGCAGGGTGCCGGTGATAGGTGACAGGTTAAACACCAGTCGTCCTTGATATACCACGGCGAAGTTTTCACCCTCGGTTCGGGTCAGTGCAGCTTCGTTGACGATCAAGGCCGTGGCCACGTCCCGCCAAGAATTGGCGCTGCGAATGGCCCTGAACATTTCGTCCAGGGCCTTGGCAGGTTGAATGGGCTGCCTGGCTGCACGAGGGCGGGTAGCCAATGCTGCAGGAGCCCATTGCATTAGCCGGCCTCCGCTTCTGCAGCAGCGGGCTTCGACTCGCTTTCCTGGCTGGGGGCTTCGGTTCGCATCTTCACCAACTGTTCGATGGCTTCCATGAACGCTTGTGGCGGCTGAGCACCTTTGACCAGCAGGCGGTTGCCGGTCTGGTTGTCGATCACGAATGTAGCCGGCGTACCTGTGACGCCCAGCTTGATGCCTTTCTCGATCTGCTTTTCAACGAGGGGCTTGTACTTGCCGCTGGCCAGGCACTCGGTAAAGGCTTTCTCCTCGGTACCGACCAGGCGTGCAAGCAGGGTGATGTCTTCTACTCCTTGACCGTTCATTTGGCTCATCTCGAACCACTTTCCAGTGAACGCCCAGAACGCCTGGTTACCGGCGATTTCGCCTACGCATTCAGCTGCCTCTGCGCCTTTGGTGGCCATAGGGTCATGAAACTGCAGCGGGAAGTGCTGCCACTCCCAGTTGATCTTGCCCCCTGCTTGGTCGACAAGGGTTTTGGGGGTTTCATGCAGGCGGCGGCAGAACCCACATTCCAGGTCGCTGAACTCGACGAGGGAGAATTCAGCCTGTGGGCTACCGAAGATGTGGCGACCGTCGATGCTGGCGGTGTGCGCGTTGGCCCAAGGCTTGAGATTGTCTGCCACTTGCGAGGAGATTTTATCCGCCTCGATCTTGGCCAGTGCCTCGGTGACGGCTGCCGGCAGTCGCTCGGTAACTGCTTTATCGACGCTTTCGCTGATCATGTATTTGGTGATTTTGCTGCCGATATGGACAGAAACCCCGACCGCGATGGCGGAAAAGACCAGGCCGAGCCCAAGTACGGTAACCAGCGGTGTGCCTTTGGTATTCGACATTTTGAGTCCTTACTTAACTGAGTATGGTTTGGGCTGCAGGTGCAGCGGGATATCTTTCGGGGTTCCGTTGACCAGGATCAGCCACTCCTCGTAGGAGAGGCGCTGGCTACCGGCGCACAGCTTCTTTCGCACCTTGAGGTATTCGTCGACAGGCGCGTTAGCCTCGGCGCGGGCCAATGCAATGCCCCCGGTCGTGCTCAGGGTGCTGATCGGCGCGGCGAAGACTTGTGCGGATTCAGAGCTGTTGCAGTTGCTGGCGAGGATGCCCTGTGGCACTGCGATGGTCGCTGGAGCGGCAGTGGGCTGCTTGGGCTGAAGTTCGGGGTACAGCTTGCCGTACCGGTTACTGATCTGGTCTTCTGAAGACAGTACATGCTGGTAAGTTGGCTTGCGGAGAGCTGCACCGCCACGTCCTTCGTGACCCCAGCTGGTGTGGTGCTCACGCATATCTGGGGCGAATTCTGTGAATTCCAGCTCGATGCCGGTGAACTCGGCTTTCTCGGGTTCTGTCGGCTTGCTGGAGCAGCCGGCAAGCGTGGCCAGGGTAATGGCCAACGCGAGTGGGGCATACGTTCGGATCATGTCGCGTCCTCGATTGGGGTTGGCTTCATTTTCCGGGTATGGCGGTTCGCGTTGTGGCCATAACTGGACGGATTCCGTCCAGATTGAGCTGCGCGCAAATTTGCGAGGTTCGCAGGTGTTGAACTGGTTCGTCGGCTAGTGCAGACTTTCCTTGCGCTCACCGAGCGCTAAGAAAGCCCTCTCTTGTGCAGGGTTACCCTCCGGGCAAATCGCCCACCGCGCTGAACCAGCGCCATTCAAGAATTCTCGTACTCAATCAGTCGGCATGTGCCTACTGATTTAGTCCTGTAGCTCGTCTACGGGGTCGGCTTGTTGGCCGTCTCATAAATACAACTAAGCAACATCAAAAAATATAACCCTATGGGGCTGCTACTTTGCCCCCTAGGGGAAAGTGCCGCCCCAAATATCTTCGTATGGAGAATTATTATGGCTCGCGGTATCAACAAAGTAATTCTGATCGGCACTTGTGGCCAAGATCCGGAAGTCCGTTACACAGGCAATGGTGGCGCGGTCGCAAACGTCAGTCTTGCAACCTCCGAAAGTTGGAAAGATTCAACTGGTGCAAAGCAAGAAAAAACCGAGTGGCACAAAGTTGTCTTCTTCGGGAAGATTGCAGAAATCGTAGGTGATTATGTCCGCAAGGGCAGTACTATCTACATTGAAGGCAAACTTCAAACCCGTGAATGGGAGAAGGACGGCATTAAGCGCTACTCCACGGAAGTGGTGGTTGATCAGCGCGGAACCCTCCAACTCCTGGGCGGCAAGCAGGGCGAGCAAGGTGCTTCACGGCCTAGCCAAGCTCCGCGCAACAGTAACAATCAAAACCAGCGTCCGGCTCAACCAGCTCAGGATAATAACCCGAGCTATGACAGCTTCGATGACGACATCCCGTTCGCGCCGATTAGCAAACTGCTACTGCAGATCATCTAATAGCGCATATCAACGGCAAATAAAACGCACCTTCGGGTGCGTTTTTTATTGAAGAAAGGAAAAAAGAATGAGCATCTTTCAAAACGCTGTTGCAATCATTGCTAAGCAAGAAAGCAAGTTCATGGAGTTGGTCAAGGCTGCGAATACCGATGTCGTTTTCAAGCAAGAGATGCTGTACGCCTCTCAAGCGATGATGAATAACGACTATCTGTGCAACACCGCGATCAATAACCCGCTAAGCCTGCGCAATGCGTTTTCTCAGGTGGCCGCTTGCGGCCTGACACTCAATCCCGCTCGGGGTCTGTGCTACCTGGTACCGCGTGACGGGCAGGTGATCTTGGATGTGTCCTACAAGGGCATGATCAAGACCGCCGTAAACGATGGTGCAATCCGCGATTGCATCGTCGAGCTGGTCTACTCGAACGACAAGTTCGTCTACAAGGGCAAGCGTCACAGCCCGGTTCATGAGTTCGACCCCTTCGATTTGAAGGAGCAGCGCGGAGAGTTTCGCGGTGTGTATGTCGAGGTCACCCTACCGGACGGTCGTGTGCATGTGGAGGCAGTTACCGCTGTCGACATCTACAAGGCGCGTGATGCAAGCGATCTGTGGAAGCGCAAGAAGAAGGGCCCTTGGCTCGACTTCGAGGATTCCATGCGGAAGAAATCTGGCATCAAAATCGCCAAGAAATACTGGCCTCAGGTCGGTGAAAAGCTGGACTCGGTTATCCATTACCTCAACACAGACGCAGGTGAGGGCTTTGTCTCTCAGGATGTTCCTGTATCTGTTGTCGAGCGCTACATGGGTCAGGTTGAACAGGTAGAACCTGCTGAACCGCTGCCAACGTCCAACGAAACTGTTCCTGATGTAGCTCCGGTAGCGGTTGCCGAACAGGCTGCTGCTCTCCAATCCCAGCCAACACCCGAAAGCGAAGCGCAAGCGCCGCTGCAGGGTACGGTTGAGACTGCTGCTGAGGTTGCTGAATCGGCTCTGCCGAAAAGGACCCTCAACAAGGTCGAGGAACTGGTCAAACGTGCCCGCAACAGCGGGGCTTGGAAAGCTGCTCACGAGTACATCGCCTCATGGCCGGTGGATGCCCGTGATTACGCGACCAAGAAGCTCAAGGCGGCTGAATATCAGCTCGCTGCTTCCGGGGAGTAATTCCCGTGAAGCACCTGACTCTTACCGGCCTTTGGGCTGGTCGTCCGTTCTGTGGCGTAAGTCGAGTCCAGGCGGCGGCATCTGGGGAGGAGTTTTTCCACCCCAATGCTCGCCTGCTGGAGCAGCCGCTCTACAGAGCAAAAATCTGCCCGGCCTGTTTATCCCTCTGGGATAACCCCGAGCAATCAACCCAACCCGAACCGGGGCATTCCCTGGTAGGGAAAGCCTTCGGCTAACAAAGAGGACAACGACATGGCCGATCTCATCGTGCTGATTCTGACCCTGCTGTTCTAATCCAACAGCGTCAAAAACCACCCTGACGGGGCAACTGCCCCTCAGGGGTTTGTTGCCTGCGTCTTTCTGAAAAGGAAAACGATATGGCAACTGCAACCCAAGGCATCAGCGTTCGACTGGTAAACGATCCATCCCCGGAAAGCCCGCGCATGTGGGACAACCTGGGCACGATGGTTTGTGCTCATCGCCGCTACAACTTGGGCGATGAATCCGGCCGCAGTGATGCGCTGTCCATCATTCGTGAGCACTTGCCTGACAAGCAGCTGCGAGAGATGGATTTCGACGAAAGCCATGTGCCTGACATCGAACGAGCGCTGGAGGTGACAGGTCAAGTGGTGATGCTGCCGCTCTACCTTTACCAGCACAGCGGCATGGCCATGAAGACTTCGCCATTCAGCTGTCAGTGGGACAGTGGAAAGGTGGGGTTCATCTTCGTCAGCAAGGCGAAGTTGACCCAAGAGTACGGCTGGAAGCGGATTACCGCTGATCGCCGCAACAAGATCCATACGTTGCTGGAAGGGGAGGTCGAGGATTACGACACCTACCTGCGCGGCGATGTGTGGGGCTTTGAAGTGGTACAGGAAAGCCAAGTGGTGGATTCGTGCTGGGGTTTCTTCGGCTCAGATCCATTGACTAACGGGGTGCTTGGTCACCTCTCCGGCCCAGCCAGGGAACTGGTTGAGTCCGGTCGCTTTGAGCGGGCCTACGCCTAATCCATCAAAAACCCTGTGGGGCATATCCCCACAGGGGATTGCTCTTTTTCAGGGACGAAAAGGAGAAATGAAAATGCGTACTTACATCCTGGCGATGTTCAACAAGCAGACCAAAAAGTACACCCGCTATCAGTGCCAAGCCTTCACATTCAAGGAGGCTGTAGCCAAAGCCCAACAAGCCCTCGACGGCTTTCCTGGGCTGGTCGACAACGGCAAGGGGGTGGGAAATGCGTCCCTCCACGCTTGATGGTCTGCGCAAGCAGCTTTCGGATTGGCGGGAGCAACAAGCGGAGGGGGGGCCTTTGGCCTTCTTTGCGCAGGAAGTCATCGACGGTTTGGAGGAAAAATTATCCCTCCTGCTTTCACTGATCGACGCCTTTCAGGTGAGCCCTATGGGCTTCACCCTCAAAGACCCGTCGCAAGACTCGTGGGGGATCATTCTCCCCGATGCCTCGCAGCCGGGGCGGTACCGCTGGCAGGGTTTTCGTGCAGATGGCTTTACTGGCCACTGCACGTTTGACACCCCTGAGCTGTGCCTGGGCGACATGGTGGATTTCGGTCTGAAGGTTCCCGATCAAGGGGCTTTGGATCGCAATGCCACCACCCAGACATGGCAGCGGGGCATGGAGATGCTGGCTGTTGTTCAAGCCTGCAACTCAGGCCTTATCAGCTGGGACGAAAGCTGCCGCAGGCGCGAGGAAATTTCCTCGCGCTATCAGCAGGCCGCGTAACCGCAAAATCAAAACTTAAACCCCAAGGGGCACAACTGCCCCTCTGGGGTTTTTGTGCCTTTCGGGCCATCGCTTGGGTTTTCGGACCCGCGTGATGGACTACCAGAAAGGAGAAAATGATGCTGAAACTGAACCGTTGCGTGGCTCGATACCACGAGGCTGTAGCTGCACGTCAGGTGCTGGCTGCATCTGAATTCGCAAAGCAGTGCTCCACGAAAGTGTACCTGTCGCGATTTCAAGCCTACTTGGATCTGAGCAACTATCCCCAGTCTGAGCTACTGGTCGACCTCTCCGAGGAAGACAAAGCAGCGCTCAAGGTATGGGGGCGGGACTACCAGCAGCAGCTGGACAGCTACCGTGCGAAATGTGTCGAGTTGGATCGGGAACGCCACGAGGCGCTGTGTGCAGGCCTCAAGGTGTTGGGTGAGATTGCCGGCAAGGCATTCCACCAAACATCAGGCCCGCTCGACGGTCGCATCAACGCGCTTCTGGCGCGAGCTGACCGACTGCGTAAAGAACTGCTCGATGGCATTGGGTATGTGTGCGTGTGGGACGATAAAAGCCAGTTCGCTGGCCCGTTCTTCAAGCACTCTGGCCTCAACCGCCGCTCGATGCAGGAAGACATGAAAGCTGCCACGGAAGTCCGCCAAGGGCTTCGCAGTGTCAGCGCCGCCGATTACGCCCGTCTGGGTTTCGTTGGGGAGGTGTGCGATGAAAGTCGTTGATCTCGAACAGCGTACCGATGACTGGCAGGTGTGGCGTCGCGACGGCGTAAGTGCTACCAGTTGCGCAATTATCATGGGTGCAAACCCTGATAAAACGAAGCTGCAGCTCTGGCGTGAGCTGGTTGGCCTGGATACTCCTCCAGACCTGTCGGTTATCCCGCAAGTGCGCCGTGGCAAGAAATTCGAGCCGATTGCACTGCAAGCGTTTGAAGACAAGTACGGCCAGCTTGGTTTACCGATCTGCGCTGAGTCAGACGAATACCCGTTCATTCGGGCATCGTTTGACGGGCTGCTTGCGGATGGTTCGCCGGTCGAGATCAAGAACCTCGCCGAAACGAACCATCTTCAGGTGCTGGAACTGCGGGAGAAAAGTCCTGCGTACCAGCTCTACAGGTGGCAAGTGATGCACCAGATGATCGTTTGCGGCGCGCAGCGAGGCTACCTGTGGTTCTGGTCGCCGAAGCATGAGCCGCTGTGTCTGGTCGTTGATCGTGACGACATCCTGTTCCACCGTATTGTCGATGACGAGCGATCGTTCTGGCAGATGGTGGAGGAGGGCACGCCTCCAGCAGCAGACCCCATGCGGGACAATCTGCCGATGGAGATGTGTGATGAGCAAGCCTGGAAGGAGTTGGCAGAGAAGCGCAGGAAAATCGAGGTGGATATCCTCGCTGCCAAAGCGCGACTCAAGGAGCTGAATGACATCAGCTCTGACCTGGAATCCCAGCTCAAGGGGATGATGGGCCAATACCTGCGGGCAGATGCCTATGGCGTTCGCATCACGCAGTATGCTGTTGATGGTGGTACCGACTGGCAAGCGCTTGCACTGGACGCGATGGGGGACAACATCCCTGCCGCGCTCTTGGACAAGCACCAGAAAGAAGGCCGGGTTTCGACTCGGGTGACCGTAGATACCAACTTCCAAGAGCAAGTAAATAAGCCAAAGCCGATGCCGCGAGTGCGCAAGCCGGCCAAGGCGGATCAGGAGCCCCTGCCAATGGCAGCCGGATTCTGGTTCTAAGTACCCTAAACCCGGCTTCGGCCGGGTTTTTTTATTCTGGAAGGAAACCGTCCTGATAAAGACCCAATCGGAGGACCTGGGCCTCCATCATCTGCGGCAGTTATTCGGAAGAGATCCGCCATGCCTGTCGCATTACTCAAACGCCTATTCGGCCTGGGCGCGTCCAATGCAAAACTCAAATCGCAGTACCCTCACCCAGCCGAGGAACTGCTTCCTGCGCATCTGATAAGAGACTTGCGCGAGGGTACATGGCGTCAGCTGAAATACCCGCCATTCCAGGAAGGCTTCCCGGCACGCAAAAGCGGCCGCGACCTCATGATGGTTCTGCACCCTGAGCTTGTTACCCGCCTGCGAGCCAGCCTGGGCCTATCGGACACCGACTTCGACCGCCTGGTTGAGCCGATCCTGATCAATTTCGCAGAGCTGGTGCATCTGCTGCCGGCTTCGGAGAAGCACCACCATAGCGGGCCAGGTGGCCTTATTCGCCACTGCCTTGAGGTAGCCAACTATGCCCTTGATGGCTGCCTGACAACTTCCTTCGATTCAACCGAAACGCCCTCGCGCAAGAGTGCGCGCAGCCTTCGCTGGCGAGTTGCCGGCCTGGCTGCGGGTCTGCTGCATGACGCTGGTAAAGCGCTGACGGACATGAGGGTTGTCGACTTTAAAGGCGACCTTACCTGGACCTATGCCGAGGGCACCATCGTTGAGTGGGCCACGAAGCATGACATTCATCGCTACTTCATCTACTGGAACGATAACCGGCACGAGAACCACATTCCTGAGTCCGCTGCCCTAACGACCAAGGTTATTCCGCCCTACGTCGAGGCCTGGCTCTCCGAGTTTGGTCGCGACATCTACACCGACATGCTCAAAGCAGTGCAGGGCATTCCGTCTCGCTCAAAGCTATCCGAACTGGTTAAACGAGCTGATCAGGCTTCCGTCGAACTAGATGTAAAGCGCGGCTCAAGGAACAACGAAACTGGCGTACCCGTTGGGCGGATGGTGAGCGACTGCATGCTGCGGCTTCTGGAAAGAGGCGACTGGAAAGTTAATACGCATGGTGCCCGAGTATGGGTTGCCAAGGATGGCGTCTACATCGCTTGGAACTCTGGGGCAGAGGATATCGTGAATACCCTTGTCTCCGATGGCGTAGTTGCGATACCACGCTCTCCCGACACTTTGATCGGCATCCTTGCAGATCACGACATCGCCGAGCGGACAGACGAAGGCGATCTTTACTGGCTGGTTTCCCCGCACTTGCTCCGCAAGAACGGGCGCGGGCCTGCCCTGAAGTGCCTCAAGCTCTCGAACCCCAAGATCCTGTTTCCCCTGTCAGCTGTTCCTGAGCCGGTTTCAATCAGCCTGGGCCGCGAGGGTGACCAGGTTGACCTGGTGGTTGCCGGCGAAGTGACAACTCAGGTTGAGTTGGGCCACGCGGATGCTGATCAGCTGGCTCCAGAAGCAGCTGAAGGCAAGGGCGGGAGCAAGCCAGCGAAATCCAAGGAAAATAAATCCGCCGCACCTGCACCACCTGTATCGGCTAACCCCTCGGTGCCTTCGCTCGTCATCAAGCCCAGCGTTGACGAGGACGATCAGGACAGCCAGCAAGAGCCCACTCAAGAGGAGCAGGACCAGGAACCGGGGCCGGAGGAGCTGGACCGTGACGCGAGCATCGAGTCCATGCTCATGGCGCTCAACCCGCTGGCGGTGCAGATCGAGCATGTCGAGGCCTCAGCCGCGTCAGAGCAATCCAATGCGGAGCCAATAGCTGCTGAAGAACCCCCGCGACCGTCTACCGGCAAAGTCTCCCTGATGGACCTCCTGGGCAGTGAGCCGGGCGAGCCATCAAGGCCTTCGCCTAAACGCGCAAGCTCACTCAGCGCCATCATGGCAGCCGACACACTGAATGAGCCCAACATCGAAGCCGATGAGGCCTTGGTGCAACCAGCTGATGGTGAGCAGTTACTTGCCTCTCCTGCCGACGAGATAGTTGAAGAGCCACTTGTACTGCCGGTTGAAGTGCTGGAGAAGCTGGATCAGGAAGAAATTATCCGCCTGAAAGCGCAACCAACTATGGCGCGCAAACTCTTGGCTGCCTGCGCCGAACGGGAGCACTTGCGTGTCGTCCACAGCAAGGTCTTCATCCCCTTTGAAGAGTTCAGCCAGTTCACACCGTCCGAGGTAGACCATTTACGCAATGCGGACTGGATCTGGCAGGACTTCACCGCTGAGAACGACGAAGGCGTTATCCGCCTGCTCAACAAGAGACCGGGATTCGTCCTATGTCCTGACCTGAGTCTCATCGTTTCCAAGCTGACAGATGATTTCTCGGCCGTAGACCACATCAGCCTGATCCCAGAAACCGAGCTTGATTCCTGGCAGGAATTTGTCAGCCAAGCCCTAAAGGTTGCAGCCAGGGAAACCATCGGCAGCGTCGAGACGTTCGCCCTGACGTTCAACCAGTTCGACGACATTGCTGCTCGCTGTGGAATTAACCCCGCTGACGCCGAGCGAGCCCTGTTTGCCCTGCGCGACACCCTACGCAACGTGCGCCGCAGGCGCTTCTATATCCGTGCCAATCGCGAGGAGTACACGAAGAAATGAGCGAGTGGAACTACACCAGCTACTGGCGACCCAACTTTGAGGCAGCTGAGATCGCAGGCTGGGGCGCGGCCATGATGGCGAGCACCGCCGTCCACGTTGCTGCCGATATGCCCACGATGCCCTACCTGATCACCCTCGGTGTTCAGGCAGGCTTTGCCCTAGCAGCACTGCCACGGGCGCTTCGAGTCCACCGTGCTAAGGCTAGCCTCGAAGGTGCCAAGCAGACCTTTACCAACCTTAATGCTTTGCTCAAGCATTACGAGCTGGAGCCAGATAGCTTCTACTACGGCGAGGCGTTCTCCTGGCAGCAAAAGCATGGCCAGTTCGCCTTCGAGCTTCTGTCCAAGGACATTTCCACCATCATCGGCAAGAAGGGCAAGCGCAACGCTGAGGTGAAGGGAACTAAGTGGATTCATGGCATCGGAATGGCCGAAGAGGAGCCGTGCTACCGCCCCGCCGATCAGCGGTCTATCCATACCCTGATTTGTGGCACAACGGGTGCCGGCAAGACCCGCCTTTTCGATCTGTTGATAGCCCAATGTATCGCCCGTGGTGAGGCGGTAATCGTAATCGACCCGAAGGGCGACCAGGGCCTGGCCGAAACCTGCCGCAAAACCTGCGAACACATCGGCAAGCCCCATCGATTCGCCTACTTCCACCCGGCCCACCCGGAAAAATCTGTCCGGCTTTCCTTGACCAAGAACTACGGTCGCGCCACGGAAATTGCATCGCGCGTCGCTGTCCTGATGAAAAGCGAGGCTGGCGATCCCTTCCAGGCCTTCGCACAGATGGCCCTGAACAACGTGATACAGGCCATGCTGATCTGCGACATCCTCCCGACCCTGGTTGGGTTGCGCCGCACCCTGGAAGGCGACATACCGGGGCTGACCATCAACGTGGTCAAGGCCTATGGCCGGCAGGTTTTCGGTAGCGACTTTGATGGCATGTGTGACAGCGCAATTGCTGTAGCCAAAGCCAAGGATGCTGAATCCAAGGCGAAGGTATTGCGTAAGCTCTACTACAGCAATGTGGCCGTGGTTCAACCGAACACCGACCTCGAAGGGCTGCTGACCATGCTTGAGCACGAGCGTAGCCACTTCTCGAAAATGATCGCCGGCCTGCTGCCGATTTTGGTCCAGCTGACTGCTGGTGAGATGGGGCCTTTGCTTTCGCCAACGCTCGATGTCGAAGATCCGCGCCGCATGGCCGACCTGAACTCTGTAATCAGCGGCGAGCAGGTGCTGTACCTGGGCCTAGACTCGCTCTCTGACCCTATGGTCGGCTCAACCATCGGCTCTCTGGCGCTGGCTGACCTCGCCTCTACTGCCGGTGAGATTTACAACCACAAAGTCCCGAAGCCGGTGAACGTCTTTGTCGACGAGGCCGCTGAAGTGCTCAACGATCAGATGATCCAGCTGCTGAACAAGGGGCGTGGTGCTGGCATCAACCTCTATGTCGCCACCCAGACAATCGCCGACTTCAAGGCGCGAATGGGCGACGAGTCCAAAGCACTGCAGGTGCTCGCCAACGCCAACCACATCATCGCCCTGCGGGTTCTGGATACCGATACCCAAGAATTCATCGGTAACAAGATCCCCATGACTCGCTACAAGTACGTCATGCGTACCCAAGGTAATTCCAGTTCTGAGGGGGGAATCGTCCACGGCGGCAACATCGGCGAGCGCCTGATGGAAGAGGAGGGGGAGAAGTTTCCTATCGCCCTACTGGGTGAGCTTCCTGACCTCGAATTCCTTGCTGTTTTCGCGGGTGGCGACCTCCGCAAAGGGCGCCTCCCCATCCTGCAATTCAAGACTGCTGCATAGTCGGAGCCTCTATGTCCGTACCAATTACTCGTGAAATCAAACTGATCATGAACCTCGACGACCAGACCGCGAGCCTGCTTCGCACGCTCGATCTGGAGTGGGGTTGTGCCTGCCGGTTCCTCAAGCGTGTCGTGGAGGCTGGATACGATACGGCCACGATTGGCGCAGCTCTTACTGACGTGCTGCCTAGCTACAAGCGCATGTGCCGAGAGGGGGTCTCTGACTATGACCGCCTCCAGTCAGTACTCGACCATATCTATCAGATCCTCAAGCGCACAGGTAACGCCCCAACACCTGAGCAGACGGCAACCTGGTGCAAAGAGGCGCTAATCCCAGCTGAAGTATCGGAGAGGTTGATTCATGGCTGACACGATTGAGGAAAAATGGCCCAAAGGATTCGTGGGCTCGATCATATTTCTTTGCGTGCTGATACTCATGCTCGCCACGGTTGCGCCGAATAATCTCATCGACAAGGTAATGCAGAAGGAAAGAGAGTGGTCGGTCGCGATGCTCTCGACTTCGGACATGGAGACGATCATCGGACAGACCAACAAGCTGTACACCTTGCTGGTTATCGACTCGGGGCTGAAGTCAGAGGCAGCTCAAATGTTCCTGGCCCGTGGGGAGTCATCCGTCGACGCATTCGAGGAGAAAGTAGGCTGGTGGTTTACCTACCTGGAGGATAGAGGCGCAGCACTGCAGAAAATCATCTACCAGATCGTCTACCGGGTTGTGCTGGCAATCCATTGGCTCCCCTTCATGCTGGTGACGCTTGTACCTTCGGTTTTCTCGGGATGGATGCGTTGGTGTGCAAAACGATACGGCTTTGACTATGCGTCTCAGGTGGTGAACAACCATGCCGTGGTGTTCATCGTCTGGGGGCTCATCGCGGTACCAGTCAGCCTGTTACTACCGCTCCCATTGCCGCCACTTGTGGTGGCCACTGGGCTAATCGCGTTGATGCCGATAATCATCAGCCTGCTTATCAGTAACCTTCCTAAGCGCCTCTAATCTGGACGGGAGCCGTCCTGAAATGGCGACACAGGGTCTGTCCAGCCTCAGACAATGGCGGCACCGAACATACGGATTGCCGCCAATGTCTGACAAACCCATCCTTCCTACGCTGCTCATTACTGCCCTTGCAACAGCTGTGGGCGTCGGGGCGTTTTTTCACTTCAACACTGTCACCCAGTACCAGGCAGATATCGACTCCCTGAACGAACAACTTGGTGAAGCCAAGCAGGCGGTCGAAAACGCCAAGTTCATGGATGAGATGATCGGTGACCTCACCATTGTCGAACCCCAACCAGGAGAACCGGGCGGGGCTCCCGATAACTGGATCTTCGGGGCGCGCACCGCTCGATTCACGTTGATTGAGATGTCGGATACGGAGTGCCCGTACTGCCGCGAGCATTTCCCATTCGTCAAAGAGTTGGTCGAAACGTCTGGTGGCCACATAAACGCGGCACTGATGCACGTTCCCGCTCATGGCGAGCCATCTCGTAATCAGGCTATTGCTATCGAGTGCGCGGGGGAGCTGGGCGGCTCTGATGCGGCCTGGAAGTATGCAGGCCTTGTCTTCGAGAAAACTCAGTCCAACGGCAAGGGTGTTGCGCAGTCTCTCGCCTCGCTAGCGACCGAGATCGGCCTAAACAGCAAGGCCTTTTCGGCCTGCCTCGACTCTCCGGATGTGGTCGATAAGGTCAGAACCGACCTTGAGCAAGCTGTGAAACTCGGCGTCCAGCAAACCCCGTCGACCCTTGTCCTAGACAACGAAACCGGCAACTCGATGGTGCTCCAAGGATCGAGCGCCAACCGCGACACGATCCTGCAAACCATGTCCCAACTCGCCAAATCAAAGGAGGTCGCACAGTGAGCGAACCAGTCCGCATCCCGGCCCATATCGACGAGCCGCCGCACGTCCTGTTCTGGCGACTCGATGAAGTTCTGCCCATTGGCATCGGCCTGGTGGCTGGGATCTGGCTGGCCCAGCTGATCATCTGCTCGATGCTCGGCATCGTGCTGGCCCGATTCTACCGGCGCTTCTGCGACAACAGGCCTGACGGCTTTCTGCTGCACGCCATCTACTGGTACATGGGCGCAATCTCGATGAAAGCCCCGCGCACCATGCCCAATTCCTACGAAAGAGAGTTCATCTGATGCTTCTGAAAAGTATGAGCCAGTCATTCGATGGCATGCGTGGGGAGAACAAATTCCTGCGTATTGCCATTGTCGCCCTGATCGTAAGCAATCTTTTCGTGTCGTGCTCGGCAATCAACAAAGACGAGATTGTCACCGTTGTGCCGCCCACCATGACGGAGAAATCCTGGGTCAGCAAAACCGACTCATCAGCCGAGTATGTGGACGCTTGGGCCATGTACATTGCAATGCTATTGGGCAACGTCTCCCCGGAGAATGCGGGCGTTGTAAAAGAGGCCATTGGCCCAATCCTCGCTCCTGCGATCTATCAGCAGGTGATGGAGGTCCTGGACAAGCAGATTCATTCGATCCGGCAAGACCGCGTTTCTCTCAGTTTTGAGCCGCAAAAGGTGCTGCGTGACATCGAGAATAAAAACAAATTCTTTGTCACTGGCCGCTCAGTGACCCAAGGTCCAACGGGCGATAAGCGTCGAACCAACCGTACCTATGAGTTCGAGCTGGTGATCCGCGACTACAAGCCGGTGCTGAGCTGGATCAGCACGAATGTAGGCGATCCGCGTACTCAAGACGTAGTAGAGCGCGAGGCCGCCAAAGAGCAGAAAATGCGCGAGCGCGAGGAGCGGCTGAACAAAGGCTGAACCTTGAAAGCCCCGGATAATCGGGGCTTTTTTCTGCCTGCAATCTGGAAGGAATCCGTCCAGATATAGCCACATTTGAAGTGCCCGCCTTCGCAAAATGACCTCCATCAGTGAACTGAGGTCATTCCATGTCCCCCATATCCGCACACACGCTTTTTGCTCCAGCAGCCCTTGCACTTGCTATGGGCTTTTCCTCCATGCTCATGGCCAATGAGCAGGTCCAAGTTCCTGGTCTGAACATGCCTGTGGCAGCGAGCCAGGTAAGAGCTGCCGTACCTGCGCCGAAACCCGAAGCTGTGAACGAGCAACCTGAGAAAGCTGAAGCAGAGCGCAAACCCCGCCTTGTCCAGATCACACCAGGAAGTTCTGATATCCCGGCTGTACCAGCGAGCGTAGTGCGTCAGCAGCAGGCTCCTGCTGTGCCAGTGGAGACCCGCCAGGACGTTATTGTGTCGTCGGGTACCAACACGCTGATTCCGATCAGCAAGGGCCAGATCAACCGTGTGGTAACGCCCTTTGAAGACCCTCAGATCCAGACTGTAAGCGACGCCGAAATCTCCACCAGCGGCAACGTAATCTACGTCACTACCAATGCCGAACAGCCTGTGACCATGTTCGTTACTCCGAGTGACGACGAGTCGGTGGCCATCTCACTGACGCTGCTACCGCAGGCAATTCCGCCAATCCAGGCCAACCTGATTTTTGCTCAGACCGTACCTGGCGGCCAGGTCACTACCTCAGGCGCTGCATTTGCTTCCCCGTCTACCGCGTACAGCGGCCAGGCAAAGAAGTGGGAGCGCAGTCAGCCATATATGGAAACCCTTCGCGAACTGATGCGCGAGCTGGCCTTGGGCAAGCTGCCAAAGGGCTACAGCTTCGGCAACCTGATCTCCGGCGATGGCATCCCGGCCTGCATACAACCGGGGGTTGCATTCGACTTCAGCAAGTCGCAGCTGATCCTGGGCCATGACTTCCGCGTGTATGTGGCTGTTGCTGAAAACAACTCTGCTCGAACTGTTGAGTTCGATCACGGTGCCTGCACCCATCCAAACCGTGCAGCCGTCAGCAGCTGGCCACGCGAGATTCTGGAACCTGGTGACAAGACCGAGGTGTTCATCATCACCCGCATTCCGGCTGAAGTACCGGATAGCTCCAGCCGCCCAAGCCTGCTGTAAGGAAGCCGCCTGATGAATCAGATCCAGAAATCAATCTCCAACCTCTCGCCCAAGGCGAAAAGGATGTTGGCCATTGGTGGCACAGTCGCAGGGGTCAGCCTTGTACTCGGCCTTGCCATGAGCGCCGCAGGGCCTGAGGAAAAGACCCGCAAGGCGACTAAGCCTCCAGTAAACGCGGTACTGACCGACGAAGATCCGCGTGCGCTTGGCATGGACTCCGTTGTCAGCCAGCTCAAGGCACTGCAGACCCAACAAACCCGGCTTGAGCGGGTACTCGGCCAGCGGGAAAAGGACAAGAACGTCGAGGAGGCCCAGGAGAAAATCACCAGCCTGGAAGACCAGGTGAAGATGATGGAGCAAGAGCTAGCCCGCCTTGCTCGCGAGGACAAGAAAGACAGCAAAGCTGAAGAAGACCAGGCTGCTGAAGGCCAAAGCAACTCGCCGATTCCGCAGCGTGTACCTCAAGCTGTTGTGCCAAGGGCTACTGCTTCCACTGACCAGCTGGCAGATGTCTACGCCAACCAGCCACCACCGCCGCCAGAAGACCCCAAAGCGCGTAGCAGCGAGAAGAAGGAAGGCCCGAAAATCCGCACCATCCGCAAAGAAGAAAAGGTGGATGAGAACGAGAAGAAGGGCGAGATGAGTGTGACCCTGCCGTCTGGTTCGATTCTCTCTGGCGTGCTGGTCACGGGCATGGACGCGCCAACTGGCAAGCAGGCGCAAAAGGACCCATTCCCGAGTTTGATCCGTATCAAGGCTGAGGCGATTCTCCCGAACCGATTTCGCGCTGATTTCCGCGAGTGCTTCTTGATTGCTGCTGGTTGGGGCGATCTCAGTTCAGAGCGCGCTTACATGCGTGCTGAGCGCCTTTCGTGCGTTCGCAATGACGGATCGGTGCTTGAGTCTTCGCTCGATGCCTACGCCTCAGGTGAGGATGGTAAGGCTGGTATTCGCGGCCGACTGGTCAGCAAGCAAGGTCAGATTCTAGCGCGCTCTCTCATGGCTGGGTTCATGCAGGGTGTTGCCGGGGCATTCGACGTTCGGCAAGTACCCTCGATCAATATCACCCGTGGCGGTGAAGCAGATCAAGACATCCAATCGCCTGTTTATGAGCAAGCCTTCGACCAAAACGCACTACAAGCTGCAGGTGTAAGCGGTGTGGGTAGCGCTTTGGAGCGCATTGCCGACTTTTACCTAGAAATGGCTGAGAACATTTTCCCAGTAATCGAAATCGATGCCATGCGTGAAGTTGACTTCATCGTGAAGAAAGGCATGACAGTTAAATTCAACGAAACCACATTGCAAGCCACCACTGTTAATTGAGGAATCCAGATATGTACGCACGTCTTATTGCAACTGCCATGATTTTCTCAGCAATGACTGGCTGCACAAGCATTATGAACATTGGCGAGCCAGAGTATGCCTGTAAGGGTATGCCGAATGGTGCAACCTGTATGTCTGCAAAAGATGTTTACTCCGCAACAGAAGGCGAAAACTACAAATCGCAGCTTAAGAAAGAGCAAGAAGGAGCTGAAGCTGAAGCAAAAGGCGCAAAGCCTACCGAGCAGGTAACTCGTGTGCTGTACCCGGAGGGAGCCGATAACGCTCCGATCCCCATGCGCGCTCGCAACCCTCTTCCAATCCGGACTCAAGCCGTTGTCATGCGAATTGCCGTTGATCCGTGGGAAGACGAGAACGGTGACCTAAACATCCCTGGATTTATTTACACCGAAATTGAACCGCGCCGCTGGGAGATTGGTGCGAGACAACCAAATGCTGCTCCTACCCTCAGGCCGCTAAGTGTAACCGCGCAATAGCAGGTTTTATAAACTGAATAATCACTCAAATGTCTAGCATGCGAAGCTGCCATATATTGGCAGCTTCTTGGTTTGCGTGATGGAGAAATGCGGCTTGTTTCTTTTGAAGTTCTAGTTGAGAAGTTTAGAACCTTACGATTATTACTTACGTTACATTAGTCGTGGAGCTGCTATGCAAGCGATGTCTTACAGAAAAATTCAGCATAAATGCGTGTCGATGGTCGGCAGCTTGATCTTTAAAACTGCTGCGGCCGTTCTGGCGATGGCATTGCCAGGTTTAGCAATTGCGACGGGCTCACTCACCTCCAGTACAAACGTGACTGCCCATCCAGGCCAGGTAGTTACGTTGAAAGGGGTATACGCGAAGAAGACAGCGGGCTGCCTTAAGGTCGTCGGGGGCTTGTACGACCCTGCTGGACTGTTACGGCTCCAGTTCCCAGATCTAACTCAGGGGCCGGTTAACCGGCCTGCCAATTATGATAACAACGTCCCATATCTTAAGATTCTTGACTTGGCAACGCCTTGTGCTGCATTAACTGAATGGGAGGCTGAGTTCAAAGTCCCTTACGATGCATATCCAGGGACCACCAAAACTGTCCCGATCGTTTTCAATGAATATAACGCAAGTTTTGCTGAGCTTATTACAAATACATCAAACTCGCTCACCTTAACTATCCCTGCTGCGTATTCAATTCCTCCAGAAGCAATTGGAAAGACTGAAACAGCGTCATACGGCACGACAAAAGCTATTGCTCTGTCGTATATGCCGGCCAGCGCAAACGCAACCGCATACAAAATTAAATCTTTACCGGAGAAGGGTACGGTATTCATCTCAGGTGGAACGGCTAATTACACGCCTGCTCCTGGATTTTATGGGGCGGATAAATTTACATACTCGGCAGTTAACGCCTTTGGCGAGTCGACTCCGGCCGATGTGTATGTAACGGTTACGCCACCTTCATTAGATAACAGCTACCATCACATTTCATTTACTGGTAAAGATTTTGGTAAGACCGTCATCAACGGCTCGATTGATGAAAGTGTTGAAATGATCCATTCGCTTACTTCTCCTTGGGGTGCGGCCTGTACTTCAGGAGCAATTGTTGCGTGGAATGAACCATACTTAGATATTGGGTATGCTGTTTCAATCAATGGTGGCGCTTATCAGGCTGGCTCCTTTTACGTGGGTGGGTGCTCATATTTGCGAGACCACACATCCTTGATACAACTTAGTTCAGTAGCAACATATAACTTTACTACTGGGGTGTCTGTTCCAGGTCTGAAAATTGGCGACGTAATGCAGATTCGCCCCTATAAGAAAGCCTGGCGCTCTGCAAATTTTGGTGGAAATGGTGGCGGCACTATTTACGAGCTGATGAGCCCGCAAGTTCTGACAATTAATATTGTCCCGAAAAAGCCGAGAAACTCGGTTCCAGTCCTTAGTAATGGGGTTATTAACGGCGTTGAGGACCAAATCGGCTCTACATCCGTTGTGGTGACTGACGCTGACGTTGGCGACACCCATAGTTTTAGCCTGACGGCACCTCTTAGCCCGACAATTGGCACAGTTTCCTTCATTGGCAAAACAATGAGTTTCACTCCGGCTCCTGACTGGAGTGGATCGGCTGTAATCAAGTTCAAGGCAACAGACTCGAAGTCCGCCGAGTCGAATGAGGCGAGCGTGACTGTCACCTACACCCCGGTGAATGATGCGCCTACTGCCGTCACGAAGACGATCAGCACCGACGAAGACACAGCCGGTTCTGTTGCATTGGCTGTGGTTGATCCGGACATCCCGTACGGCGATACCCATAGCTACGAAATAGTGGTCGCTCCTGATAAAGGTACGGCTGTTATCACTGGATCTTCGTTGACCTATACGCCATCGGCGAACTGGAATGGCAGTACCAGCCTGACCTACAGAGTGCGGGATTCGGCGGGGGTATGGTCTGCACCTGCTTTGGTGACTATCAACGTCGCGCCGGTGAACGACTCCCCGATTGCCCAGACCAAGGCTTTCTCAACACCTGAGGACACGGCCGGAACTGTGACGCTCTCGGGCACCGATATTGACTCGCCAACACCAAGCACCTTCCAGATTGTCACGGCACCGAACGCAGCCCACGGCACCGCCACGATCAGCGGGAGCACCTTGACGTTCACACCATCCGCTAACTGGAACGGCAGCACTTCGCTTACCTACCGCGCTCAGGACAGCAGCGGGGCATGGTCGGTACCTGTAACAGTGAGTATCACCGTCACCCCGGTGAACGACCTTCCGGAAGTAAGCAACCGCACCATCTCAACAGACGAGGACATCACGGCTACCCTGACGTTGACAGTCAGTGACGTGGATTTGTCGTTTGAAGGGGACAGCCACACCTGGGAGATTGTGACAGCCCCGAACGCTGCTCATGGCTCAGCGTCGATCAGCGGTAGCACCTTGACGTTCACCCCAGTTGCCAACTGGAATGGAATGACCACGCTGACGTATCGCGCAAAGGACTCCAAGGGTGCCTACTCGGCTCCAATGACCGTGACGATTACTGTAATTTCGGTGAATGATGTTCCGGTAGCTGCTGACTTTGACCTTACAACTCCCGAAGAGACAGCAATCACAATATCCCGGCCTGGAACTGATATTGAGGACAACGATTCACTTCAGCTTGTAGTTTCTGGCTCAGTCACTAATGGCACGCTGAAAATCAATGGACCCAATGTCGAATTCACACCAGCCCTGGACTACAACGGAACATCTGTTATCAAGTTCAAGGTCATTGATACCGAAGGTGCGTGGTCGAACGAAGGCACTATCACGATCAATGTGACCGCCGTAAATGATGTGCCTACTCACACTGGCGCAACTATTAGCGCAAACGAAGGGCAACCGAGCGAACCAACCGCACCTTGGGTGACTGATGTCGATACCCCCTATGGGGATCTGCACACCTTCAGCATCGAGTCGCAGCCTGCAAACGGCACCGTAGCGCTCGTTGATGGCAAACTCATTTACACCCCGGCCGCACAATTTCATGGTGAGGATACTTTCACTATTCGCGCAACAGACGGCGAAGGTGAAAGCGTTGTTGGCACTGCGCTGGTGACAGTGAACAAATTCAACTTTGCCCCGACAGATATTATTCCTGGAGACATTTCCTTCTACGAAGGCATCGGCGTCACAGCTGTGATTACAGTTGTAGATCCAAACAACTGGGGCTCACACAACCTCGATGTAGTAACGCAACCTGGTCATGGCGATGTCACGATCAGCGGTAATGAGCTGACGTTCAAGACTGACGGCAGTACCGAGACAGCGGTAAAGCTCCGAGCAACCGATCAGGATGGACAAGCCACAGAGAAAACTATCGCCCTGAAAGTGCGTCCTGCTTCTGAGTTCTTTGATGGCCGGCAGGTGATCGAGACTGGGGTGACAAGCGCATTCCCAGCTGTCCGCAAGCAGATGAAAACTACGCAGGGCAATTTCGCCCTCCAGTTCACTGATGAGCCAGTGATCTCTGCTCTTGGCAAAGACCTTGTGGCCTACGTCACGCCCGACTCAGTGGTGGGCGTCAGCCTTGAGTCGCGCGAGCTAGCCCAGAGCCAGGGCATGCGACTTGTTCCATCCGTTCATAGCGAGACCGTCATCGAAGCGGCTATCGGCGGCCTTGATGTCGGGGTTGATGGGGAGGCAACGATCCTTCTGAGCCGTTCAGACCGCTTAGGCCCAGTCTATTCAGTTAAGGCCCACGCCTGGGCTGTTGAAGGCGGTCTGGAAGCTGACAACTGGACGATCAAGCAAGCGGCTGGACGAACCAAGGTAAACTTCTCACCTACTAACTCGGCATGCTCGATCAAAACCGGGGAATCCGCTGCACGACAGTCGAACACTCTTACCGACCCAACCTGCTGGATTCAGTGGACGCAGACGCCTGATGAATGGCGGAACCTCAGTGATTCTGCGACCCTGCGCTTGGAAGGTTCTGCAAGGTCTGTTGGGCAACAGCCGGTAAAGGCAACTGTCTATGTTTTTGACGAGGAGGGTGGTCGTCACGAACTGGTGAGTTTCACCCGCGATCTGAATGTCGAGCCCTTGGCAGGCCAGCTAACATTCGGGCTGCAACCGGCACCTGCAGAAGCGTACCAGGGCGTCGAGAACCTGAGCCTCTTGGTCAAGCATACTGGTGGGCCTGCTTGCGAACTGACCGTCAACCCAACTAAGGCCAAAAACGCTTCCAACCAGTGGCAGAATAAATCCGTGTGCCTTATTCAGTGGACACATCTGCCTGGCGGCCTAACGCAAGCCGGTAACTGGGACTATCCGCAAACTACAGGCGGAATTGACACCCTAGGCGAGCAGACTATCAACTGGGAGGCATCGATCTTCACCCCCAGCGGCGAGCAAGTTTCCATTGGCCACGGCGCGCACACGATCAACGTAGTTGAGCCACCGCTCATTACAGTAGACCTGCCAACCACGAATCAGATCGGGGATAAGCTCTACGCGGTTTCCTCCGAAGGCGGCTTTGTGGGGAACGCGACGGTCGTTGGCCTGTCCTCAGATATTCGCGTGCGTGTCGAGGTTGATGGCGTCGAGACAGAAAACCAGGTGGTGCCAAGCTACGGCCGCACACAGCGTATAAACCGCCAAATCCACGGTAAGAAGGCTTCTCTGTGGAGTCAGACTCCCTATGAGATCGAGGCGAGCTATACCAAGCTGCCTAGCCACAAGACAGCCGAAGTTGTTGAGTTGCTGGCAGTACCGGATGCGGCAATTCTGCCCATGATCCTCAACGATGAGCGCAGCATGCTCGATACCGAGTTACTGCCAGTCGAAGTGGCCATCAAGAACACACGGTATCCAGAAGACCCGTACTCGCTTGCTAGCATGGGTGACTGGGATGTGCGCCTGTACAGCATCCTGCCCAACGGCACGCGCGAGTTGATGTCTGACTGGGAGCCTGTAGATGGTAGCGGTATTGCGCGATTCGACCTGGGAGTAGGTTCGCTGACCAACCAGGCAATCAGGCTTTACGCGGAGGCCCGTGTTCGTTCGCCGGTACCAGAGTATGAGTCGATCCGCAGCTCGCCTTCTCCATTGATCATTTCGATTCTCAACGGCGATCCGCTGCTCGGGCATGTGCAGGCTCTACGAGTGATTGGTCCCGCTCCGTTGCGCAGCACCTTCTATGCAATGACTGACTCCCGCTTGGAAGCTCGCGACCTTGGAGGTGTGAGATGGGAAATGAGCGTGGACGAGGGCGCAACTTGGCAGACGATCGACAACACCGGCAAGATGCCACAACGCCTGACCAAGGTTTTCGAGAAGGGCCGTTACCTCCTACGGGCGGAGATGACAAACCGCAACAGCGGGGCCAAGTCTCTGACTCCAGAGATCGAAGTCATCGCCTTTTTGATTCCTCAGGCGCGCATCAAGGGCCCGGCCAACGTATTCATCAACGACACAGGTAATTTCACCCTGACAAACGTCGACGGCACTGCACTCGATACCACAAACCTTGTGATTGAGTGGTCTGAAGACCGGGGTAAAACCTGGGCAGCTGGCTCAGAAACCTACCAGTTGACCCGCGACAAATCTGTTCGGGTCTACCTGCAGGCTCGACTGAAGTATGCCGACTCCCCTGATGACAAGCGGGTATACAAGAACTTGCGCGCTGGGGTGGCTTTCCGCCCGGTTAGGCCGCCACGAGTGCAGATCATCGGGCCGCGCCGTCCTGAAGTTGGTGCTGAGGCAACCTGGACCGCGAACATGATGATGCCGTATCCGAAAATGGATCTGACAATGGACGGCTTTTTCATTCTCCCAGACGGCACCGAGACCAACCTAAAGGAAGTGAAGTACACCCCGACAACCGAAGACTTCTTGGACGAAGGCCGCACCATCGGCTTCAAAGCCTGGATTAACGGATACGAGGACAAGGGCGGTATGGGCTTGACCGAGTACCGGCTCATCTTTTGGTCATACGATTGGCCAGAATGGCAGTTCGTGAACAAGATGACTGCTAGGTATGCGCCGGCCGATCTGACCATGCAGGTTCGCTCTATGGGCACCTTCCGGGAGTTTGAAGGGCTGCAGATGGAGTGGGAAATACCGCCCTACGATGAAGTTGCCATTATCAAGGATGACTACGAGCCAACCCGAATCCTGAAGATAAACGAACCCGGTAATTTCCAGTTCGGCGTCCACATCACGGACAGTCGCGGGAACTACTCATTTATTGAGCAGGAACTTGAGTTCTTGGAGCCCCTTCCCTGGTTGGTTCAGTTGAGCTGGAGTGGTGATAATGAGTTCAACCGTGCGCCGCTTGGCGTGTTGCTGCGGCCTTCAATCAGCGGTGGCCACCCCAAAGACAGGATTGAGACACGGACATACTCAATGAATGGTGATTCGTTGCCATCATCTGGCGACTACGGGAGAGCAACGCTCAACGCGGGTCTGCATACGGCGCGACTCGATATCACCACGAGCATGGGTTACTCGGCATTCGGCACGGTGGATATCGGCGTTGAGCAAAACCAGCCGCCGAGCTGCGCGATCAACGTCATTGAGGGAAGTTCATCGTGGCTCGCTAAAGCGACCTGTACCGACCAGGATGGACGAATGGACCGCCACCTGTGGTTTGTCGATGGTGTTCAACAGGGGCTTGGTTCAAGCTCGATCTCTGTACCGAAGTGGCGATACCCCAACGGGTTGCCGATCATCACAGTGGTTGGGGTCGACAACTCCGGGGCTGAATCACTGCCGGTAGCCAACCAGTAGAACCAGTTAGGGCCGCGAAAGCGGCCCTAGTTGTTAATCTGGATCGAAACCGCCCGAATTCCAAGACATATGCCCCAGTCCTCTGTGGAAAATATCCCAGGAGCGCAGGCCCTGCGTATTTTCCGGAGAGAGTTACAAATGCTCAAAGCCCAAGAGAAAAACCTGAAACTCATCGCGGCTGTTGCCCTGATGACCCTGGCCGGTGCAGCAGTGGCTGGTACTGGCGGCGATACCTTTGACTCGGTGTGGATCACCCTGACCGACTGGATGCAGGGCACCCTCGGCCGAATCCTGATCGGCCTGATGGTGCTGACTGGTATCGGTGCTGGCGTACTGCGCCAATCGCTGATGCCGTTCGTTACCGGCGTAGGCGGTGGCGTTGGCCTCTACGCTTCCCCCGATGTCATCGAGTCAATCATGACCGCCACGGTGCCGGCTGGCATTGCTGCGGTACATGCTATGCAGGCTATCCCTGTGGGCATGTAAGCCAACCACCTCAAAGGCCCCGCTATCTGGATGGAAACCGTCCAGATAAAGGGGCCTTTTTTTTGTCCTGCCTTTTACCCTGACGGCATCATTCATAGAGGCCGTCCCATGACCTTCAAACACACTCTGCTGTTCGCCGCTGTCCTCTGCAGTCATTTCATTTCCGCATCGCACGCCGCCGATCCTAAAGCGTCCCTGCAACAACCTACGATCTACGAAAACAAGGACGTAGTGATGTTGCCTGCATCGGCGATGCTGGCAATCAATAAGAACGGGAAGTTCGCGATCATCAGCGATACCGGCCGATTCATCATTCAAGGCACCGTCTATGACGTGTGGCAGCAGAAAGAGCTGACCACAATTGAGGATGCTCGATTTGCGGCCAACTATGTACCCGTAGACAAGACCGACCTCGGTTTTGAAGACCTTGCACCTATCAGCATTGGCACGGGTGACAAGGCCATCACGATGTTCTCTGACCCGGCCTGCTCCTTCTGCAAGGAAATCATGGATGAGGCCCGCCAATCGTTGCCGGAAGGCTATCGCTTGGACGTGCTCATGCTGCCGATTCTTGGTCCACAAAGCATGACCCGTACCCGCGAGATCCACTGCGCCAAGGATCAAGCAGAGGCCTGGAAGGTTGCGGTAACCGGGGACATGAAAACCCCACTCGCGCAAAAAGATGAGCGTGACTGCTCGATGGAGATTGTCGGCAAGCGCCGACTGACCGCGCAGTTCCTTGGTGCCCGCAACGTCCCTTTCCTAATCCGTGATGACGGCCTGACCCGCCAGGGCAAGCCAGACCAGGGCCTGCGTGCCTGGATCGAACAGAACCGTAACCGTTAAGAGGTCAACCATGCTCTCAAACCTTCTGGCCAACATCCCCCGGCTTTCCAAGATGATCAATGGCCTGGCATATGACCCCGACAAACACCTGTTCCAGCTCGAAGGGAACCGGATTGGATTTGCCTTCGTCTGCTCTCCGCTTTCAGGATCGTCCGGCGACGAGGGCGCACGCCTCAAAGCAGGCCTGACCGTTGACTGGCCAGAGAAAACGATCATCCAGTTCAGCCTGATCTGCACCGAAAACATCAACCATATGAAGACGGGCTTCACTCGCCTGCGCAAAGCATTCAATGAGTCCGGTCGCTCAGAAGCCAGCCCCGAAACCCAAGCCCTACTGAACCGGGTAACCGAAGCACGCGCCGAATACTTTAGCGAGCGTACCTTGCGGCCGGTGGACTCGATCTCCGGCGTCAAAATCCGTGAGCAAAATCTCGTCATTTCGGTGACGCTTCCTATCAAAGATTACCTGCCCACCGATAGTGAAGCTGCCCGAGCACGCGAGCTGGCAGATGGGCTGAAGACATCCCTGGAAAGCTGCAACCTCGGCCCGGTGCCGATGACCAACGACAGCTACAAAGAAATTTTCTCCTCGGTCCTCAACCAAGGCCCGTCAGCATCGTGGCGCGAAGACCCCTACATGAAGGCGGAAACCGATAAGCCACTCAATGAGCAGATCCTCGATTTCAACCGAAGTCTCGATGTGGAAAAAGACCACATTCGTATCGGCGAAGACTGCTATGCCAAAACCCTTTCGGTGAAGCGTTTTCCGGATGTCATGTGGCAAGGCGACGCCAGTCAGTACCTGGCGGATATCCTCTCCCAGCGTGGCGGTATTCGTGGCAACTGCATCATCAGCATGACGCTCTATTTCCCGCCTCAGCTCGAACGCAAAGACAAGCTGTCGAAGGCCCGGCAGTGGGCGATAAACCAGAGCTTTGGCCCGATGGTCCATTTCGTGCCCATCCTGCGCAAGCGCAAGGAGAACTACGACATTTTGTTCGAGGATCTGGACAAGGGGTTGCCTAACATTCAGGCCAACATGACCTTGGTGATTTTCGGCCAATCCAAGGAGGATCTGATTCAGGCCGCGTCCAACGCCAAGTCTCACTTCAGCACCCTGTCCTTCACCTTCATGGAGGACAAGTTCGTCGTGCTGCCGGTGTTCATCAACGCGCTTCCGATGTGTACCGATCCGGACGTAATCAAGGAGCTGTTCCGCTACAAGACTATGAGCCTGACTCAAGCCCTACCGATCTTGCCGATCTATGGCGATTGGAAGGGCACGGGTACGCATGTTGCGCCGTTCATCTCCCGCAACGGCCAGCCGATCAGCCTGCACCTCTACGATTCGGACACGAACTACAACTGCACCATCGCTGCTCAGTCCGGCTCCGGTAAGTCCTTCCTGACCAACTACCTGATTAGCTCTTACCTGAGCATCGGGGCGAAGTGCTGGGTAATCGACGTGGGGCTGTCTTACCTGAAGCTGTGCGAGGCCTACAACGGCGACTTTGCACGCTTCGACCAGCAGTCCCAAATCTGTTTAAACCCGTTCGAGTTGATTCAGGACTACAGCGAGGAGGAAGACGTACTGGTCGGTCTGCTATCCGCAATGGCTGCACCGACTGTGCCGCTGGACGACTTCCAGACTGCCGGCCTGAAAAAACACCTGACAACCGTCTGGGAGGAAAAGGGCAAGTCGATGATCGTCGACGACATTGCATCGTCGTTGCTCGGTGACGGGGACCAGCGCGTACAGGACATTGGCCATCAGCTGTTCGCCTTCACCTCCAAGGGTCAATATGGCCGGTTCTTCAACGGTAAGAACAACCTGAACTTCAAAAACCCCTTCACCGTGCTGGAACTCGAAGAGCTGAAAGGTCGCCAGCACCTGCAACAGGTTGTGCTCCTGCAGCTGATCTACCAGATTCAGCAGGATATGTACCTCGGGGAGCGTGACCGCCCGAAAATCGTAATCATCGACGAAGCCTGGTCGCTGCTGGCTCAGGGCAACGTGGGTGAATTCATTGAGCACGGCTACCGGCGCTTCCGTAAGTACGGCGGTGCAGCCATCGTGATTACTCAGGGCGTCAACGACCTCTATACCAACCGCGTGGGCCAGGCCATCGCCGAAAACTCGGCCTTCACCCTGCTGCTGGGCCAGAAGCCAGAGGCTATCAACGCCATCCAGGAGAACAAACGTCTGCCGCTGGGCGAGGGGGGCTACCGCATCCTGAAGACTGTTCGCTCCTACAAAGGGCACTACTCCGAAATCTTCATGATGACGCCACGCGGTACCGGCATTGCGCGCCTGACCGTAGACCCGTATTCCATGCTGCTCTACTCGACCGCACCTGAAGACGTGCAGGCTATCCGCAACTACACAGTCCTGGGCATGCCGCAGGAGAAGGCCATCCTTCAAGTGCTCAAGGATCGTGGCGTAGTCCACGATCACTCGTCGATGGAGGGGGCTGCTTAATGGCTCTGCGCAATCCGCTCTCCATCCAGAGCGCGATAGCCAGAGCCGAGGCTGAGGTGACCCGCCAACGGGCTCCTCGCCGGCTGACGGCCAAGTTCCTGGTGACGGCGGCGGTTCTGTCCGCAGTTGTTGCCGGTTCGGTTGTCGCGCTAACCAGCCGGTTCTCCCTTGCCATCGCCACACAAGAAAGCCTGTGTCTTCCTCCTTACCGGGTATGGGTCATCGACAAGACTGATCGAGAGCCGGTTCGAGGGGATATTTTCGCATTCAAGTCCAAGGGGCTTTCACCCCTTTTCGTCGACGGCACCACGGTGGTGAAAGTGCTAAAGGGAATGCCAGGTGATTCCGTCGCTGTCGGACTGAGCGAAACACGCATCAACAACCAAGTCGTTGCCCACGGGCTCGATGTGGCCGCTCAGCAGGGCATTGATCCAGCCCGATACGTCCGGGACACGACCATTGCTCCTGACCGTTTCTGGTTCTTCGGCGAGACAGCGGACTCCTTCGATTCCCGCTACTGGGGCTCTGCAGGCTACGAACAGATCATGGGGAAGGCATACCCGATATGGTGAAAACAGCACTCGCCAGCGCCCTTGCGCTGGCTTTGGCATTACCGGCTATGGCTCAGCAAGAACTGGGTATCAAGAAGCTCGATATCGACTCAATTGCACCCGAGGTACTGGAGCAGGCCAAGCAAATCAGCTTGCAGGGCAGGGCGGCAACTGATGCCCTGCAGCAGACCGAGGACATGACCTGGGTTAAGTCCCTCGCTGAAAACATTGTTGTCCAGGAGGCCCAGCGCCGAATGGAAGCCGACCAGCCCAAGGCTGATCAGGTTGGAGAAGCCCAGCAGACCAAGCCAGAGAAAAAACATCCGCTGGGAGATGGCCACCGCACCCTCATCTTCGTGTCGTTCTCGATGGGCGACCAGGCGATCATGGATCTGATGAGCCTATACGATGGCCAGGCAGCGACGGGTATTGTCTTTCGAGGCATCCCGAATGGTGTATCGATGGCTGATGCCGTCACCCGCATGCACCGAATGACTCAGGAAACGCAAAGCACGGTGAGCGTGCTGCTCGATCCGCTGGCGTTTCAGCGGCATGGCATCAGCCTGGTGCCGGCCGTGGCAATAGAAACCCCCGAGGACAAGCTCGTGGCCAAGGTCACCGGGATCAGCTCCGTCGAGTATCTTCAAGACGCGATTGCCGAGGGGAAGAAAGGCGACCTTGGCATCATCGGTCAGCCCGTCGATATCTCCGAGCCAGACTTGATGACCGTAGCCCAGCAGCGCCTGGAAGAACTGGACTATGACGCCATGAAGAAGCGGGCCATCAGCCGCTTCTGGGACGTGCATACCGGCCATTACCTGCCCGCTGCTACCGAGCCAGCCCGTCGCCGCGTGGACGCTTCTGTTCTCATCCCGCAGGACATCCTGGACAGTGAAGGCAAGGTCGTGACTCCTGCCGGCAGAATAAATCCCCTGGCCATGCGACGTTTCGACCAGAAGCTCGTGGTGATCGACCCTACCAAAGCTTGGCAGGTAGATCTGGCCAAGCGCGAGAAGGCTTCTGCGCCGCTGGGAGTGACGGTATCCATCATGGCAACCCAGATACCCAGCACCTCTGGTTGGGAACTGTTCAACGCCACTCAGGACTCGATGGACGCTCCTCTGTTCTTGCTTCAACCGGACATGGCGTCGCGCTTTGGCATTGAGCGTGTTCCCTCAGTGGTAACGGCAGACGACACTCACTTCATCGTTACCGAGCACACCGAGGCTAGCGTGCAGGAGGTTGCCCATGCGAATCCGTAATGTTCTGCTGATGCTTTGCGGGGCTGTGCTGTGCGGGCTGCTGACCCAACCAGGAAGGGCGCTCGCCGCCGACCCCCTTTGCGAGGACTCAGGTCTACTAGGCCCGAAACTATTCACTGATATTTGCTGGACATGCCTGTTCCCCATTCGAGTTGCTGGTGTCCAGATTACTCCCGGTTCTGCACCGGCCAAGGCCAGCAAGAAGACGTACTGCATCTGCGAGGAAGGTTCGTCTGGCATCTACAAGCCGGGCATAGTCACAGCGATGTGGGAGCCGGCGCGAATAGTTGAAACAGTCAAAAAACCTGGCTGTTCACCGACCTTGGGTGGTGTAACTCTGCCTATGGGCAGCAAGCGCAGCTACGGCCGATTGAACCAGGACAACCACTCGCTGACGGGCCAGCATGACGGTTCGTTTTACCACACCCATCTCTATGCGTTTCCGTTGCTGCAGATCCTCGATCTCTACACGCCGACTAAGTGCAACCCGGACGGATACCTCGATTTGGACATCATCATGTTCACCGAGATTGACCCTACCTGGAACAATCCAGGATTGGCGTTCTTCCAGCATCCCGAGTCTGCCGCTGTAGCAAACCCTGCGGCTCACCTGGCATGCGCTGCTGAGTCCGCCCTGGTGACTGCACGGAAAGAGCCGCTTGAATCGCTATGGTGGTGTACTGGAACCTGGGGGAGCATCTACCCGCTCGCAGGCCATACGCGCAGCCAGGACTTCAATCGAACAACCGGGCTGATCACTGCCAGGCTTCTATCTCAGCAGCATCGCCGAGGATTGGCTCGCAGGACGATGGGGGACGAGAACCTGTGCCGCGCATCTATCTACCCATCTATCCCAAAGAGCCAATACAAGCTCACGCAGTTCTGGCCTAAAAGCCAGACTCAGCGGGGTATGTGGTTCGGAGAACCACCGCAGACTTGGGAAGGCGGGCCAGGTCGACACATTCCCGGCACCGGAAATGACGCCATGTACATGATCTGGCGCTGGACAGATTGCTGCTCAAAGCTCTAACCCTACCAATGGAGAGCCGCCGAGAGGCGGCTTCGCTTTATGACCGAATTCCTTTGGACATACACGCCAGCCGTAATCGCCATGTTCGTGCTGGCAGCTATAGCTCACACCAGACTGCTTGAGTTTCCGTACTACAGGGGATGGTGGGGCGAGTACAAGGTCAACTTCATGCTTCGCCTCTGCTTGAGTGGCGAGTATCGGGTCTTTGCCAACGCGATCTATCGCGGGCAGCACAGCGACGAGTCGACGCAAGTCGATCATATAGTCGTCAGCCGATATGGAATTTGGGTGCTGGAAACCAAGTGTTTCAAGGGCCGGATTGTCGTTGACCCCTTAAAGCCCGAAACCTGGCTTCAAATAGTAGGCCGCCGCAAGTACAGCATTCGCAACCCGCTATTCCAGAACCACGCCCACGTTCGATCAATAGGCCGCTTGCTGGGCGTACATGGGCAGAAGATCCATAGCTATGCCGTGATGGCTGGCACAGCCACCTTCGATGGGGGGCTGCCGGAGAGGGTGTATGGAATCTGGGGGGCTGTGCGCAAGATTCAGAGCCATCGAGCCCCGGTGTTTAGCCGTGGCCATGTTGGCTCGATCTGTAGTGCTCTTGAACGCAAGCGAATCAAGGGGGGGTATTTTGCCGCTCAACGCCATGTGGAGCGGCTGAGAAAAAAGCACGAGGCCATCAGCCCGGCAGGGCGTAGATCCAGTGACCCAGCCATATCCCGAGAGGGATGCCGACCACAAACGACACCACAACGCAAATGACCTCCTGAACGCCCCAAAAGGGGCGTTTCATTTGGTAGCTACTCGGCAAATCTATGTCGTCTAGATCATGAGGGAAAAAACCCTCGTCTGACTTTTCCAAACCACGCTGAAGTTGCTGCCCTCTCTGCATAGCTCTCAGCCCTACTTCAAGCGGAGGAAGATCCATCATCAGCATGCCAGTCGCGGCCTGAGAGCCATCGCGATTTCTACCTGGTGTCGAGGCCGCTGGAACTCTCACTTGACTAGGTTTCCTTGCTGTGTTCGTTGTACTCACGGCAACCTCCAGATAAACGAACGCCCCTAAAGTAGGGGCGTTGTTGCTGAGTGATGATTAGGCGGCGTCGGCCGACTCGGCTTGCTCAGTCACTTCGCGAGCCTGCGCCTCGGCGGCGACCTCTGCCTCAACCTTCGCGATCTCCTGCTGAACTTCAGCCGCCTCGCTCGATGCGTAGGCTTTTTCACGAGCTGCCATGCCATTGCTGATCAGGCTCTTGAGGCACTTGCCAACGGCTTTCACCTTGCGGTCGCGGAACTCGTCAGCCTCTGCGCTATCGAGCTTTCCGTGCAACCAAGCGGTATCGATCAGGACAATCAGCCGGTCAAAGTCATTCAGCAGCGTGGAAACACGCATGATCTCTGGGCTGGTGATGCGGAACTGGCGAACCAGCGGGTTGCTGTAGGTCACTTCCGAGCCGATCTTCTCGGCCTTCATGAAGTGCTCCATGCGCTGAATCTCACCGCTGATTTCAGCCTGCATGTTGTCGATCAGAGTGGTAACCGCTGAGGCCACCGCTTTGTGGTTAAAGGCCTTGTTGTTCTTCGCCAGCTTGCGAGCCATCACGTCGATGATGAACAGGCTGGTGGTCAGGTTGTCGAAGATGTTGCCGCCGAATCGCTTGGCCTGCTCGGTGTTGAGGGTCAAGGTGCCGGCGAGCGACGGGGTGGAGTATTTAAACTTGCGGGGGGTTGGTTGCTTCTCGGCCATGATGCCTGCTCCTGTGGTTGGTGGCAGAAGGCATTGCAACAAAGCCCGGCCTGTCTTTGGGCGCTTATTCGGGCGGTATCCATCCAGATTAACGAGGTCGTGTTGTTGCCGGTTGACGGGCTGCAAAGCCCTACGCAAAATGGCTTCATTCATCGGTACGCCGATCAAGCCCCTTGGGGCAAACAAGTAACCTCGTGTCAGCATGTGCTGATACTGGTCGCCATAACTGTGTATGCAGTTAGGCAATGCTCGGTTGAGCACATCAACCACACCATGCCTGCGCTAGCAGAGCATCAATAACAAAGGAGGCTTCGCGCCTCCTTTTTGTTTGTCAAAAACCCTGACGGGGCTACTCCCGTTTGGGGGTTCTCCGTCATTAAAAATTGATGGAGAACGAAAATGGCCGCGAAAAGCCTCAAAGCAAAAGTGCTGTTCAGCTGGGGGATGTTGGTTGCTCTGCTCTGTGGGATTTACTTCCCTCAGTTCATCAAAGCCACCATGCCCTACATGCTCTGTGTAGCTGTAGCCTGCGCAATACTCTACCTCCCCGAGTACGTATCACAGCTGACCGGCTGGTTCAAGCGTCAACTCCCACAAGCAACTGCCGTACAGGCTGTAAAAATCACCGAGGGCTGTGTCAAAGCAACCTGGTGTGATCGCGTCGACTACGAGAACTTCCAGTTCCCGGCCTACAGTCGCCGTGAGGAGTGTCTGTGATGGTTACCGTCAATCTCGATACTCCAACCTATCTCCGCGCTCGTGATGGCCTGGCCGTGCTTTCTGCACGGCTTGTTCATCTGCTCCCGGAAGTCATCAAAAACGAAAGCCAGCAGCTGGAACCTGTTCAGATCAACCGTCTGTTCAACTCCTCTGCTCGCAAGGGCATTCAGCAACTGATTCCTGATGAGCTGCCAGACGCCAACATCAAGGGGGAATTTATCCCTCTCAATGAGGTAGAGGCCGATAACTTCAGCTCCCCAAATATTGAGGAGCTGGATCAGCAGGTTGAGGAAGCTCAAAGCGATGCAACTGAACTGTCCTTCCACGGACAGAAAGGAAAAACCGTCACTGGCGTTTACGCCGGCTCCGGCTATCACCACTACCGATTCAACAGGAAGAACGGGAAATCTTTCTTTCTGCGTATCGGCAAACACCTGATCTGGGGTATCGAACTGGGCGCAGCATTGCGTCGTAGCGGTGCCCAGAAAGGTCAAACGATCACTGTCGAGTTCCAGGGCAAAACGCCCATCAAGGTTCTCAAGCAAGTGAACGTGGATGGTGTACTCCAGGATGACTGGGTGGATACCTACCGCAACTCCTGGGATATCCGGGTGAACCAATAACCAAGCCAGCGCCCTACGGGGCGCTTTTCATTAACCGTGACACTGAGGTGACTTATGTACGCGCCGAACAAAAGCGATGTGCTCGAAGAAGCCAAGGGCCGGTGGCTTGGCATCTACGAAAAACTGGCCCCGGAGCTAGTAGAAGCTCAACGCAAACCTGGTAAAGCCTTCCCATGCCCTGTGCATGGTGGGCTGGATGGGTTTCGGGTCTTCCGTAAAACAGCCGGCACAACTGGCGGTGGGGTATGTCAAACCTGCGGTTTCAAGCCTGATGGTCTGGCTCTCCTCACCTGGGTGCGCAACTGGCGCTTCCACGAAGCACTCCAGGAAGTTGGCACTCTGCTTGGTGTAAAAGACCCAGAAGGCCGTGACAGCATTGCAGGAAAAGCCCGGCAGGTTGTCCCTCGCCAGGTGAAGCAGGAGAACAAGCAACCCAGCAATGAGTGGCTTCGAGAGACGATGCGCAAGGTATGGAAAGGGTCTGTACCCTTGACTCATCCAAGCGCAGAGCCAGCTCGGCTCTACCTGCGTTCAAGAGGAATCCTCGCCTGGGATCGTCCAGGCCTGGAAGCAACAGTTAGATTCCATCCCGCCTTGTCCGCAAAGGTCGAGAAGGGAAGAGCCGACTTCCCAGCCATTGTCGCCATCATTTCCGATATGGAAGGCGCAGCGGTTGTGTTGCATCGGATCTTTCTGACTGCAAAAGGTGAGAAAGCGCCGCTTGAAAGCTCCAAGATGATGTTCCCCATTCCGTCCGACCGCTCCGTGGTTGGTGGCGGTATTCGGACCTCCCAACCGGGAGAAGTGGTGGATGTCTGCGAAGGGCTGGAAACAGCGTTGGCGATTGAAACAGCGATGGGCCTCCCGGTCTGGCCGCTGGTCAATGCCTACTATCTCGAAAACTTCTGTCCGCCGCCCGCTGTAAAGGCAGTCCGAATCTGGGCTGACCTCGATAGCAAAGGCAGGGGCCAAGAAGCTGCAAAGAACCTGAAACAACGCCTCTGGGCTATGGTGTTGGCGCTGATGGAAAATTGACCCACCCTGCCGATTGAAATTTGACCCAGGGCGGATTGCTGATTTTGTTACCAGCAACTGTGGATAAGTCTACCAGCGCAGCTGCTGTTGCCCCCACTCCTTCGCTAGCCCAGTTCAGTTGTTTAAGACCTGCCACACGCAGCCATGTAGCAGGCCGTCGTCGCCATGAAATCAGAACGGCTCATCGTCCTCCGGTTCCTGGCCGCCCTTACGCTTTCGCTCCCGTGATTTGATCTTGGCCTGGGCCGCCAAGCTACTGTGTTGCAGGCGATAGGACTCGTTACCGGTTTCGACGATGTGGCAGTGGTGGGTCAGCCGATCCAGCAGGGCGGTGGTCATCTTGGCGTCGCCGAACACGCTCGACCATTCGGCGAAGCTCAGGTTGGTGGTGATCACCACGCTGGTGTGTTCGTACAGCTTGGATAGCAGGTGAAACAGCAACGCACCGCCGGCCTGGCTGAAGGGCAGATAACCCAGTTCGTCGAGGATGACCAGATCCATGCGCAGCAGAGCTTGGGCGATCCGCCCGGCTTTGCCGTCGTGCTTTTCGCGCTCCAGCAGATTGACCAGATCGACCGTGGAGTAGAAGCGCACGCGCTTACCGTGC